>CAYRZU010000040.1:0-30330 GCA_964428895.1 uncultured Planctomycetaceae bacterium
CCGTCGCCGTTGGGGGCGCCGTTGGGGTTGCGGAACGTCACGTCGTGGACCGTCACGTTGGTGCAGTAGACCAAGTGCGTGTTCCAGAAGGGGGAGTTCTGAACGATGAATCCGTCCAGCCGCACATCAGTGCAGTTATTCAGTTGAATCAGCGGCGGCCGCAGGAACTGAGCGAACAGGCCGCCGCCTCCGGCATCGGTCAACTCATAGCGGCCCTTATTGAGCTTGGCCAGATTGCGGCCGTGGTCGCAGATCGGCTCGGCATCGCCCGAAGCCATCACCTTGTCGAACTGGTCCCACCAAGTCTGCGGGTTCCCGTCGATCGTGCCCTTGCCGCAGATAGTGACGTTCTGGAGGTCCTTGCCAAACAGCAGGGGGCTGAACATCCACAGTTCCGTGCCCGCCCAGCGAGATTCAACGAACGGATAATCATCGAAGTCGCCTGAGAACAGAATCGTTGCGCCCGACTGCATCTCCAGCGTCATGTGGCTGATCAGGTGGATCGCCCCGGTAAGGAACACCCCCGGCGGGACAAGCACCGTCCCGCCACCGGCCTCCTTGACAGCCGCAATCGCCGAGGCAAACGCCTCGGTGCACTTAGTCTGGCCGTCACCAACGGCCCCGAACTCGGCAATACTGAAGGTCTTCATATCGGGCGCCTTCACTTCACTGGGTCGACCGTCACGTCGAGCTGGGTCGGGGCGTGGCGGGTAATTACGTGGTAGGCCTGGGTGTTGACGAAAACCAGCTTTCCGTCGTCTTCGATGCGAACACCGACGGCGTAGGTGTTGCGGGGGTCGATCTTGGTCGGGTCGTATTTCAGCTCGAAGGGGAAGGGGGCCCGCATGTCGCCTGGCTGGATGACTTGCTGGGCGACCGTAGTGGCCGCCACGTCCTGCAGCGAAACGTCGGCCAACTTGACGATGACCAAAGCGTCCGGGCTGAGGGGTCGATCCTGGAGCAGGTGGATCGTGCCGGTGACGGCCTCCATGGGTGTTTCCTCAGCACCCTTGGCCGCCTCGATGCAGGGAATGCACAGGTCGCCCCCCTGGCAGCCGACCAATCCCCCACACATCAACATCAGCAACAGTGAAGTCCGTTTCGTCATCATCGTCAGTCCTTCATTCGGCAGCTTGTTCGGCCCGCACGTCGCGCAGGGCCTGGAGAGCGGCCTGCAGGTGCTCGGCCGGTGTTTCCGCCGGCAGGTTGTGAACGCCGGCAAAGATGTATCGGCCATTGGCGCTGAAGGCCTCGATGGTCTTCTTGGCTTCGGCGTAGACCACGTCGGCCGACGTCCAGGCCGGCGTGATCACCGCGTCCAGCGCGCCGCCGTAGAAGATTAGATCGTCGCCGAACTTTTCGGCCAGATTGTCGGCTTCCATGTCCAACGCCGACCGCTGGATGGGGTTGAAGATCGACAGCCCGCCCTCGGCAAAATCGCCCAGGATGGCCTCCACCGACCCGCAGCAATGCAGCATGCTCTTCATGGGGGTAATGGACTTCCACTCCGTCCAGAAGCGGCTGTAGTGGGGCTTGTAGATGGCCCGCCACAGGTCCGGGCCGCACGTTACGCCGCGACAATCGCCCATGTCGTCGGCCACGATCATCGCGTCGGCGTACTTGCCCACCGCGTCATGGACCTGCCGCAGTTGGGCCAGGGCCGCATCGACCATCTTCTCGAGGAACGCATGACACGCCTCGGGCTCAGCCACCATGCGCATCCACCACGCCTGCAGGCCGCCCGCCTTCATCTGCAGGTCGCTGATCGACTCGCCGACCACGATGGAGTAGTTGGTGTTCTCATACAGCCACTGGGCGGTCTCTTCCAGTTCGCGGAGGAACTCATCCGACAGACTCATCTCGGGGTGGAAATCATCCGGGCTGGGTTGGTTGTCCAGGTCGGGTAGTTCGGTGTGGCTGTCCTTGTCGGGCGGCCAGTCGAAGTAGAACCCGCCGGGGGGGCAGACCATGTTGAAGCCTTCCCACCACACCGTACCGTCGGGCTCCCGCCGGAACGACCAATCGTTGGGGACCTGAATGGTGGTGCCCCAGATGTCCTGGTCTTTCCATTGGCCCTCGGATAGAGGCCCTCGGAACGGCGCCCCGCACATGCGGCTGTTGAGCAGGATCATGTCGCCGTCCATGGCGTCGATGACCTCGGGCTCAAACACCGAGTTGCACATGAACGTGCACATGCGGTTGGTGAGGCTATCAACGCCCAGGACCTGCTTGAGCCGCTCGTAGGCCAGCACGTGCATACCGGCGGTCTCGCAAGCGCCCAGGCCGTTGGGAACCCGGTCAACGGGCTCGCCGTTGTAGAACTTCCTCATCCGTTCGCGTGGGGTCATAGCTTTCTCCGGCCAGCCCGATCGGGGCGGACGCCAAATCTTAGGCCAAACGCGGCCGGGGGCAAGCCTCGTTGTGGTCCAAAGTGCGGGGGGGTCCCTTGCCGGTTGGCGACTTGCGTGGTATCTTCAATACGGCGTGAGGCCACAATTCAGAATCCGTGCAGGGGCATCGGCGGTCGTTCCGGGACGCTGATGCACACCCAACAACTGGGCATGCCCCGCCACCCAAAGGAGACGGACATGAGGCGACACGTACTGACCACGGCTGTCGGCCTGATGCTGCTGCTAACGGCCACCGCATCAGCATACGAGTGGGACATGGTCCTCCTGGAAGCCAACCCAATCACCTGGGGCGGTCAGGCCGCCTGGGAGTACATCTACGACATCTACGGCACGTCTTACACCAACTTCCACCTGACCGGCTTCGACGCCACACGCGTGCTGAATATGTACGAAGGCGCTATGTGGGATAAATGGGAAGGCTGGGCCGCCGGCTACGAAAGCTGGATCTGCAACTTCGACCCGTGGACCTATCAGTCGCCACACTACCCGTCCTATGGCGAAGGCGACGGCGATGACGTCTGGTGGATCCACCCGACCGAAGCCGAGATCATCCAGAACGACTGGGGCAACCCCGCCTATTGGCCTGGTCGAGGATACGACCCGGTTTACGCGGCCACGCATGGCCTGGTCAATCGGTGGCACACCCCTAGCGAGTATGCCGCAGGAGCGGGCAACTCCTGGCTCGGCGGAGAAATCCAGACCGTTGCGGGCGGCGATGCCTACGACGGCCTGAAGTTCTGGAGTTTCACCCAGGACAGCAGTTGGGACGGCGCCAGCCTCCAGGTGACCATTCGCCTGATCCACCTGGACGGCCCGTACGGAACGATTACCTACGTCCCCGATACCTTCGAAACGTCAGCCAACACCGTTGTCGGCCCCGGCGGGTCCATGCCCGGCGATTTCGATGGCGATATCGACGCCGACGACATCGACATCCTCTGCACCAACATGGTTCGGGCGATCTGGCCACCTACGATCTGGACAGCAGTGGCGTAGTGGACGAGGACGACATGATCCTCCTTGTTGAAACGCTGGTCGAGTACGACACCGACGGCGACGGCACGGCCGATGGGCAGGGCACCTTTCAAGGAGACTTCAATCTTGACGGGGTCGTCAACGCCACCGATCTGCAGATCATGAAGGGCAATTTCGGTGTCGGCGGAGTGGGCTTCGCCGGCGGCAACGCCAACTGCGACACCGTCGTCAACGCCACCGACCTCCAAATTCTCAAAGGCAACTTCGGCCTGGCCGCGGGGGCCGTGCCCGAACCGTTGACGATTGGCCTCCTAACCATCGGAGGCATGGCGCTACTGCGGCATAAGCGTTAGACGCCTCCGCACCGCATCCTCAGGGCCGTCGGAGACCCCCGGCGGCCCTGTTCGTTGCGCCGCAAAGGGGGGAAGTGTCCCCTTGTCGGACGCCGCCCGGCGCGGTAGCGTAGGAGACGGTAGAGGCATCAATTCATTGGGACTGGCCGGGGCCGCGTGGGTACAGGGCGGTGGCGTCTTCCGCAAACATGCGGCCCGAAGGCTCACATCAGAAGGAGAATGACATGAGACAGGGCCTATGGATCACATGCGTTATCGCCCTATTGCTGACGGTAACCTGGCCCGCATCGCAGACGCAGGCGGGGGCCACGCTGAATCTACTGGAGGTCAACCCGATCACCTACGGGGGCCAATCCGCCTACGAATACATCTATGACATCTACGCCGACATCCAGTACTTCAACTATCAGATCAGGGACCTGGACACGTCGGGGCTGCTGAACCTCCACGGAACAGCGTTTTATGACAAATGGGGCGCCGAGGCCGCCGGATATCCCACCTGGGCCGGCTGGACCACCTACCCGTCGCTGGGCGACCAGGCCAGCACCTGGACGCTCAACCCCGCTCATCCCGATCCCAGCCTGAACCTCTGGCACGATCCGGACGAGTATGTCGGGGACTACAACCCCTCCTACGGCGCCTGTAACGCCTGGGGCGATGGGGCTGTCGCCACCGTCGCTGCCGACGGCTTTGACGGGTTGAAGTTCAACTACGCCATCCTCGTCAAGACGCCCGAAGGCCTCAGCCAGACGATCCGGCTGGTCCACACCAACGCGCCGGACGGCACGCTGACGTTCACCGCTGACGACGGCCACATCAACACCGTTCTCGGGCCAGGGGCCGGCACCGTCCCCGGCGACTTGGACGGCGACGTCGACGCCGATGACATCGACATCTTCTGCTCGAACATGGGCATACCCGACCCCTGCTTCCCGTATGACATCTGTCTGGACCTCGACGGCGACGGGGACGTTGACGAAGCGGACCTCAACGAGTTCGTCCGGACGTATGTCGAATACGACAACGACGGCGACGGCACTCCCGACGGCGTGGTCAACGCCACCGACCTGCAGATCATGAAGGGAAGCTTTGGCTCGTCCGGTGTGGGTTGGGCCGACGGCAACGCCAACTGTGACGATGTTGTCAACGCCACCGACCTGCAGATTCTCAAGGGCAACTTCGGGAGTGTGGCTTCGGCCGCGCCCGAACCGCTGACGATCGGTCTGCTGACGATCGGCGCCGCGGCGTTACTGCGCCGCCGACAATAGACTCGTCCGCTGACTTGTCTTCGGTCGAGGCCAGATATTTCGTTGTCGCCGCCCCTTGGGCGCGCTAGCATATGGACAGTGGCGATGGGGTCTGCTGCTGGGTCTGTTTCCGCCAGGGGAAGGTCCGATCGCTCAGGGAAGTCCGCCAGGAACTGCATAGGGAGAGCTACCATGAAACGCTTGGCATTGTGCTTTCTAGCTGGGCTGGTCGCTCTGGGGGTCGCCAACGCGGCCATCGCCCAGACAACTATCTTCAACGGGACCATCTACGACCTGCTCGTCAGTGACCCCTTCACCGTCGGCGCCGGAGCTTTCGGCGAGAACTTGGTCGGCATGACGATCACGGTGGTCAACACCACCGGCGAGGTCGGGTACGACCCCGACGTCATCGACTGCGACTACTTCGGCTATACCGGCATCACGGGCAAATTCCACCAGCACCGGTCGACCATCCTGGGCAGCGATTCCCCGGTGGCCACCGACCCGTTCGCCACCGTGATCGACAGCCACTGGGAACTGGCCGGAGAGATCTACATCACGCCGCCCTCGGAGACCTACGACGTCTGGGCCAGCAACGAGCCCACCGACGCCTTGCCGCCGTTCGACGGCTTCGCGGAGACTTCCTTCGGTGATGAAATGGGCGGGACATTCGTCTTGCGCAAGCTCGGGGAGCCGCACTTGGGCCCCGAGGTCGAGTTCGTGTACCTGGTCAGCCAACCCAACCAAGCCATCAATGTTAACTGCTTCCTGACCGGCCCCGGCGGCGGCGAACACGTAATCGCTACCTACACCGTCGGCCAGGGCGTGGGCTCCTATGTCGACGCCGGATACGAGAGCGGCGTCGTCGGTGGCGGCTCGGGCGCAATCGGCGGATTCGATTACTTGTTCGACGAAGTGACCTCTGCCGGGCTGTTGGACGCCGACTACCACGTCACGGCTGCCGATCCCAATGATGGGATCACTTTCGACCTACCGGACGGCCAACTGCACGAATGGGAGGTCGGGTTTGGCGGCGACTTCGACGGCGGCGTGACCATGACGCTGAATTACCTGGACCTGACGGGCGCGCCGGATCTGGACGAGGAAGACCTCTTTGTCTACCACCAACTGTCCAACGGGTACTGGGAGCAATTGCCCGTGCTCGGCCGCGACTTGGAGGCCAACACCATTACGGTGATGACCACAGGGTTCTCTCCCTTGGCCTTGGGCGGCGGAAAGATGGGTGATCTCGACGGCGACAACGACGTCGACGCCGACGATATCGACCTCCTGTGTGGCAACATGGGCGGCGATCCCGGCACCTACGATTTTGACGGAGATGGCGACGTCGATTTCGACGACCTGAAATGGTTCGTGGAGCACTACGTCGAGTACGACTGCGATGGTGACGGCATCATCGATGGGCAGGGGACCTTCATGGGCGACTTCACTCTCGATGGTCGCGTCAACGTGACGGATATTCAGGTCATGAGGGGCAGTTTCGGGATTTCCGGGTTGGGATGGGCCGATGGCAACGCCAACTGCGACTCGCTAATCAACCTCACCGACTTGCAGTTGTTGCAGCCCTACTACGGGCTATCCAAGTGCGAAGGCGGGTCCGGCGGCGAGGTCCCCGAACCGTTAACAATCGGCCTGCTGGGCATCGGGGCTGCCGCGTTGCTGCGACGCAGACGATAGGAAAGAGAGCAGACATGGCAAACCGCCGCGCCGGGACAACCCGGCGCGGCGGTTTGTTTGCGCCCTCACGTAGGCCAAAAACAGCGCCGGGGAAAGGAGGACAAACCCGGCGCTCCACTGAACCGTCGGGCGAACGCAGGCGGGGGGAGACCTGCGTTGTTGGGCCCCGACGGCCACACATCCTTGTGCTGTCTGTATCTATTCTACGCAGACGAGGCGGGGCAGGTTCGGAGATTGTTGTAAGGTCGTTGCCTGAATCTTCAAGGACAACTAAAGGCCTACAGCCTCGGGTCGACCGGCTCCGATTCCATCGCCATCACGCCGAAGACACACTCGTGCACACGACGCAACGGTTCGCGACGGACAAACCGCTCCAATGCCTCCACCCCCAATGCGAACTCCCGCAACGCCAGCGATCGCTTACGGCCGAGACCCCGTGCCCGCAGGCGGGACAAGTTCTCCTCGACCACATACTCCGGACCGTAGATGATTCGCAGGTACTCCCCGCCGCGACATTTCAACGCCGGCTGCACCAACCCGCGTCGGCCTCGCGCGATGAAGGTCCGCGGCTTGACCACCATGCCCTCGCCCCCACGGGCGGTCATGTCTTCCCACCAGGTGATGCCGTCGGCCTCGCTGGTTGGGTCCGTCACGTCAATGACCTTACACGCCGTCGCCAGCAAGAGCTGCTCCTCACACGCGCACACGCCGGCCAGTGTCTGCATGTGCCATTCGTGATCACGCTCGACGTGCACATGCCCCTCGCTGGCCATCACGTGAAAGGGGGCCAACTTCAGGTCGTCCAAGCCCGTGACCGGCCAGCAGTACTGACGATAGGCGGCCACGTATTTCTCGACCGCATCTTCCCGATCTCGGTATCGCTGGGCCAGCGCCGCGGCCTGATCGGCATCGGCGGAGTGTTTGGCCGCCTGCTCCAACGCCGCGACGGCGACCGGAAGGGACATCCGCGCCGCAGCCCCGACCGCCGCGTATTGGCCCTTCAGCAATTCCTGAGCCTTGGCCGACCAGGGCATCAGTTCACAATCCAGGCAGAGCCAATCCGTCTCCAGTTGATCCCACAGGTCCGCGGCGCCAATAGCATTGCGCACGCGTTCAAGTAGGGCCGCTTCCAGCGTGTCATCACTGAAGAACGCACGGCCCATTCGCGTGGTCACAATTCCGCTGCGCCCGTCGGTCACGCCGAATCGCTTTCGGGCGGCGTCGGCATCACGGCAGGCAACCACCACCGCGCGCGAACCCATGTGCTTTTCCTCGCACATCACCTTGGGCGCCCCCGCGGCGCGGTAATAGGCGAACGCCTCTTCCGGATGCTCCAGCAACCCTTCGCGTTGGGACGTCTCCGACGGGCTCATCGTCGGCGGCAAGTAAATCAGCCACTTGGGATCCACGGCGAAGCGGCTCATCGCCTCCAGCGCGGCGGTGGCGTTCTCCTGGCGAACGGTGATGTTCGCCCGCAACCGCGTCTGAACAATCCGCTTGCCGAGCACGTCTTCGGCGTCCAGCACATCGTCATGGATCTGCTGAGCCGACCGCTCGGCGGCCTCATTTGGCTCGAAGGGCTTGGACGGTTCGAAGTAGACTCTCGCCGCCGGGACGTCCACAAGTTCCTTCTCCGGCCACCGCAGTGCGGTCAGCCGTCCGCCGAACGCGCAGCCCGTGTCGATGTTGATGGTTCGGTTCAACCACTGGGCTTCGGGCGTGGGCGTGTGGCCGTAGACAACTGTGGCCGACCCGCGATACTCACCCGCCCAGTCGAATCGCACCGGCAGGCCGAACTCGTCGGTCTCGCCCGTGGTCTCGCCGTACAGGGCAAAGTCCCGGACCTTGGGCGAGCCGCGCCCCTGCATCTCGGCCGGCATGCCCGCGTGGGCGACCACCACCTTCCCGTCATCGAGAACGTAGTGGCTGACCAATGAGTAGATGAACTCGGCCGCCTGCTTGCCGAATTCGTCGCGGAACTCCCGCGGCACGTGGTCGAGCTCGGCCAGGCTCTCGGCCAGCCCGTGTGTGATCTGAACGTTCTTGCCCCGTAGCTTGCGCAGAAACTTGGTGTCGTGGTTGCCGGGGACGGCCAGGGCGACTCCGCTGGTGACCATGTTTCGGACCAGCCGCAACGTGTCCAGCACGCGCGGGCCGCGGTCCACCAGGTCGCCCAGGAAGACAGTCTTGCGCCCCTCGGGGTGAACGTAGCCGGCCGACCCCCAAAGCGAATCGTCCGCCAACTCCACCGGTTGGTAGCCAAGCTCGCCCAGCAGCGCCTCTAGCTCATCGCAACAGCCGTGCACGTCGCCGATGATGTCGAACGGCCCGTGCTCGTCGCGTTTGTCGTTCCACAACGGACGCCGCTCGATCGCGGCCGAATCGACCTGCTCGGGCGAGTCCAGCACGATCACGTGGCTGAAGCCCTCACGCTTCAGACCCCGCAGCGACCGCCGCAGCGCCTGACAATGGCCCCGAATCACATGGTCTCCGAAATTCCGATCCTCGCGTCCCTTGTTCCGCTGACGGCAGACGCTTTCACCAACGTTGAACACAATCGCCACCGGCAGGGCGTGGAACTCCCGCGCCAGCTTCACCAGCGGCTGACGGTCTTCACGGCGAACGTTCGTGGCGTCGACGACGGTCAACTTCCCGAGCTTCAGCCGCGTTCGGGCAATCGCATGCAGCAATTCGAACGCCTCGGGCGTAACCGTCTGATCGTTCTCGTTGTCGCCCACCATCCCGCGACACGCATCGGAACTAAGCACCTCCGTCGGCAAAAAGTGCTCCCGCGCAAACGTCGACTTACCCGACCCACTCGCGCCAACCAATACCACCAACGACAGTCTGGGAATGCCTACTTGCATTCAAACACCCCCATCTGCGTCGGCGGGCCGTGGGCCGGGTCTTCCGGGCCCACCGGCAGGAAGCGGACGGCGTAGCCGAAGCGGCCCGCCAGGGCGGTTGCCCAAGCTTGGAACTCCTGGCGAGTCCATTCGAAGCGGTGGTCCCGGTGGCGGAGCTTGTCGGCCGGCAGGGACTCCCACAGGACGTTGTATTCACGGTTGGGCGTGGTCAGGATAATGGTGGACGGCTTGGCGAACTCGAACACCACGCGTTCGAAGGCGGCCAGGCGGGGCGGATCGAGGTGTTCGATGACCTCGGCCACCACAGCCGCATCGAAACCTTCCAGCCGGCTGTTGCGGTAGAGCAGCGACCCGTGCATCAGCGCGATTCGCTCGGCCTTGGCCGTCGGCAGGCGCTCAAGGTTCAATCGCTTAGCAGCGTATTCCAGCGTGCGAACGGAAACGTCCATCCCGACCAGTCGCTCGAACTGCTTGTCCTTGAGCAACTCGGCCAGCAGCTTGCCCTCGCCGCAGCCGAGGTCCAGCACGCGGTGTGCGTTGGCCGCCCGCAAAGCCGCCAGGATCGCTCCGATCCGTTGGTCGTTGAGGCGCAATTGCTGCTCGCCGGCATCCTCGGCCGATACAGAGTCGCCCGTCTCGTCCGATGCCCGCCCATCGTCCTGCTCGGCCAGGCGCGCCATGGCCAACCGGGCCAGGCTCGGCCTATGCTTGAGGTACCGACGCGTGATGGTCTCCCGCTCCGGATGGGTGGCCAACCAACCGGCGCCCTTGGCCAAGAGCTTCTCGACCTCGGCGTCGCCCACGTAGTAATGCTTGGTGTCATCCAGGACCGGCACGAGCACATACAGTTGGGTCAGCAGTTCGGCCAGGCGAGCCGTCTTGCGGAGCGTTACGCGGAAGTAGGGGCTGGGGCCCCAATCGGGGAACGTCTCATCCAGCGGCGATCCTACTGTTTCGACCTCGTATCCCAACGGTTCGAAAAGCCCTCGCAGGAAGCTCTCTCCGCCGCGGCAGGGCAGAACGGAAATCGTCGCTTCCAACGGAATCGGGGTGTCGACTAGCTCCGGGCGTTCCTGAGACCGTCCGCCCATGGCCGTGCCGAACACCCGGGAGATTGCCACCGACAGGAACGATGACGCCACGTAAGGCCGATCGTTGACGTATTGGTCGAGCAGGCCGGTGTGGCTATCGCCGCGACCGCGAACCATACCCACCGGGTCGACATCCAACAGCAGTGCGGCTGTGCATCGATCGTCACCGATCTTCGGATAGAAGACATGCGCCGCTCCGAAGGATAGCTCGAAGCTTTGGCAGCGTTGGGGGTTCTTGTGCAGCAGGTACCCCAGGTCGGTGGCTGGCCGATGAGTTGTGCTAATCGAAAGCAACATAACAGACCAACTGTACCACGTGCGCAACGCCCCGCCAATGATGAGCTTGAGCCGATCCGACCGGGCGGGCCCCCACGATTTGGCAAGAAAACGAGGCGGCAATCAGGCAGGGGGAGACCTGATCACCGCCTCAAACGGTTCTCGGCAAAGCACCGGAAGGGGGAGCCGGCACAGCCGAATCCGCACAACATTCTAGGCAGCCATTTGGGAAGACGGGGAAAAGGGGGGCAGAGCTGCGAAATTTCTTGCGGGCCCGACGAACGGTCAGGCGACATCGGTTTCGGCAGGGCGAATGGTGTCCACCGTCACTGAGCGATCCGGCGCAGCCGAGCCCTCGGCCTGCATGCGTTCCTGCAGGCAATCCCAGAAGCGGTCGCACTCCGCGGGCGAATGCTCAGCCACGCACGCCGCTTTGGTGTGCGGGCAAATCACCGGCCCGGCGCTATGTAATGATTCGCTGTGTTCCATCCCCATCACCCAGCTACGCCCCGACGTGGGGCAAATGACACGTCACTCCATCATCAATATCGACCCGAAAATGAGGCCACTTTCGCCGAAAATGTGGATTCCCGGCGGCCCGGCCCGGCAGGTTCGCTTGCGGCAAATTCCGCGCCCCCGGTACAATAGGTTGAGGCTGTGTCGGCCAACCGCCGACAATCATTTAGTCGTAGCCAGAGACCAACTATGCCCGCGAAACAATTCCCCTTCCTTCGTGTTATTTCCGTGGTGGTGCTGATTGGCGCCGCAGCGTGGCTGATTGTCCCGCAACTGCTGGGCAGCCCGGCCCCACAAGCCAAGCGTATCATCTTGATCAGCATCGACACCTGCCGGGCCGACCATATCGGGGCCTACAATCCCAGCCGAAAGGACGTAACGCCCAACATCGACGCCTTCGCCCGCGGCGCCACGCTGTTTCGAACAGCGACTTCGGCCGTCCCGATCACGCTACCAGCCCATTCGACCATACTGACCGGGCTCCTGCCACCCAACCACGGCGTGCGGAGTCAGCCCGGCTACCGCCTGCCCGAAGAGTACTTGACCGTCACAGAGATACTCGCCAAGCACGACTACCGAACCGGGGCCGTGATTAGCGCCGACGTCTTGAACCACATCTACGGCCTGGCTCAGGGCTTTGAAGAATACGACGACCAATTCCGCGATCCGCGCAGCCGCGGATGGGGTAACGAACGCGCCGGCTCGGAAGCCACCGACGTGGCCATCGAATGGCTGGGCCGACATCACGACGATGAGAAACTCTTCCTGTTCGTTCACTACTACGACCCCCATCTGCCTTACGAAGCGCCCGAGGAATTCGCCTCTCGATTCGGCACCGACGAGTCCGGTCAATACGCCGCGGAAGTCGCCTACGTGGACCACTGCATCGGCCGACTCCTCGACGAGATCAAGCGACTGGGAATCTACGACGACGCCATGATCATCATCACCGCCGATCACGGCGAGATGCTCCGCGAGCATGGCGAATACGGGCACCAGTTCTTCATCTACCAGCCCGCCATCCAGGTGCCTCTATTGGTCAAGCTACCAGGGCAAACTAACGCCCGGGAAGTCATCGACCCGGTCGGGCTGGTGGACCTGACACCGACGATCTTTTCGGCCGCGCAAACCACCGGCCGACCCGTCATGATTGACGGCCGGGACCTCATGGGCTACCTCATCGACCCCGACAAGGTCATGCCAGACCGAAATCGCCAGCTCTATTGCGAAACCCTCGTGCCGACCCAATACGGGGCCAATCCTCTGTACGGTTTGGCGGGGTTGAAGTGGAAGCTCATCGACGGCAATGACCCGCAACTGTACGACCTGCAAACGGATCCGGACGAGGCCGACAACATCTACGCTCAGCATGTCAACCTAGCTAATGGCATGTCTCACGAGTTGCAGACCATCGCCCAGACCAAACCCGCCGCCGATTACACCCCCGTCGAGGGGCCTGCTGCCAGTGGCCTCGGCTACGTGGGTGGAGGTCCCGGGGACGTCTATATTCTCCCCGAGCGAGGCGACGCGAGAGATCTTGTCCGCTGGCATAGCATCTACCAGGAGGCGGTCTTGCTGGCCGCGGCCGGCCAGATGGACAGGGCCCTGGATCTGGCCCGCCAGGTCACCGAGGCCGTCCCTGGGGTAATCACGCCCCACGTCCTGCTGAGCCGGGAATTAAGCAAGCTGGGCCAGTACGAAGAAGCGCTCGAACACTGCGACGCCCTGATCAATATCCTCCTGGCCTCCATGAAGGCTAACAT
The DNA here is from genome assembly GCA_964428895.1 of uncultured Planctomycetaceae bacterium. GTDB lineage: Bacteria > Planctomycetota > Phycisphaerae > SM23-33 > SM23-33 > HyVt-337. Next base: position 13,198 of record CAYRZU010000040.1, read on the forward strand.
TGCCGCCAAGGACCCTCAAAGCGCCGCCGCGGATTCTCACAACGCCGGCAAGGAGTACGCCTTCCGGGGCGGCGTCCACGAACAGGCCGGCGACACCGCCAAGGCCCTGGCCGACTACACCGAGGCTATCGAACTGGACGCCGATAGCGCCAAAGCCATCCTCGGCAAGGCCCGCCTCCTGGCTTCCCAAGGGAAGCCGGATCAGGCCAGCGAGGTCCTCAAGACCGGTCTGAAACATCTCAAGCCCGGCAGCGCCGCGCGTCGGGAGGTCGAAGAGGCCCTGCGACTGCTCCACCAGTAAGTTCGCCGGCCGCGGACCCGCCCCGGTAGCCTCAATGGCCAGGGGAAGTCAGCAAGTCGGGCGCTATCCCAATGTGATCCGAGTTCATCCTCGTCCCTGCCCGACGAACGCCAATACGTGTCGGGCCAGTGTCGCGGTCCGCGACACCCGCAACAACATTAAGGGTGACCATCTTGTTATTGCCGTCCAGCCATCGCCCCCGGCATAATGGCCCCAATCGCGACGCGATTTGCGGGTCGCATGTCTGCGCCCTAGAATGACTAGACTGACCCATGGAAGGAGGCGTCCTGATTGATGCCTGATCCGTTACCGACCGGCGCTGCCGTTCGCCATCCGCTGTGGCCCGAGGCCCGTTGGAACGTCAGCGGCCTGTTCACGCACGGCCGCATGATCTACGACCTCTACAACCTCCTGCGCGATCGGTACGGCTGCCGAATCGGCCTGGACAGCGTCCACGGCGCACCCGGCGTGCCGTGGAATAGCGGCCGGGTCAGCCATCTGCACATGCCCACCGCTCAGGCGATGACCGCCACCGTCAAGAGCTTCAACGACATCGGCGTCGGCGTCTTCATGACCTTCAGCAATCACATTCTTGACGCCGGCGACCTCGACCATCGCGACGCCAACACGCTGTTGGACTACATCGACAACGATAGTGGCCTCAACGGGGTGATCCTGTCCAGCGATCTGCTGTTTGACCACATCCGCAAGACCCACCCCAATCTGAAATTGACCGCCTCGGTGGTCAAAGTCACCATCGAAGAGGGGGGAGGGGACCTGGACTACTATCGATCACACCTGGAACGCTTCGACAGTGTCATGCTGCACCCCACTGACGGGTTCAACTACGACCTGCTCGCCCAGCTCGACCCTGACCGGATCGAAGTGCTCGTCAACGAGAACTGCGCCCGCAACTGCCCGCACCGGGCCGAGGATTACGAGCACTTCGCCCTGATCATGAAGGCCGGGCAAACCGACCTGCAGAGGACCCAGCTCCAAGAGTTCGAGAACGCCTCCTGCCGCATGCCAATGCGGAACATGACCAACGCCCATCGCAGCTACAACTTCACCACCACTGAAATGTTGGCTGCCTATGAGCTGGGCTATCGGCGATTCAAGCTGCAGGGCCGACAGGACAAACCCCCCAATTTCCTGTTCGATTTCCTCCGGTACATCATCGAACCGGAAATCGTCATGCCCATTATCTTCAAGGCCTTCACCTCCGGCCAAGCCGGTCGGCACGCCTTGGATGCCTTCAAGAAGGCCCAGGCCGCCGGCGCCGACGCCAATGCGCCCCAACCCAGCAACAACGAACAGCCCGAGACCCCGCCGGTTAAGCCCATGGTGGTGGAGGTCCCCAAGAGTGTCCCCCCAAACCGTTTGCCGACCGGCCCCGATGCCGTGCATCCGCTGTGGCCCGAGGCCCGGTGGAACGTCAGCGGGCTGTTTGCCCACGGCAAGCTCATCTATGACGTGCTGGCCGTCCTGGCCCAGCGGTTCGACTGCCATCCCAAGATCGACGGCATCCACGGCGCCCCGGGCGTACCGTGGAATAGCGGACGACTGATCGCCAAGCCCCCCCCAAACTTCGACGCCCTGGCCGAGGTCATTCGGCGCTACAACGAAATGGGCGTCGGGACCTACTACACCTTCAGCAACCACCTGCTTGAGCCGGACGATCTGGACGACCCCGTCTGCAACCGAATGCTGGAGATGATCGATAACGGCAGCGGGCTTAACGGCGTGATTCTCTGCAGCGAGTTGCTGTACGATCACGTCAGCACCCGCCATCCCAAACTCAAATTGACCGCCTCGGTGATCAAGGTGACGGTGGAAGAGGGTCTGGGCCTAGCCGACTACTACAAGACCATGACCGAGCGTTTCGACAGCGTCATGCTGCACCCGGACGATGGGTTCGAGTACGACCTGCTCGCCGAGCTCGACCCCGACCGCATCGAGATCCTAATCAACGAGAATTGCGGCCTGCATTGTCAGGTCCGGGCCGATCACTACTTCCGCATGGCCAGCCAGCAACGGGCCTCCGCCCTCAAGCTTGCCCAGATGCCGACCGACCGCCGCCAAAAGGTAGGTTGTCTCATGCCCGTGGAAACGTTGGCGGGCAATGTGCGGTCGTGCAACTTCACCACCGCCGAAATGAAGCGGGTCTACGACCTGGGATACCGCCGGTTCAAGCTGCAAGGCCGCGATGACAGCCCGAGCTTCTTCCTGTACGATCTCATGCGATACATGCTCGAGCCGAATCTGCTTCTGCCCGTCGTCTACAAGAGCTTCATGAGCGGCTGGGCTCGGGAGGTCACCGACGAGGCGGCCCGGGCCATGGAATCACGTCATCGGTTGTAGCCCGTCCGCAACTGCCGACACGACAAAGCCGTCGTAACGCTCGTGTCGCACTGCGGCTCGGCCGATACAGTACAAGTAGGGCCCACCGCAGCCTTGGGGCTGAGGCCAGCGAGTAGGCGCTCTGTTCGCCTGTCCACATCCGTGGGCCCACCGGGAATAGCGATCCGACTATGAGCAACGCGGTCAATTCAAAGATCTTGCTGGTTGCCTGGGACTCCGCCGGCTGGGATGTCGTCAACCCCCTCCTAGACGGCAACGAGCTGCCCCATCTGGCTGGGCTGGTGCAGCGGGGGGTGATCGGTACGATGAATTCGCCCAAGCCGTTGATGGAACCGGCAATCTACACCTCCCTGGCCACCGGAAAACACCCCGACCGCCACGGGGTCTACGGCACCCACGAGGTCTACGACCACGGCCGAGCCGCCCGGCCGGTCACTCGCTTGTCCCGCCAGGCCAAGACCTTTTGGGAGATCCTATCCCAACAAGACATTCCTTGTAACGTCGTGGGCTTCCCGTCGGTGGACGTCGCCGAGCCTGTCAACGGTGTCTTTGTCGGCCGCAATTTCTTCATCAGCCCACCGGCCAACTACTGGGATCCGTTCGAGATCCCCGACGACAGTGTCTACCCGCCCGACCAGCGGGCAACGTTACAGGAGTACACCGTCACGCTGCAGGACATCGACGCCCAGACGATGTATCTGTTCGCTCCCCACATGAATGAGCTGGCGGGCGACGACCCGTATCTCCTCCGGATTGGCGCATCGGTCGCCCGCACCCTGACCGTGCACACCGTATCCACCTGGCTGATGGAAAACACCGACTGGCAGGTAATGAGCGTCAGCTACCCGGCCATCGAACAGCTGAGCCGGTACTTCCTGAAGTACCGAGCTCCCAAGCTGGACTGGGTCGACCAAGTCGAGTTCGACCATTTCAACGATGTCGTCAGCAGCTCTGTCCGACTGTGCGACCTGCTGCTGGGGCGCCTGCTGTATCTGGCCGGCGATGACGCCACCGTCATCGTCTATTCCCCCCGGGCCTACATCCCTCACACCCAAGCCCCGCGGGGGGCCGTGCCCATGGGGCCCCGCGCCGAGGCCAGTCAGCATCGCCCGCAAGGCATCTTCGCCATGCAGGGCGCCGGCGTACGCGCCGATGCCCTGGTCCACGGGGTGCGCGTCGTCGATGTCTGCCCGACCATCCTGCGCCTCTGCGACCTGGCCGTTCCCAAGGACATGGACGGCCGTACCTTGGCCGACGCCTATGACCAGCCCTTGGGCGGCCACAAGAGCATCGATACCTGGGATAGCGTCCCACCGGCCATACCCGAGCTCCCCGAGGACATGCAGCCCGTGCCGTGGCAGGAGCTATTCTGCTTCAACTCGCCTTACGGTTACCGCGCCGCGGCCAATATCCAAATCGAGCATGATTGGCAAATGGCCGAAATGCTCACCAACACCGCTCGCCCATGCCTGGCCGTACCCCTGATCACGCGCTTGTACTACAGCAATCCGTTGCGGACAGCCATGGCGCCGACCATCGCCGAAGTCCTCTACCTACTGGGACTGGTCGACGAAGCCATCGCCATCATCCGGAGCTACGTGGCGTTGTTCCGCGACACGCCTAACGGCAAATTCTTCGCCGGCGTCATCGCCCCGCAAGAAGGCAGGGACTTCGAAGCTCTGGATCTGTTCGAGTCGGCCGCCGAGGCTGACCTGCCGACCCCCAATGTGTACTTCCATCTCGGGGAGATCTACCGGCGCTCCCACCGAATCGACCGCGCCCTGGGATCCTATGACCGATCCGTCGAGGTCGACCCGCACTTCCTGCTGGGGTACATCGGCGCCGCTCAGGCCCACACTCAGACCGGCAACTACGAGGCCGCCATCGACACCATCCTCAAGGGGCTGTCCGTGGACTTCTCCCACGCCCCCAGCCATTACTTCCTGGGGACCTATCTGGAGAAATTCGGTGACCTCGACGGCGCCAAAGGCGCCTACCAGAACGCCTTGACCTTCAAAGCAGACTTCCAGCCTGCGCAAGATCGCCTGGATGTGCTGCTATCGGGCCAAGAGCGTCCCGAAGCCGAAGGTGACCAATCCGACCAGGCCGAGCAGGACACGGCTGTCGTCGCCTCCGGTATGTCGCGATGGGAAGTCGACGATTTGCGGCTGATCGTCCAGTCGGCCCGCCAAGAGATCATGGCCTGGGCCAACCATTTCATTCAGTCCTTCCAGGAAGCCGACCTTAGGATGGACGACTACCTCCTTGAGAACGCACAACTGATCTCCGAACGAACCGACGAACCCGTCACGATCCTGTCGGGGACCGGGCCGGCTCTAGCTGACACGGGTTTCATCATTCGTCCGGCCATGCCGGCTGACCTGTCGCAATTCAGGCCCTTGGCCGCACGGGCGATCTCCGAACGCGACCAATATGAACTGTTCGTCTTCCATCGAGCCAATCAAGAGCGCCTCCATGGAGTGATGGCACTGCGAATCGTCGAGGCCACCGGCAAGAAGCTCAACCTCCTGGTGCAATTGCTGACCGGCGAGGGTGAAGACGAAACGGGCCTCAGCGACAACGCTGTCGCCCGGCTCTTGGTTCGGGCCGGCATCGCCCGAGCCGCTGCCTCCGGGGCCGACCAAATCGACTACACCGTCGCGACCGGGCAGAATGACATCATGCCGGTTCTTCAGGACCTAGGCTTTGCTGTCACCAAACGGGAACTCGTGATGGTGCTGGACATGATCAGAACGCGCGACCGCTGCCTACGTGTGGTGGATTGGTTCCGGCGGAGAGGCGCCATCGGCGATGACGTTCGTTGCCTGCCCCTCAGGGACGTTCCCACCTACAGGGTCGACCGATTCTTCCGCGGGTACTTCACCGACGGAATTGGGCCCAAACGCATGGAGCTGGATGGCGAGATATGCCGCGTCGTTCTCAAAGGCGATGACATTGTCGCCGCCTTCAGTGGCTATCAGGAAGGTGAGACCTTCATCGCCCCGCGCATTGCCGTTGCAGACGGACACCGCGGCGGCTGGGCCACCCCCATGTGCATCGGCGAGGGCGCCGCCGCCGGGGCTCAGGCGGGTCTGACCGGCATCGGCATGTACGCCGACCAAGAGGCCTTCCCCGACATGGTCAGGATGGCCCGACGCCTCGACGCCGAGGAACTCAACAGCCGCTGCACCCTGCGCCTACCCCTGGCCGCGACCTGGCCAGAGCTGACCTCATCTGACACCTGAGCTGCCCGAGCCCCCGCGCCGCCCACTCCCGTTCCCTCGCCTTTGGCGGGCCCCGCTGGGCCGGAGCCCTCCCGACTTGTCAGATCGCTACAGGTCTCGTATAGTGGGGATGTTGGACGTTGTATCCTATCTAGCATGTTGGGGCGCAGCGAGCGCCGGCAGGGAGTGGCGTGATGGCTTCCGGTCGAGCACATATGGGTACAGTCAAGAGGGTTGAAACCATGAAGCGAGTCGTTCTGTTCACCACGGTTCTGGCGATCGCCGCCTGCGCGCTGGCGGGCGATACGGACGTTGAGAAACTCCAAGCTGAACTCGCGCGACTGGAAGCCCGGGTCAAGCTGCTGGAGGCGGACAACGCCAGGCTCAAGGGCCATCTGGCCAGGCTCAAGTCCGAGAACGCCGAGATGGCCAAAGAGCTCGGCAGGGAAGAACCCACCGGGGATCCGGAAACGTACCTGGTCTATTGGGACCAGCCGCGGACCAAGAAATGGTTCGACGAGATGTATCTCAAATACGCCAAGAACATGACCGTGGATTGCAGCGGACCCAAAGACTACTACTACGACATCGGCGAGGACCGCCTCAAGCAGAATCGCCACCTCCGGAAGGGCCGATGGATCCGAATCGTGGCGGCCACCATTACCGACATCACCGGACCGACCACCATGGAGATCAGTATCCCCGAACTGACCTACCGCAATCCGGCCTATCACCGATCCAACCATCACCCCAAGGAGATCACACATCAGGCTCAAGAGGGCACCATCCGCTGCGACACCACCGACCACGAGAAGGGGAACCGGTTCACCGGGGAACTCGTCCGCCTGTCAGGCCGCCTCTATCCCTACGAGCTACCGACCAAGACGCAATTCAAGAAGGCCCTAGAGGGCGGTCACAGGCTGGTCCAGTACCGATACAAGAAGGACGGCACTGTCGACCGGACCAACGAGCGGTAGCAGGAGGGCATCCAACGTAATGCGCTGCTGCCGTTGCGTCTCTTTGCCGATACCAATCTACAGGTTGCACGCTATGCTAGTGCGCCTCTGGCCCGGTGGCGGAATTGGCAGACGCTAGGGATTTAAAATCCCTTGTCCTTCGGGACGTGCGGGTTCAAGTCCCGCCCGGGCCAATTCGGATTGCTGACCGAGTCGTCGGTCTCACCAGTAACCGCGCAAAGAACCGCCCCGACGAGTTGGGCCGCGGGGGCGTGGGAAAACCGTAGTGTCTGGCCCGATCACATCGCCCGGGCTGCGTGCAGCCACTTGTCCACCAGTTGCTGGCGGGTCAGCCCGTAGGCTTCTTTCAGGGCGTCATCCTGGTCCATACCTTCCTTTAGCAGCTTGTAGAAGGTGATGAACTCCTTCTTCTTCTTGAACATCATGTAACGAACGAGGCTCTGCATGACGGCGTAGTCCAAGGCCGAGCCGCGAAATCGGTCGAAGTTGGTCTCGATATCGACCGACCCGTCCCGAACATACCGGGTCGCCGACCGCCACCACTTGTCCGCCCGACAATCAGGGACCAGTTCGGCCGCCATCAGCTCGGCAATGCCTTCGTTGTACCAACTCGGAAGCTTGATATCGCTCAGGTAACGAGCGTTGAAGGCATGGGTGGTCTCATGGACCAGCAGTTCAAAGAACCACTTTTGGGCTTCGGCCTTGGTCAACTGGGAATACTTGACCTGGTTGAGCACCACGAACGTCACGCCCATTCGGCTCCAGCAGTACCCGCCGGCCCGGATACCCGATGGCCGAAGCAGGCAGTTCACGTTGAATCGGTTGAACTCGCGTTCGGTCCAGAACACGTAGATCGGCAGCTTGGGCGACCAGATATTGTGCTTGCGGTTGATGTCGAATTCTTTGCACAGACGGCTGTAGAGCTTCTCGCAGACCTTGGCCAGAGCCCGGTGATCGCGCTTATCCCACGTGGTGTAGATCAGGAAATGGTCGGTTTCGATCTTCTTGCAGTCAGCTTGGACCTTCTCCTTGATGACTTCGTGCCACCCGTCCACCAATTCCAGAATGGCCGCCTCGGCCTCTGGATGCGACTGGCGGAACTTTTGGCCTTCCACTTCGGCATCGGGGTTCACGTCGACGGGCTTCTCCGGGTTCTTGCGAGTGACGCTGACGAGTTTCTGGAGGCCCTTGTCACGGTCCAAGGCGCGCTTGAACCACTTCTCGGCCTCTTGTTCATCTTCATGCCAGTTCAGCTCTTGTCGGCCGTACTCCACGAAGATGCGGGGATTGTCGAACCCCATCGCCAAAGATCGTATCTCAAACAGGCTCCACGGGTGGATGTCCTCGATGGGGTAGGTCACTTCCTTGCCGGCCCGCTTGAAGGTAACCTGGGCCTCCTCGACCTTGACCAGATCAGCCTCGAACTCCTTGCCGTCCCGCATTGTCACCTCAACCTCGACGGGTTCGGGCTCGGCCTGCTGGGCCCGGGCCCCCAAGACCACCAGCGACAGCACAATAGACGCGACGGCTAGGCCCCAAAGGCACTTATCGACTTTCATCGTTATCTCCCGCGATTGTCAGGTGTCACAACGAGCATCCCTGCGCTCTTGGCAATGAGTATAGCACAGCCCTTGTCGTAGAGTAACGCCAAATCGGCCGTCAGCCCGCGCCCGGCGGGGCAGGGCGAAGATCACCACCACAGGCCCGCACGCCATTAGGTTGACAATGTCCGACCGGCCGCCATAGGATGACCATGCCGGCGCCACGGAGCGCGCCCGGCGCCGTCAAACCAATTACCCCATGGAAGAAGGGCCCGAGATGAGCAGCGAAAATGTGGTCGAACTGACTGATGCTAACTTCGAGCAGGAAGTGGTCCGAGCCGACGTCCCCGTGCTGGTGGACTTCTGGGCCGAATGGTGCATGCCCTGCAAAATGCTCGCCCCGACCATTGAGGAACTCGGGAGTGAGTACGCCGACCAGGTCAAGATCTGCAAGCTCGATACTGACAACGCCCGCGAGACTTCCATGAAGTTCGGCATCAGCGCCATTCCCACGGTGATCCTCTTCAAAGACGGCATGCCCGCCAAGAAGTTCGTGGGTCTCCAACAGAAGGCCGAACTCAAGGCCGCCATCGACGAGCTGCTCTAGCGATTGGGCCACCACCCATGGCTGCGATCCGCCGCCAGGAGGTCCGCCACATCGACCAGTGGGCGATCGAACAGATCGGTCTGCCCGGCGTGGTGCTGATGGAGAACGCCGGCCGCCAAGCCGCCGACCTGGCCGAACAGATGCTGGACCAGGCCCGTGGCGCCGCTGCCGCGATTGTCGCCGGCGCGGGCAACAACGGCGGAGACGGATTCGTGATCGCTCGTCACCTGGCCCTACGGGGATATCAGCCGGCGGTCTTTCTGGTCGCCCCGCGCGAGAAGCTTTCCGCCGACGCAGCCGTCAATCTGCACGTCCTCGAGAGGCTCAATCTGACGGTCCAAGACGTTGGGGCCGAGCGCATCGGGGCCCTGGCCGACCACCTGACCCCGGCCGATCTGGTCATCGACGCGGTGGGGGGAACCGGCATCACGGGCGATCTCCGGGGTGTCCTAGCCGAGGCCGTCCGGCAAATCAACGCCGCTGCGCGGCCCGTCCTGGCCATCGATATCCCGACCGGCCTGGACTGCGATACAGGGCAAGCAGGGGACCCCTGCGTCCGAGCCACCGCCACGGTCACTTTTGTCGACCGAAAACCGGGGTTCGACGCCCCCGGTTCCGTCGAATTCACAGGCCCGGTTACGGTGGCCGACATCGGCGTTCCGACCCAAAACCACTCCGAATGACCCCGATCCGGGCTATTCCAGCCGCCCCCGATCTGTGAATCCGTTAACGGTTCTGCCCGGCACGCAACTTGCCCTGTAACACGGCCATTTTCATTCACAAATGGGTGGAATTCCTACGTTTTACCGCTAACCTTACTCGCCGGAGCATGCCGAAAAAGAGAGAGCCAGCGGGCGGGATTATTGTGAGTTGTGTCATGTTGCAACGGATTTCTACCACAATTGCTCTTTGCGCTCTGGCGGCTGTCGCCGTCGCCGATCCCCCTGCGCCACCATCGCCGGAGCATCCCTTCTTCGTTCAACAGTTGCTGAACGCATTCCCGCCCGACGAGAGCCTGCCGGCCCCCGAGGTCGAAGTGTTCCTGGCGGATGTGCAAGTCGCCAAAGGCGTCACCGGCCACACTTGTCTGGTCTCCGTACCCAGCCAGTTGATCTTCGGCGACCAGCCCAATGCCGGCGCCGAGAAGACCAACTGGGTCCTCACCACGCCGCCCGACGCCACTTGGACCAAGCCTCCCAAACCCAACACGCTCTATGTGCAGTTCTGGTGCGTGCCTTTGAAGGACTACCAAGCTGTGGGTGAGCACCTTTCCGGGCAACTGCGCCCCGCCAAGCCCAACGGGTGCCCCCAAGCCGAAATCGTTCACCTGGGCAACGGCGAAAACTACGCCGTCTTCGCCTGCCTGCCCCGAATGCAATGGCCCGCGCTGCAGCAACGGCTGCACCTGGCCGGCGGCGCCGACGCCATCGACGTGGCCGTCAACCACCTCGATGTCACCAAGCCCAACACCGACCTGGCCCAGCGCAGTTACGCCGCACTGGCCAGTGGGGGCGACCAGGCCATTGAGGCCGCCAGCTATCTCGTCAGCGTCGGCTCGGCCCACCGCGCCAACGTCATTCAGGCTATGAGCGCCGCCGAAACGCCCGCCGTCACTAAGTGGCTGAGTGACCTGACCGCCAGTGACGACAAGAACGTCGTCCGGGCCGCCCAAAAGGCGCTACTGGCCAGACCCCGGCCCGAAGCCGCCGACCTCTACGTCGCCTGGCTAACCGAATGGGCCGGCCAAGCATCAGTCGAAGCTGAAATGCTCGCTTGCGCCACCGTCGACGCCAAGGCCGCCCTCGGCCCCTTGGGCAAGGTCATGGCCCAGCCCTACAACATTCGGGAATACCTGCTAGCCCTGAAGATCCGCCGGCAGCTTGAGGGCAGGCCCGTCAGCGACGACCTACGCAACAACGCCGGCAAACTGGTCAACACCCTCGCCCAGAAGCGATCCATGACCCGCCAAGCCCGCGTCGAAACCAACGAGGTCATCGACCAGATCACCACCAGCGGCGATATCGAAGCGACCGCCGCGATCGGAGTGGAACTGGCTATGGCCGATTCCCCCACGCTCCCACGCCGCGCCACCCTCAATAAGGCCGGCGTCTATATCCTGGCCCAACTGCCTCCCAAGCAACGGCTGCAGATGGTCAACCACCTGGCCGCCAAGAGCTGCCAACCCGCAGAACGGCGCCAACTCCGCACGCTCGAGGCCCGGGTCAAGGCCGAAGCCGCCAAACCCAAAGGCCCACCCACCGCCAAGAAGCGCGACTAGGCCTGTCCGCCGTTTCCGCATCTGGTTGCGTCGTCTTACCCTCGCAGGACTTCTTGCGCCCAATTTGGCTGGCTTCCGGCCGAACGTACCGGCGAACCGGCCACGGACCCCGGAATTAACTTCGAGTAGGGGAAGGCGACTCCCTTGAACCGATCTGTCCACCCCCGTTACGCTATACGGGAAAGTCAGAGGCGAACCGTGAAGGGGCGGTGGGGATTGTTGTGAGTTACGTGATGCGCCAAGGGATATGCATTATCGGTCTTCTGTGCGCGTGGGCGGGAATGGCCGTCGCCGAGCCACCAGTCCAGCCGACCGGCCCGCGATTCCTCGACCCGACCAAGGCTCCAGCCTCATTCGACCAGCAATTGCTCCAGGCGTTCCCGGCCGATCCGGACCTGCCTAAACCCCAAGTTGTGCTCCTGATGAAGAACACCGAGGTCGCCGAGGGAGTCAAGGCCCATAGCTGCGTCATGTCCGTTCCGCGACGACTGATCGTCCACCCGCAACCCGCCCCCGACGAGAACGGCTGGATCTTCACCGCGCCGACCGCTGAACAGGCCGACTCGCCCGCCGAGAATGAGATGGTCTACGTGCAGTTCTGGTGCGTGCCCCTCCAAGCCGCCCAAGACGCCGGTGAAACTCTTGTCCAACAGTTGCAGCCGGCGCGGTCGGCCGGGCCGAGCGCCCAGACCGTTCATCTCGGCAACGCCGCCGACAGCGCTGTCTACGTCTACGCGCCCATCCTGCAATGGCCCGCCATGCGGACCCGCCTGGGGCTGACCGGCGGCGCCAATGTCGTTGACGTGGCCACCCGACTGATGGACGGCACGCGGGCGGGCTCTCAGACCGCCGAAGTCTGTTACGCCGCGCTGGGCGCCAGCGGCGATGCAGCCATCCCCCTCATCAACAAGCTGATCAGCGATGCCTCCGATCACCGCGACGCCGTCATCGAGGCGATGGGCGTCGCCCAGACACCGGCCGTCACGCAATGGCTGATCGGCCTGACCACCGTGGACGACGAGAAGATCGTCCGGGCCGCCCAGAAGGCGCTACTGGCCAGGCCACGGCCGGAAGCGACCGACCTGTACGTCCAATGGTTGACCGAATGGGCCGGCAAGGCTTCGGTGGAATCCGAGATTCTCGCCTGCGCCGCCGTTGGCGCCAAAGCCGCCATCGCCCCCCTCAATCAGAGCATGGGCCAGCCGTACAACATCCGGGAGTACCTGCTGGCGTTGAAGGTCCGTCGGCAACTGGAGGGCAGGCCCGTCAACGACGACCTGCGGGGTAGCGCCGGTCAACTGGTCGACCTGATCGCCCGGGAACGGTCCCTGGACGACGAGGCCCGTGAGCAAGTCAACGAAGTGATGGAGCAGATCACCACCAACGGTGACATCGAAGCCACTGCCGCGATCGCTGTGGAATGGGCCCTGGCCGAACCGGTCTCCCGGCGACGCCGAGACACCCTCAACAAGGCCGGCATCTATATCCTGGCCCAACTACCGCCCAAGCAACGGCTTCAGATGGTCAACCACCTGGCCGCCAAGAGCTGCCAGGCCTCCGAGCGACGCCAACTTCGCACCCTGGGCATACGCGTCCAAGCCGCCGCCGCCAAACCCAAAGGCCCACCCACCGCCAAGAAGCGAGACTAGCTTCTCGCCGCGGCACCCATCAACGGCCCGTGATCGCACCGTCCTCACGCCAGCAGCCGACATCACACCTCATTCGGATGGCTCCCAGATGTATTCGCCTTGGCGGTTGATGTAGCCACGCTTGTCACCAACCCGAACGAGCGTTACGCCGTCTTCCCAGACCAGGCTAACGCCGGTGAATTGTGGCGGCGCCACCCATGCGCCGCTCTTGTTGATGTAGCCCCACTTGCCCCCCTCCACAGGGCCGTGGGGCCGCTCATCGCCGCCGACGTTCACAGCGGCCAGTCCATCTTGGAAGCCACGGCTGACCGCCTGGAAGCTAGGCTCGATGACCATAGCGCCGTCCCGATCGATGAAGCCCCATCTTCCGCCCAGCTTGACGGCGGCTAGCCCGTCACGAAAACTCCACACGTCTTCGTATTGCGGAGGAGTGATGTAATTGCCGGCCTTGTCGATGAAGCCCCACGTCTCGTCGTCTTCGCTGACGGCCGCTCGTCCCTCCGAAAAGGGAAGAGCCGACCAATACCGATAGGGAATAGCGAGTTCACCGTTGCGGTTCATGTAGCCCTTGATCGTCAACCCATCCCGATGTGGCACGGCATATCGGCCGACCGCGATTAGCCCCTCCGAGAATGCTACGGCGAGGAAGGGGTGTTCCGCTTCGATAACATATCGGCCGTCCCGACCGATGATGCCCTCGCGAAGATGATGACCGTCATAGGTCTGAACATGGGCCATCCCGGGCATCTCGCTGGACATCGACCAGCACTCAAAGAACGGGCCGGCAACGGTGCGTCCCTTCTTGTCAATGTAATGGAACTCCCACTCGTGTGTCCTTCGGACCACGGCCAGCCCATCAGAGAAGTTCCGGGCGCCGTGAAGCGTTGGTTCCACCACGAATGCGCCGGTCTTGTCGATGTAGCCCCACAGCTTCTCCCAAGTGGAGTGTCCCGCCCGTCCGGGCGAAGCAATCGCGACCGCGGCTCGTCCATCCTGGAACTCGAAGGCGTTCTCAAATTGGGGGGGGATGACGGCGGACCCCGTCTCGTCAATGTAACCCCATTTGCCATTGATCCTCACTGACGCCAAGCCTTCGGCAAAGCCCCATGCGATATCGAAGACAGGGTCAATGACAAAGGCGCCCGTCCGGTCGATGTAACCCCAATGACCTTGATGCTTGGCCGGAATGAGGGCACTGCCAGATCGATTGAAGGAGATCGCCTCAAAACGCGGCTCAACGACGATCTCGCCACGTGCATTGATCAAACCACCATTCCCGCCGACAACGATGGGGTAGAGCTTGAGGGTTGGGACGGGTGCCGCATTCCTGGCGGCAGGCCCGGCGTTCCGGCGACATCCCGCCGGCAAGCCAAGCAGTATCAGCAAGACCATCGGACCTGCAACGGCGAGCCCGCGCGGGTGGCGGCGATCGGCTTGGTCCAGGCTCTCCGTTGCTTGCGGTCGCATTCTGCTCTTCGTCAGCGTGTCCTGTAGATGCCAATTCGTCATAGTGGCTCCTTCTAGTCGGTGCCCCTATTGGTGGGCCCAGCGCCTGCCTTCGCTTCTTGCGCATCGGCCAGAGCGGTGAAGATATTGATCAGTTCACGGATGCGTCGGTCGCCTTTGTCATAGGTCTGAGATTCGCGCATTTCCTTGGCAACCCCTCGATAATCGCCTTCCTGCAACGCAGTGATCGCTTTGGGGAAGGCTGCTCCGCCCATGTAGATGAAGTTAACTATGGCGATCCTTTCGATTTCGGATCGTTCGTTGAAGCTCTGCCCGCTCGTCCGGTTTCTGTCAACAACGTCCTTCGCAATCTTCGTGTGGGCATCGATATCGTAGTCACGCAGTCTCTTGGCTTCCGTCTCGGTTATGGTCCCTCCTTCGTTCTTGACTTCGTCGAAGTCACCCGCTCTTTCCGGAAGGACCTCTGCCCACACTTCGCGAACGTCTCCGCCACGGTCCATGTTGAAGCCGTAACCGACCGTGATATTGGCCTTCTCACTGTTGGTGTCAGGATAGGCCTCCGGCCTGAACTCTTCGTGGATCACCAGCGTCGAGGCGACCTTGTCTTGGAAGGATATATCCGACTGGAGGGGGCGGCCTGGAATATCAGGCTTCTTGGTTGGGGATGGGATGATGATGTGTGTGTCATAGTACAACTCGCCATTCTTGATGACTTCCGGGTTGGCTTCAATGATGGCGTCTGGCGTTACGCCGTACGCCTTGGCGAGCTTTGACAACGACTGCCCTCGTTGAACGGTATGTGCCACGAAACCGACGTCAATATCACCCCCGGCCGTTCCGTCAGCCAGCTTCTTGTCCGCCGTAGCTAAGCTCTTCAGCCCGGCGGTGTAGCTGTCGAGCTTGTCTTGGGTGGTCCGGCCGTCGAAGCGTTGAAGGGCGTCGGCCATGACGGTGTGGTTGCCATTCTCTATGCCGTTAACGAGCGGGTCATTGGCCAGCACCTTATCCACGCCGATATCGACGGCCAGGTGGGTCAGGACGTTCCGCGTTGAGTAGTCCAGCTTGTCCCAGTTGGGAACTTCCTTGGCCAGGCGCTGCGAGGTCTCCTGCATCTTGGCCGGCGGATACTGCTTCTGGTAGTCGCTGGCGCGTACCTTCATCGCGTCGGCCACGATACTGTTGGAAGCTCCTGCAGCTTGGGCGCCCACGTTCTGACCAAAGGCGGAGGAGTCGTCCACCATGGCCGGCTTGTAGGGGTCGACGGCGGGCCCGGGCAGCCGGACCTCGCGGATGTCATCGGTGTCGGCGGAGGCTTCGAGCGTATCGCCGAGCCGGGGGAGTTCTCGGATCTCGCCGTCAGCAGACACTTGGTCTTCGGCCAGCTGGTCGCCCTCGAGGCGCGCGATCGACTCTTCGGGCTCGGTGAAGACGTGGCGGCCCAGGGGCCGAATCTTCTGCCGCCATGGCGTGGGGGCGCGATTGATGGCAATCGTCGGATCCGGCTGTCGGTCGGGCGGCAGGAGACCTTTGAGGATCTTCCAGTCGTTGCCGGTGAGCTTGGCGGCATCGGGCTTGGCCAACGCGCCCCGGGTGAGTTGGTCGCCGATACGCCGGAAGTCGTCGATGCTGCGGATCTGGTCGCCCGGCTTGGCCGAGCCGTCGTCGGTGACCACGTTGGGGGCGAGCGCCCGTTGCCAGTCGTCGAGGTTGCGCAGATCGCCAAGCTTCGGTAGTTGAGCAGGGGAGTTCTCGGCTTCAGCGGGCGTTGCAGCCTGCTTGGCGATGGGGTCCAGGCCTAGCCGCTTGAGCGTGTCGGCGTGGCGTTGACTGCGATCGGGGTCATTGATGACCATGGTGAGCACCTTGTTGCCAGAGGATGGATGATCGAGGCGCGCTGGCCTCCATCTCTTTCTAGCAACGGGCGCCTCCCAGTGGGGATGCGAGCTTACACAGCCGTCAATCATGTTCAGACCGTTCTCCCAGCGACCCCAGACCCTACGTGCACATTATCGTACCAAACAAACCCCGACCATCAATCATAATCCCCAAATCCTCCGGCCGCGGCGCATCAAAAGGGGTTCACTCCTGCGGGCGCCATCCGTATAATCTTCGCTTCCGCGGTCGGGCGGAATCGACCGTACGTTGACAACCCCGTAGCACCACGAAAGAGATCACCATGCCACTGGTACCGATGCGAATCCTGCTGGATCACGCCGCCGAGAATGGCTACGGCGTGGCCGCACTGAATGTCAACAACATGGAGCAGATCCAGGCGATCATGATGGCGGCGGCCGAAACCGACTCGCCCGTGATCGTCCAGGCCTCCCGCGGCGCCCGGAAATACTCCAACGACAACTACCTCCGCCACCTGATGCTGGCCGCGGCGGAACTGAACCCCAACCTGCCCATCGCCATGCACCAGGACCACGGCAATAGTCCCGGAACCTGCATGAGCGCCATCGACCAGGGCTTCACCTCGGTGATGATGGACGGCTCGCTGGACGAAGACGGCAAGACGCCCGCCACCTACGACTTCAACGTGGTGGTCACCAAGAAAGTCGTCGACGCCGCTCACGCCAAGGGCGTGACGGTCGAAGGCGAACTGGGAGCCCTGGGCGGCATCGAGGACGGCCACGGCGCCGGACTCAGCCAGGAAGAGGCGATGGCCCACCTGACCAACCCGGAAGAGGCCGAAGCCTTCGTCGCCGCGACCGGCGTGGACGCCCTG
>CAYRZU010000041.1:0-30103 GCA_964428895.1 uncultured Planctomycetaceae bacterium
CGCCGCAAGAGCTTCGAAGCCGGCGGCGCTCGCTACAACTGGTGCGTGGTCAGCTACCAGGGAATCGCCAACCTGATCGACTCCCTCGCCGCCATCCGCCAGTGCGTGTATGAAGACGAATCGATCAGCCGCGCCGAGTTGCTGGCCGCCCTGGCCGCCGATTTCGACGCCTACGAAGACGTCCGGCGAGAGCTGCTGGCGGCCCCCAAGTTCGGCAACGACGACGACCGCGTAGACCTGCTCGGCGCCGACGTGATCGACTACGCCTGGCGTGAGCTCTACTCCTACCAGCCGCCGCGCGGGGGGCGGTACCTGGCCAGTTGCATCCTGTTCGTCACCTACCAATGGGCGGGCGAGCCCATCGGCGCCACCCCCGACGGCCGCCACGCCGGCGAGCCGCTGGCCGACTCGGTAGGCGCGTTCCAAGGCAACGACACGCACGGGCCCACCGCCCTGCTCAGTTCGGTGGCCAAGCTGCCCTTGCACATGGCGGTCGGCACGCCGGTACTGAACATTCGGCTGCAACGAGCGATCATGGATACCGACGAAGACCTGGCCAAAATCGTCTCCCTGGTTCGGGGGTTCTTCGCCCAGGGCGGCATGCAGGTACAGGTGTCGGTGCTAAACCGAGAGGAATTGCTGGCTGCCCAGGCCGAGCCCGAAAAGCACCATGACTTGCTGGTGCGGATCGGCGGGTACAGCGAATACTTCTGCAACCTGTCCCCGCAGCTGCAGGAAACAGTCATCGAACGCACCGAGCACGGGGTCTAGCTCAGCCCCATCGCCACCAGGTTCCGGTAGCTGATCTCCAGGCTCTCCAGCGGCGAACGGTCGTAGCAGTCATCCTGCTCGATGAACGCAACCTCACAGCCACCGGCGGCGCTAGCGCTGATGATGGCGGGCCAATCGAGGTTGCCCTCGCCGATTTCGGCAAAGCGGGCCTCGCCGTCGAAGATGACCATGTCCTTGAAATGAATGACCGGGATTCGCCCGGCGCATCGGGCCAGCCACTTGGCGGGGTCGCCGCCGCCGGCCTGGACCCAGTAGGTGTCGATCTCGGCCTTGAGATGGTCGGCCGGGATTTCCTCGTAGAGCGCCTCCAACCACGTTCGGCCGTCCGGCAGCTTGAACAGCTCCACGTGGTGATTGTGGTAGGAGAAGTCCATCCCCTCGGCCGCCAATTTCGGGGCGATCTCGGCCAATTCCTGGCCGAACTGCTTGATGCCGTCCAGGGACCCGTACTTGCCCTGGTCGATCCCGCCCACCGCCGTATGCGGATTGCCCCACAGTTTGTTGGTGGCGATGACCGTGTCCAGATCGTTGACGAAGCTGTCCCAACCCATGTGGGTGGCGCGGCAGGTCAGTTGGTTGTCCGCCAACATCTTGGCCACGTCATTTCGGTCGATGTCGGCGCCAATGGCGGAGACCTGCACCGTGGTGTAGCCGATCTTGGCGACGGCTTGAAGCACCTCCGCCAGGCCCTGGGGGGTTTGGGTCAGGGCGTTACACGTGTACAGTTGGGCGCCGATGACGGGCTTGGCCATGAGGGGTCCTTTCGGGTCACTTCGTCGAATCGGCCTCGGCGGCCTCGGCCATGTGTTCGACAATCTTCGCTTCGTGCAGACGAATACTGATCAGGTAGCCGATCGCGGCGCCGGCGCCACCGGCGGCCAGCCAATCGATGGGCAAGGCTCGGGCCTTCCCGGGGATCCGCTCAAGGATGTCCGTGGGGATCCTCGGGTCCAGCGTCTCGCTGGCCAACATCCCCAGCCCACAGGCGCCCAGGCCTATCAGGGCCGGCATGAGCCAATAGATCACGCTGCACCCGGACGGAAAAACGTAATGGGCGATCAACGAGGCCACCAGGAAGCTACCGAACACCGCGAACAGTAGTTGACGCCGCTGGTCCGATTGCAGCAGCACCCCCAGTAGCACTAGGGCAATGACCAGCGTCATCGCGGCGCCGGCGGCCCGGTTCCGCAGTCCCAGGGCGCGGGCCTTGGCCGAAGTGTCCGGTTGCGACGACCGCCTGAACACGCTGGCCGGCCCCCACAGCAACATCGCCAGCGTCGGGCTTCTATCGAACAGGGGTAGCTGACCTAACCGAGCCCGGTCCACTTCCGGCCAGGCCGAGACCGGCACATCCACGCACGTCAATGGCGACCGCCACGCCCACGATCCGGCCAGCGGCGTCACCGCGCGGCGCACACAATCGGCCACAATCACGGCGATCACAATCACCACCACCGTCGCTGCCAGTTCCACGCCCAAGGCAACGTAGAAGCCCCCCACGTCCGCATAGTGCGGCCACAGCAGCGTCCGGATGGGGGTCGAAAACGCGCTGACCCCGGCCAGGCCCGCCAGCAGGGCCACCACCGCCCCTTCCGGGCGGGCAAACACCATCACCGCGCCGCACAGCGCCGCCAGGGCAACCGTCCCGCCCGCAAAGGCGGCAAATCGCCCCCCCCCGCCGTCGACCAGGAACGACATGGCAGCCTGAGGGTCCGGCCCTCGCAACAGCGGCGCCGCCAGGTAGAACACGCCCGCCAAAGCCGCCACCGCCACCAGTTCCACCAGCAACTTTTCGGTAAGGAAACGGCGTCGGAGCTGTCGGGATACTTGTTGGTCCATCGGGGCCTCGACATCCATGAAGGCGGTCGCTATGATCGCCCTTTTGCCTTAGGTTCACGGCTCACGTGGCCGAATCTTACGGTGACAGCTACGGGCATGCAACGAAACGTCCGGTGCGCCCCGGCCAACCCAAGGCAAACCGACAATCCCAAGAGAGTGCCGATGACCCTCGAAGCGCACCCTGTTATCAAGAAGATCGCCGATCGCGCCCGCCAGGCCGGCAAGCGCATCGTCTTGCCGGAAAGCCAAGACCCCCGCGTCCTGCGGGCCGCCCGGCAGATCACCGACCTCGGCTACGCTCAGATCGTGCTGGAGGGTGAGGAAGAGCACGTGGCCGCTACCGCCGACGAGGCCGCCGTGAGCCTGGATGGCATTGACGTGGTCAATCAATACACTGATGAGAATCGCGACCGGTACGTTCACCAGCTTCACGAGCGCCGCAAGCACAAGGGCATGAGCCTCAACGACGCCGAGAAGCTGCTCAGCCGCCCGGTGTACTACGCGGCCATGATGGTGGGGGACGGCTTCGTTGACGGCATGGTCTCCGGCAGCATCTGTCCCACCCGCGATACCGTCCGGGCGGCGCTGTTCGGGGTGGGTGTCGCCGAAGGCAACAAGACCGTCAGCTCGTGCAGCATTATGCTGACGATCGTTCCCGAGATCGGCGTGGAGGGCGCCATCATCTTCGGCGACACCGGCGTGATGCCCGAGCCCAACAGCGAACAGTTGGCCGACATCGCCCTGGCCTCCGCCGACGCCTGCCGCAATCTGCTGGACACCGAACCGTACGTGGCCATGCTGAGTTTCTCCAGCAAGGGCTCGGCCTACAGCCCGGCCGTCCAGAAGGTCCTGGACGCTACGCGTATCGCCCAGGAACGCCGCCCCGACCTGAAGCTGGACGGCGAACTGCAGGCCGACGCCGCCCTGATTCCCGAAGTGGCCGAGCGCAAGGCCAAGGGCTCGCCCGTAGCCGGCAGGGCCAACACCCTGGTCGTGCCGGACCTATCCTGCGGGAACATCGGCTACAAGCTCGTCGAGCGACTGGGCCGGGCCACCGCACTGGGTCCACTGCTGACGGGCCTGAAACACCCCGTCAACGACCTATCCCGCGGTTGCAGCGTGGAAGACATCGTCCTGATCACGGCCGTCACCGCCGTTCAGGCTATTCGATACGACAGCGAGTAACGCCCACGGGAGCCCCATCGTGAGTTGCTACGAGGCATCGGTACAGCAGGCATTCACCGCCGCTCACTCGCTTCCCCTGCCGACCGGCGGGCGCGAGCCGTCTCATAAGCATACCTGGGTCATCACCGCCACCTTCCGCGCCCGTCAGCTCGATGACACCATGGCCGTGGTGATCGATTTTGTGGCCGTCCAGGCGGCGTTGAAAGCCATCGCCGCCGACTTGGAGGGCGGCGACCTGAACAATCAGGAGGCCTTTATCGACGGGCGGGCCTCTGCCGAGCGCGTGGCCGAACTGGTCGCGGGCCTCCTGGCCGATCAACTGTCGGGCCTGCTGACCGGGCCCGATGACCAGGGCCCGTGGCTACATTGTGTCGAAGTGACCGAGGCCCCCGGATGCGCCGCGGCGTTTCTGCCCCACCGCCCCTGACGCCCGCCCCGGGGGGTGCTTGACCGCCCCGACAGACTTTGCCTACGATAGACACCCATGAAGCATAAGTGCGACAGATGCGACAAGCCCGCCACGGTGCACCTGACGGATATCTCTGAAGCCGGCGAGAAAGTGGTCAAGCACCTCTGCGCCGACTGCGCCGCTGGGGAAGGCATTGAAATCAAAGCCAACGTGCCGATCGGCCAGTTGCTGGAGGACTTCATCCAGTCGGCCACGTCGATCGAGCCGGTGCCGAGCCTGACCTGCGACGTCTGCGGCATGACCTTCGCCGAATTCCACCACGAAGGTCGCCTGGGCTGTCCGCACGACTACGACGCCTTTGGCGAACCACTGGCGGCCATGTTGGCCGGCACGCACGAGGGCGCCACCGAACACCTGGGCAAGGTCCCCCATCGCGCCGGGGGCGACCAGCAGAAGCAAACCGCCATCCTGCGGCTGCGGGCCGAACTCAAGCAGGTCATCGGGGCCGAGGACTACGAGCGCGCCGCCGTCTTGCGCGATCAGATTCACGAGTTGGAGGAGCTATGAAGCTCGCCGATCTGGCGCAACGAACGGCCGAATGGCTGCGGACCGACGAAGAGGCCCAATCCGTCGCGATTTCTTCCCGCGTGCGGCTGGCCCGTAATCTGGCCGGCATGCCGTTCTTGGCCCGTTGCACCGAAAGCCAGCAGGCCGAACTCGAACAGCGCCTCCGCGACCACATCGCCTCGCCCGAGATCCTGGGGGACAGTTTCTACGTGGACCTCGCCGCGGCCGGCGACCTCGACCTCGAACTGCTCGTCGAACGTCACCTGATCAGCCGCCATCACGCCGACGCCGACTGCCCGCGCGGCGTGGCCGTCAGCAACGACGAAACCGTCGCCATCATGATCAACGAGGAAGACCACGTCCGCATGCAGGTGCTGCGAAGTGGCGTGCGCCTCAACGAGGCGATGGAACAGATCAACCGCATCGACGATCTTCTGGAGCAGCAGTTGGACTGGGCCTTCCACGGCCAATACGGCTATCTGACGGCCTGCCCGACCAACGTCGGCACGGGACTACGGATTTCTGTGATGCTTCATTTGCCGGCGCTGCGCCTGACAGGCGAGTTCCAAAAAGCGTTCCAAGCCGCTCGCGACATGCACCAAGTCTTTCGCGGCCTGTACGGCGAGGGGACGGAGGCCTCGGGCGACTTTTTCCAACTGTCCAACCAGACCACGCTGGGCAAGACCGAAGCGCAGATCGTCTCGGAGTTCACCCAGCAGATTCTGCCCGGGTTCATTCAGTACGAACTTCGCGCCCGCGAGGTCCTGGCGCACAGCCCGGAACGAGCGGGGCTCGAGGACAAGATATTCCGCGCCGTGGCCATGCTGCAATCGGCCCGGCGGATCGGCAGCGTGGAGATGATGGACCACCTGTCGTTGGTGCGGCTGGGCGTAAATCTGGGTCAGATCACCAACATCCCCCTCGAAACCATCAACGAATTGTTCCTGTTGGCCCAGCCGGCGCACCTCCAACAGGTGGCCGGCCATCAGATTCCATCCAAACAGCGCGCCGAGATGCGGGCGACGCTGATCCGAGATCGCCTGGGCATGGGCTAGTCGCCGGGCTTGCCGGCGGGCCTTGTCAACGTCGCCAGCATCACCCCGTAGGCCAGCAACACCACGTAGAGAATCGTCAGCAGCAGGCCCGATTGTTCGGAAATCGCCAGCAGCGGGTAGGCCACACAGAAGATCATGAACAGCCCGATGGGCGCCCATCGGCACAGGCCGCGATAGCTGCCCAGTTGCACGAACGCCACCAGCGACGTCAACGCCACGCCCGCAATCACCATCCCGCCGACCAGCCCCGGCGCGTAATCGCCGATATGGGCCATCAACAGGTAGTACAAGTGATAGGCCAACGCCAGCAGCACCAAGGCCACGAGGCGAATGGCTTCCCCTCGGGCCAGGATCGTTGCGATCACGAGCGTTAGCAGCAGCACCAGTCCCCACGGGGCGGCCGCCAGGGCTTTGGCCACGTGGTAACCGGCCTGTTGCGGCTCGGGAACGATCAGCCCCATCCCCAGGCGCGTAACGGCGCGCTTCATCTCCCAGGTCAGAATCGTGTCGGATCCGTCGGCGACGACCCGCGTCGGCGTCATGCAGCCGATGGGGTAGTCCAACTCGTCGGCCCCGATGCCCTTGCAGACCATCTGCACGCGGTAGTTGGATAGTTCCCGCCCCGAGCCCGGCTCGAACCGCAAGTGGGCCAGTCCGCGGCTGCGATAGCGAACGGTCACCGCCCGAGAGACGCCCGGCGCCATATCAATTCGCCAGCGAACCGAGTCGCCGGACATTTCCAGCGGCCGACGGTACGGCTTGCCGTCGACTTCGATGGCCAGGTCGTCCACCAGTCCCTGGCGGCGCGGCAAGGGGAAGTCCAGCACGGCCTCAAGTTTCCGGCCACTGAAGTTCTCCAGCCGATAGCTGAAGCGGCAGGTGGTGTCGAAGCCCGGATACTTGGCCCCACCTTTGGTCCGGTAATTCAGGCTGAGGTCGATCAAGTGATCGGCCCAGATCACCGGATTGCCCGCAACGGTATGGGTCTTCTTTTCCTTGCGGTACCCCACCGGCTGGGTGCTGGCGGCGAGCTTGTCCGGGTCGATCTCCATGCGGTCCTTGTTGTAGTAGTGCTCGGTGTAGTACACGAGCTTGGCGTTCAGTTCGTTCTGGACGTGCGGGCGCCCCCAGATGGTCTCCACCGCGTCGTAGTTGCGCTGGGTGACCCCGCCCCGCTGCCGTTCGAACTCGATGGACTGAAACGACAAGTGCGCCGCCAAGGCGGCCACCGCCGCCAGACCGATCAGCACCTTGACCACCGCGCCGGACGCCTGCCCCAGCAGCGTCAGCCAACTATCGCCGCTCGTGCCGCGTCGGCGCAGCCACACCACCAGTTGATAGGCCACCACCGCCAGGATCAGCACCAACAGCACGCCCAGGGCGATCTTCTGCACGGGCTTGTCCTGGACTTTTCCCAGTAGCTTGGACAGGTAGTAGAACATGGTCCGTATCCTTTCGCGTCCTGACGTTCCGTCGCAACCGGCCCCTTGGCCGCGCCATACTCACCGCCGCTATCTTGCCCCGCCGGGGCCCCCTCCGCAAGGGCCTAGGGGTCCTTGGCCTTGGGCGCATCGGTGAATTTGGCTTCCGTGCCGGCCAGCAGGCGGGCGATGTTGCTGTGGTGACGGGCGGTGATCAGCAGCCCGATGGCCAGGCAGAACAGCGCCAGCGGCCACAGCGCAATCACACCGTCCCATCCGTGCGTCAGACATATCCAACCGACGAACAGCGGGCCCATCGCCAGGGAGCCCAGAATACTGGCCAAGGAGATATAACGGGTCAGCCAGGTCAGCAGAATCCACAGCCCAAACGCAGCCAGACCCGGCACGGTGCAATAGGGCCACATCCCCAGTACTACGCCCAAACCGGTCGCCACGCCCTTACCACCCCGAAACCGCAACCAGAACGGAAAGACATGGCCCAGGATGGCCGCAAAGGCCACCACCAGCCACGCCGCCTGCATCGTGGCGCTGGGGAGGTCACCTGAGAACTTCGTCAGCAATCCCCCGGCCGCGAACACCGGCCCAAAGCCTTTCAGCACGTCCAGGATGAAGCACAGCAACCCCCACTTAAAGCCGATCACCCTCGCCACGTTGGTGGCGCCCACGTTGCCGCTGCCGTGATCGCGCAGGTTCACTTTATGCGCCCGGGCGATGAGCACGGCGAAGCTTGTCGCCCCAATCACGTAGGCCGCCAACGGAAACAGACCAAACATCACCACGGGATGATCCATGCTCATCGTCGCCTTACCTCGTCATACACGTCCAGGAGTTGATCCACGTGCCGGGTGATCGTCAATCGATCACCGATGACCCGACAGGCCTCGCTGGCCAACCGGCGGACGGCCGAGTCGGCCAATTGTTCCATAGCCCCAGCGATGGCGTCAATATCGTTGGGGTTGTCGACCACGATCCCGGCCGACTCGCCCAGGACCTCAGCGGCCCCATTGCAGCAGGTGGTAATCGAGGGCAGGCCCCAGCGCGTCGCCTCCAACACCACGCGGCTGCACGGGTCGTACCAGCTCAGCAGCACGCACACGTCCGCGGCGGAGTAAAGCTGGAATATCTGGTCGGTCGGCGCCTCGAAGAACACGTGCCGGCCCACGCCGTGGGACCCCGCCAGCCGTCGATACCCGTCAGCGGTCACCGGATCACGCCCCACGACCACCAACCGAGCATTGGCGCCATCGGCCCGTGTGATCCAACGGGCAAAGGCCTGAATCGCCTGGCGAACGCCCTTCAGCCGGAAGTTCGTCGCCACGGTAACAAAGACCGGGTCGTCGTCCCCAACTCCCAACCGTTGCCGCAACGCCGAGCGCCATTGGTCTCGCAGCTCGGCCGGGGCGTCTGGGACGTCCACGCCGTTGTAGACCGTCCGCACCCCGTCGGTCCGGTCGTAGTCGTCGGCGACTTCCCGGGCCACCATGTCGCTAACCGGCAGGAGTAGCGTCTCCGGGTCGGCGGCGACCTGGGCTTCCAGTTTGGCCATCTCCGCGCGGTGGGCGTTGAGGGGCTCGGTCACCGGCGAGAGCAATCGGTATAGGAGTCCGCGCCGCCGTCGGCTGGCCCGTCGCTGCGCCGGGATCGTGCCGCCGCGAAGTTGAACCACGTCCGCCCCGGGAACGGGCAGCATCGCGTGGACCACGTCGAAGCCGCTCTCGGCCTCACGCTGAACATCGGCGATGAAGTTGGCAAGTTTCGTCGCCCGCCAGGGGCCCCGCCGGCCCAGGGGCCGCATCGTCACGCCCGGGTACGCCCACGAGCCGGACTGGCACAGAATCGTTACCGCGTGCCCGCGCGTGACCAGTTCGGCGGCTATCTGACTGGTCGAGGTCTCACGCCCGCCGCGACCGACGTCCATCCGCTCGATGACCAGCGCGATGTTCACCGGACCCCCTTTCCGTCCACGGGCGAGACCTTCCGCTCGGCCCGAGCTTGCATGGCCGACACTTTCCGGTCAATCGCCTGTTCGTAGGCCTCGCGGTCAATCTGCTCGGCGTCGAAGTAGCCATCCAGGAATCGCCCCCAGTGAGCCTCGATCCACGCCGAGGGCATGGAATACTTCAACTGCGCCAAGTCCTTGACCCGCCAGCGGACCATCCGCCAGCGAGGCTTGAAGGCCCGGGCCAAATCGATCAGGTACAGCGACGCCGCGCCATTGGATTCGTCCAGGAAGACGTGGGATGCGTAAAGATCGCGGTGCACCAGCCCCCCACGGTGCAGCCGTTGGACCAGACCGGCCAGTTGGTCGGTCAGGCATTCGACCGCCTGGCGATTGTCGGCGTGCCGGCTGAGGAAGTCCTCGAACGTTCGCTCCAAGGCGTCGCCCGGCACGGCCGTGACCAACAAGAAGCTTCGGCCGCGACCCAGCAGGCCCGGATCGGCCCCGCAGGCGACCGGCGACATGGTGGCGATCCCGAGCTTGGTGACGGCGTCGATATTGTCCAGTTCCGTCTTGGCCCGACTCACGGGCCGCCCCGCACGCCACAGCCGTCGCAGAGCCCCCAGCAGCGGCTCGCGGCCATAGCACTTCATGTAGAGTTCGTGCACGTGGCCGGTCTCGTCGATCAGCTTCACCCGGCGGCGTTGGCGCGTCTTGAGGCCAGGCTTGACGAGATTCTTTCCGCCCTCATAGACGAACGCCCCGTCGACGCTGTCGAGGTGCTGATGACGGATCACGTCCCGCAACGGGCCTTGGCAACGGACCACGGTGATCATGGCCTGGCCTCCTGCGTCAGCAGCGATTCGGCCGCCGTGATTACGTCATCCGGTTCGATGGCCAGCATGCATTGATGGAACGTGGGCCCGCGGGGGTTGGGGCAGCGCTTCTTCTGACACGGCGAGCACGGCACGGACGCTCGGACAATCCGTTCCCGCTCGTAGTCGATAATCGTTCTCGCCGGATCGGTGCTGCCGAAGACCGTCACCAGGCCCGTCCCGACCGCGGCGCCAATGTGCCGCGCACCGGTGTCGTTGGTGACCAGCAACGCCGCAGCCGCCAGCAGCCCTTTGACCAACCCCAGCGAGTTGGCCTCATCGGCCAGGTTGATCAGCGGCGGATGCTTCATGGCGCCGGCAACGGCGTGGGCCACGCGGGTCTCCCCGGGAGCCGCATTGATAATGATCTGGGCGCCGTGACGCTCATTAAGTGTGTCCGCAACGGCCGCGTAGCGCTCCGCGGGCCAGAGCTTCGATGGGCCGAAGGATCCGCCGGGATTGAGCACCACCAACGGCCGCGCCGCATCCCGCCCGGCCGCGGCCAACAACTGCTCGGTCTGCTCACGTGCGTGAGCGTCCACCGACAGCCGCATCTGCCGGTCCTCGGTCGTCGCGCCGAGTTCCGCTGCCAACTCCAAATAGTAATCCAGTGTGGGATAGGTCTTAGACCCATCCGGCGCCCGAGGCGGCGTCAGCCCTGCCGTCAGTAGCCACCCCCGCCCGTCGCGGATGTAGCCCAGCCGATCCGGCACGCCCGCCAGGGCTGCGACCAGCGCCGAGCGAAAGCTGTTGGGCAGGAGGACGGCCAGATCGAATCGCAGGCCCGACAACTGACGGGCCGCCCGGCCCAGCCCCAGCGGGCCCCAGGCGGGTCTGGCGGACGGATCGATCAGGGTCGTGTCGGCCACATCCGCCCCGGCCAGGATATCTAACGGGCCCGGGCGGCCGAAAAGGGCAATCCACGATGAGTTGAACCGCACCCGCAGCGCACGCAGAGCGGGGGTAGCCATCACGGTATCGCCCACCCAACTGGGAAGGAATACCGCGACGCGTTCGGGGTGAATCGTGCTGAAACGCCCGGTCATGGCGGTCATTGTAGCGGTTGGGGGCGGCATTGCCAGCTAACGCCCGCCCCATGCGAGCGTTAGTTGATGTCGCGCAGGTCAGTGGGCCCCGGCGCCGAGGGCTCGACCTTGGGGGGCTGGGGAGATCGCGGCGGCTGGAGCGGGATCTTCGGTTGCGTCGACGGCGGAAGCAGATGCGTGTCGGTGGGCGGCTGAATGACCGGCGCGGTGGGCCGTTCCGGGCGGCGCGCCCGCAGCCGCGGGGACGGGTTCACCGGCGGGCGAATGGACATCTCCAACCAACTGGTGACCACAATGTCCTCACTGGTGGGCGCGTCTTCCCAGCCGACCATGTAGGTCTTCAGGCCGATCCCCGCGAAGGTCTCGGCCGCCAGGCCCGTGGAGGCAATACCGATCGATAGCTTCGGGAAGGTCTGCTTGAGGGCGTCCAACTGGCTGACCAGCATGGGCGCCATCCGCCAGTGGGTGATGCCGTATTTCCTCTTCTTGACCGGATACCGTTCCCGAGTCCACCGAAGCACCGGCCCGGCCGGGTACCCGCCGGCGGCAAGTTGCTGGTGAGCGTACTGGTGCTCGTCCACGTCGTAGCGGGTTAGATAGACGATTCTTGCGCCCTTGGCGACGGCTTGGAGGGCCTCGGCGGCTTCGGCAGCTTCGAGGTCCAGCACGTCCATGGGCAGGGCCTCGTACTCGACCACTACCACGGTCTCGGCCGGATCCCACACGTAGACCGGCGCCTGAGCGAATATCTCCTCCCCGTCGAGGTCCTGGTATTCGATCGTCACGGCGTAGTGGCCGGGCTTGACGGGCGTGGGCACGAGCGTGCCGGCGTAGCCGTCGTCATCGGTGTAAGCCACGCGCTGCCCGCCTCGGCTGATGTGGAAGCGAATGGGCGCTTCTTTCCAGGCCATGTCCAGCACGAAGAAGTCGTTGCGCTGCAGGCGAATGACCACCGGCGCTTCGCTGCCGGCCGCTCCGACCTGATCCGGCGCAGAGACCACGTATTGCCCCCCACAGCCGGCCAATCCGACGCTCAGGCCGAGCACCACCCACATCCATCGTTCCCGTCGCACGCGCATGGACGCATTAGGGCCAACCCGCCGAGCTTTGTCAAACCTCGCGGGCCTGCGCCTATACGGATTGATTTCGGGGGTCGTCATTGGGGTGAAGGCGAACCGACGAATCGTCAGCCGCCGCTAAGGGACCGGGTCCATCCCGCCCCGACTGAAAGGGTGGCACCGCAGCAGCCGCCGCAGGCCCAGCCATCCGCCGCGAGCAGCGCCGTGCTTTTCGACGGCCTCGATGAAATAGTGACTGCAGGTCGGCGCGAACTTGCACTGGCCCCCTAGCGCCCACGACAACGTCTGCTGGTAGACGCGTACGCCCAGAATCAGCAGCCGGGCTGCATAGCTCAGGCCGGTCGGATTCGCCGCTCTGGATACTGATGTGTTCACGATTCGGTCTCGCCGTTGGCCTCGTTCAGACGCCGCGCCACCTGGGCCGCCAGTCGCCTGAGCGAGTCTTGCAGAGCCCCTATTGTCAACGGTTTGCCCGGCCGCGGCAAGACCACATAGTCCAGCCCGCCCGGCAGGTCGGCCCGCACCAGCCGAAACGCCTCGCGAATCAGCCGCTTCTTACGATTGCGGACCACCGCCCCGCCGTGGCGCGTCGAAACGGCCACCCCCAGCCGCGATTGGCTCAGCCCGTTGCGAACCGCCAGCAGCGTAACCCGTTCGTCACGGACGCTCTGGCCGCGGTCGAACAGCCGCGCCATGTCCTCCCGCCGCCGCACACGAAATTGTCGTCCCGCAGGAAATCTGGCCATCGTCGATCCGCGTTTCTGCCCCACGCCGATTCCGACGGCGCGGATAAGCGGTTATGAATACGTCCCGACAGCCCTGTGGACTGTCGGGACGCATCGAGTGGAGCCGAGGGGAATCGAACCCCTGACCTATTGATTGCGAACCAATCGCTCTCCCAACTGAGCTACGGCCCCAGAGGGATTTATGATGATATCGATCTGGCAACGGATTTCAACTGGCTTTGTCCACGCCGCCTTGCCCGGACGCGGCCAATCGCATACGGTCATAGCACGTTCGCATCACACCTTCGGAAGGAGCCACCCATGAGTCTTGACGGGAAACGCATCGCCATCATGGTCGATCAGCAGTACCAGGAGTTGGAGGTCTGGTATCCCTACTATCGCTTCATCGAAGAAGGCGCCGAGGTGCAACTGATCGGCCCGGCCGGCAAGACGGCGTATCCGTCCAAGCTGGGCTATCCGTGTGAGAGTCATTTCGGGGCCGGTGAGGTGCGGGGCGCGTCGTTCGACGCGGTGGTGATCCCCGGCGGATGGGCGCCCGACTTCATGCGCCGCGACCCTCAGATGATTCGGTTCCTCCAGGACGCCGTGGACGCCGGCAAGGTGCTCGCCTCGATCTGCCACGGGGCGTGGATGCTCGCCTCGACCGGGGCCGCCAAGGGCAAACGCGCCACCTGCTTCATGGCCGTCAAAGACGATCTGATCAACGCCGGGGGGGAGTACGTGGACGAAGCGGTCGTCGTCGACGGGAATCTGATCACCTCCCGCAAGCCCGACGACCTACCCGCCTTCTGTCAGGCCGTCATCAAGGCGCTGGCATAGCCGCCCGCCGCTCGGCAAGCTGGCGCATCGCGGCGAAGTAGTAGCCGAAGTAGCTGGCGGGCATCTCCAGGGAGACCGCGTCGGCCAGAGCTGCTGTATCGTCTCGATGCTGACGGACCAATGCCAGGAATCGCTGGCGTCGCTCCTGCGTCTGCATATCCAGATTCAGACCCTCGATGGCCTCGGGTTGATTGGTCTGAACGTAGAACAGGATCAACGCCTCGGCGAACTGTGGCGGCATGAGGTCGTAGCCGAAGCTCTGAAGATGCTCGATCTTATCGGCGAACTTCTGCACTTGAAGCGTCAGCAAGTAGTGGGCCATCAGATACTCAAAGGCCATCTGGTTCTTTCCGTTCGACTTGGCCAACAGCGCCACCAGTGTCTTCTCGACATCGAGCGGATCGTATTCGTGCCCGGCCAGCCAGTTGGCCCGAATGCGCGTGATCTGCGCATCATCGTTGAATCGATCCCCAGCTTCGATCTTGGCCAAGCGCTCAGCCGCCCATTCGCCCAAGACCATATCACCAGCCAGCGTGTTCAAGTAACCGATCGCAGTCGGCCAGTCGCTCTTGACGATGGCAATCCGGGCCAGAAGCTTCAGGACGAACGGACGGGGGCCCCACTGGGCCAGCGACGCCCGCGCCAATCGCTCGGCGCTATCGACGGCGCCTAGTTGAAGCAGCGTGTCGGATTTGTACGGCTCGTACAGCCCGGACATCGGCAGCAGGCCGCCATCGAGCGACTGGGGGTAGGCGAACATCGCCGTGCCCAGTTGCCCCTGGGCGTACAGGGCGCGATTGAGCCTGCGACACGTGTCGGCAGTGTAGAGCGCCGGCGGATACTCCTGGATCGCCAGGATCGTTGACGCGGCGGCGTCGGCCTGCGAGGCAAAGCAAATCCTGCGAAACGCGCGGAGATCCCGGTCGAGCGTTACTAGCCCCGCCGCCACCGCCAGCGCCAGCACCACCAGCGGAACTGCCGTCGCTCGGACCGCGCCCGGCGCAGCGGCATCGGCGGGCCTACCTTCACTCGCTTCGGCCGAGCGCTCACGCCAACCGCGAAGCGCCAACGCAACCGTCAGCAGGACCAGGAAGCCATACAGCCCGCCCATCGCAACGGACGAAATGGTTCCCCCGCGCAGGCCCGCTCGCAAGAGATAAGCGTCCGACGTACTCAGTTTGAACAGCGCCCCACCCAGCACCAGCGGCGTCAGAACGCCCACCAGCAAGTAGAGCCCGCCCACGTCGCGACGCTTGGCGATCAGTTCGTAGACCCCACACACCGTCGCCAGCAGAATCGCCGGCGCGCCCGCCAGGTAGTAGAACGCCACAATCCCCGGGACCATCACCGCCGCTCGGATCAGCGACTTCTCCGGCAGACGCAGATAGGCACACGCCGCCAGCAACGCCCCCAGCAGCGCGATCTGATCGGCCAGGACGAAGGTGTAGCGGTTCCAGGCCACCAGCAGCAGCAAGGGCACGACCAGTCGCACCACGCTGCCCTTGCGGCCGCCCATCAGACTGATCAACCCATCGGTCAACAGGAAGGCCATCAGAGCGACGACAACGAGAATGACCGTTCCGGCCCGGGGCGCGGCGAAGTATTGGCTGAGGTTGGCCCCCAGGTATTCGGCCAGGCCTCCGGGCGCCTTTAAGAACGGCTTGAAGAACTCCACTCCCCCGAAGTAGACCGGAAACAAGGGAACGGTCTTGCCGGCCGGGGCGACCTCGTCGGCGCCGTAGAGGATCCGAGGGGTCAGGTTCAACGTGATGTCGGCGGCCAACAATATGAAGAACAACACGGTCACGACGCGGCGGGCCTTGGCAGCCGCTAGGGTCAGATCGCGCGGACCATCCGCCCGGCCAGAGGCGTCTGAGGATTCATCAACGGGCTGTGTCTCCGAACGGTCAGGTTGGTCGGCGTCCATTGCCAGAAGTCTCCTTGGGGTCATCGAGTCTGCGATGCGGGCATTCTAAGCGGCCGCCGCCCGGTCGGCAACGCACCCTCACCGCGGGTCCTCGTCGGCCGGCGATTCGTCTTTCGATTCCAACCAGCGACGGAACAATTCCATCGCCGCGTATCGTTCGGCGTGGTCAAACTGTTCCGTGAAGGGAGGGCGATCGGTCATGTCCAACATGTAGGCCAACATCTGGGCCCGTTGCCAACGGGTCAGTTCCATTCGCTCCGCGCAGAAGCGCAGCGACGGAGGCGTGATCGGCCCTGGGGCCCGGGACGTGATCGACTCCGGCAGCAGTTTCACCATCTCTACGAAGACCGCTCGGGCGACCTCGTAATTGCCTTCGAAGGTCATGTGGACGTGCTCATAGAACAAGGCCCGGCCTGGCACGCCCCTCAAGGCGCGATCACACTCGGCCATCGCTCGTTCGGCGTCGACCAGGTGCGCTCCCGCTTCGGCCTGTTCGGCTGCGACATCGCGAATGGTCCGGTTGATGGTCGAATCCGCTCGGAACCGTAGCGTATCCAGATCGCATGCGCTGGCGAAGGTAGCCAACGCCTCAGGCGCCGGGCGATCTTCCAGATAGCACTGCGCCAATCGGTAGTGAAGCTCGGCGAATCGGTCGTCAATGCCCATCGCCGTCTGGAACGCTTCGATCGCCCCGGCATTGTCGCCGGCGGTCGCCCGATCGATCCCCGCCTCAAACGCCGCCGTCCAGGCATCCAGGTCGGCTTGGCTGAGCCCGGCGCGATGCTGCGAAGCGAAGGGGGGACAGTCCCCCAGGTTGACCGGCATGGTGCACAGAATGGTGGCGGCGCCCGCCTCGTCGGCGGTGCGGACAATATCGGCCAGGTTCCGCCGGAGGTTGGCGTAGACAAACGTCAGCCGCGGATCGTCGGCGGCGATGCGATGGTCCATGAACATCTCTAGCCCGCGCCACTGCTCGCCGTCTCGGCTGGGCCCCAGGTCGGCCGTCACGTTCGCCACCAACTGCCCCACCCGCGTGGTCTTGACCGCCAGATGCGCACGAATCACGGCGAGGTTTGGTGTGAATCCGCCCAACGCCGTTCCGGCGCCGAAGGGCCCGACCACCTCGTTGTTGCCCAGCAGCACGATGAACATATCCGGCTCGTGCTCGGCGCAATCGCGAGCGATGGGCAAGACCACGTGGGAGTTGATGGCCGTCATGGCTGTCAGCACGATCTCGAAGGTTGCGCCGGGGAAGGTCTCGGCCAGCATCGTCTCCAGAACGCCGGCGAACCCATAGGCCGGATCCGGCACCCCCTGAGCGGCCGACCCGCCCAGCACGAAGATCCGATAGGTCTCGGCGGGCTTGTCGGCGGCCATGTAGACGGGCCACGGATTCCGCCGCAACGACGGCGGGAAGAACCGCAGGCTGAACTGGCGGTTAGCGGTGTAGACGCCCTTGCCGGGCACTTCCACGAAGAAGTCGGTCGAGTACCCGTACCCAAAGACCCGCAGCCCCAGTTCCGTCAGCACCAGCAGCGCCACCGGCACGCCGATCAGCATCACCAGACGGAACAGCCACCCGCGACCGCGCCGCGGTGGAGGGGCCACCGCGTCGCCGCGGGCGCCTTCGGTTCGATCATTGCCGGACGGAGCTGCTGTCATGGATTCTTCGTTGTCGCTGACGTCGCGTCAGCCAGGCTGCAAGGCGGCCGAGCCGATGATAGGACCCCCACCGCCCACATACCAGTTCCTATCATGGCCATCCTCCGTGCTCGGCCAGGGGCAGGCGCAATTCGCTCCCTATAGATCGGAATTGGCGCCCCCTGTATACTTCAGACTCCCCTGCTTTGTGAGAATGCGGTTCGTATCGCCCATGATGACATTGCCTGCCGGCGACGTGAACACCTCGTCGCTCCAAACCAACCCGATTGACATACCCCGACCAGGCCAGGCCCGATCCTGGCCCGTCCGTATCGTGTGGGCCTCGGTCTTCGCAACCCTGTTTGCGTATGTGCTGGTCCGGATCGATCCGCGCGTTGTCTACCATGCCTACTTCGTGGTCCTGCCCCGCAGCGAGACACACATCGTTTTTCCCGAGTTCTTCCTCGGATGGGAGTTCTTCAAGTCGTTCGTGGTCTTGCCGGGCGGCCTGACCGAATACGTCGGGGCGTTGGCCAGCCAGTTCTTCTTCTACCCCGTGGCCGGGGCGGCCATTCTGGCCGCCGTGGGCCTGGGGGCCTGGTCCCTGGCCGGTGGCATCGCGCGCAAGATAGGCCTGCGCCACGCCCGGCTGATTGGCCTGGCGCCGGTGGTCGTGCTGGTCGCCATGTGGGGGCGGTATACGTTCCATCTGGCCGACCAACTGGCCCTACTGGGAGCCTTAATCGTCGTCCGACTGTACGTGACCGCGCCCCGGCCGGCCGCCCGCACGATCGGCTTCGTCCTGCTCTCGCCGGTTCTCTACGTCATCCTGGCCGGGCCCTACCTGCTTGCCGCCGCGATGTGCGGGCTGTTCGAATTGCTCGCCCGTCGCAAGACGGTATCGGCGGTCGTCTGCGTTGTGGTCGGGGGCGCCGTCCCCTGGCTGGTGGGCGCCGAGCTCTTGGGAGCAAGCGTGCTCGACGCCTACGGCCGCCTGACCGGCGCGCTCGCAATAGAGCCACTCGAGACTTCCCCAGGGACGTGGGAGCTGTTGCTGGCTGCGACGATGGGCGCCGCGCTGGTTCTGCTGGTCGCGGGTCGCTGGGCCGTCCATCGGTTGATTGGCGCCTCGGGAGCCCCCGGCCCGGACCGGCGATGGCACGACGTCCTTGCCGTGGCCCTGGTTGTCATTGCCGTCGGGGCCGCCCTT
Organism: uncultured Planctomycetaceae bacterium; assembly: GCA_964428895.1. Taxonomy (GTDB): domain Bacteria; phylum Planctomycetota; class Phycisphaerae; order SM23-33; family SM23-33; genus HyVt-337. Next base: position 18,572 of record CAYRZU010000041.1, read on the forward strand.
GCCTCCTACGATCGGCAAGCCGGGCGCGTATTGAGAATCAATCGGTACGCCAAGATCGGCCAGTGGGACAAGCTCCTACTCGTCGCCGCCGCCTGCAGCCCCGACGACCTGAGCGTCCATTCCTGCCGGCAGGTCAACCGGGCCCTCTTTGAGACGGGTCAATTGGGGAATCGCATGTTCGCGTTCCCGCAACGTCCGGACGGCCTCCTGCCCGACGCCAGGCTGGACGAGATCGGCTTCGGCTTAGAGGACGACCTGCTGGCAATCGGAGCGGTCAACCAGGCCGAACATCTGGCCGCGGAGGCCCTGATGGTCCGCGGGCCGACCCCCCACATTCTCCGCGTACTGGCCACCGCCTTCATGGCCAAGGGCGAGCCCCAGGCGGCGAGAATCTTCCTGACGCGGCTGACTCGGGACCTGATCCACGGGCCTTGGGCCAGACAGCGCCTGGCGCAGCTCGCCCAGGACCCGGACCTGTCGGACGATGAGACCCTCCAACACATCCGGGCCGTCATGCCGAAACGCGACATCGTAGACGCCGGCGACCTTGAGACAACGCTCCTGACCTTGCTGGCCGCCAACCCCCGAAATCAGATGGCCTTTGAGTACCTCATGGCCAGCTACCTGCTCGACTGGTGCCTGGACGATCTGACCGGGGGGCTGGAGACCTACCTGCCCGGGATGACCTACGACCGACTGCCCGGCCACTATGCAGAGGCGATGGTCATCCGATCATCGCAACACCCCCTGCCGAATTTGCACGGCCTGGCGATCCCGAAAGAGGTCTTCCAACGGGCCGAGCAGTTCGCGGCCTTAAAGGCCGCCCACGGACACGACGCCAAAGCCCTCACCGAGGCGTTGGCCACGGATATGGCCGATAGCTACTTCCGATACCATCGCACCGGGCAATCGGGGAGGACGTCCCCATGAGGCGCCGACACATCCTATGGATCGTCCTGGGCCTGGTTGTTATCGCCGCCCTCGTCGCGGCTGGCGCCCTGATCCGCCCGCCCGTCCGGCTTCCCGAGCAGTTCACCGAGGTCGACCGGGCGCCGAAGATCTTCCCGGACTACCAAGACTGCGTCATCCCGCCGAATATTGCGCCGCTCAATTTCGTGGTCGACGAGGCCGGCCCGACCGTCTGCGCGCGGATCTACGCGGACCGGGGCGACGATATCGTCGTCGGCAGCCGGAACGGCAAGGTCGTCATCCCCATCGGGCCTTGGCGAGATCTGTTGGCGGCCAACGTGGGCGAGGTCGTCCGCATGGATGTCTACGCTCGCAACGACACCGACGGCTGGCGACGATTCCGAACCGTCAGCAACCAAATCGCCAACGAGCCCATCGACCCCTACGTGGTCTACCGTTTACTGGACGGGCCGAACCACAACCTCAACCCCGGCATGGCCACCATCGAACGCCACCTGGAGAGCTTCGATGAACGGCCCCTTTGGGCGAGCACCAAGGGCAGTTGCGCCAATTGCCACACCTTCATCAACAACGACCCGTCCCGCATGCTGATGCACATCCGCGGGGCCGACGGAACGGCCATGGTGTTGGCCCAGGACGGCGTGGTCGAAAAGATCAACACCCGCACCCGCTTCAATCCGCCGATCGGGTTCACGGCGTGGCACCCTAGCGGCAAGGTGGCCGCCTTCTCCTGCAACAAGCTCCGCCTGGTCCACAAGACCGCCGGCGAGAGTCGCACCGCCATCGACTACATCTCGGATATCGGCCTGTACCATCTCGCCAGCCACACCATCACCAGCACGCGGGCCGTTTCCCGACCGGACCGGCGTGAGAGTTACCCTTATTGGTCCCCGGACGGGAAGTACCTCTATTTCGTCAGCGGCGCCCTGCCCTGGCCGACCGACGCCGACAAGGAACTAACCCCGCCCGCGGAGTTCCTGGAGGTCCAATACGACCTGATGCGAATCGGCTATGACGTCGAGACCGGCCGATGGGGCGACCCGGAAGTGGTCCTCTCAGCCGAGCAGTTCGGCCAGAGCATCAACGAGCCCCGCATCTCGCCCGACGGACGGTTTCTGATGTTCATTGCCGCCCCCTACGGCGGGTTCCCCCTCTACCTCGACAGCGACCTGTACATCCTGGACCTTGCCACCGGCAAGCACTGGCCCCTGGCCGAGGCCAACAGCGACCAGTGCGATTCCTGGCACACCTGGTCGCTCAATAACCGATGGGTCGTCTTCGGCAGCAAACGGCGCGACCACATCCTGACCAAGCTCTACATCACCCACATCGACGAAGACGGCCAGGCCACCAAGGCCTTCGTGATCCCCCAGAAGGATCCGGCCCTGTACAACCGTCAGATGAAGACCTACAACGTGGCCGAACTGGTCACCGGGCCGGTCGCCTGGGGGCCCAAGGAACTTCGAGAGGTGATCGCCCCAACCGTCACGGCGCGCCCCGTGGACGCCGTGTCCAGCGCCACCACGGACTGGGACCAAGCGCCCCCTCCCGGGGAAACCAAGTGGCAAGAGGATTCGCCGCTGAACTAGCCGGCCGGCGCCTCCGTCACGGAAGCGCCGGAGGCCTCGACGTCGGCTGCGACATCAGTTGCAGCGCGAAGTAGTAGCGGAAGTAGCTGGCGGGCAAGACCTTCGTCAGCGCCGCAAGCAAGGCCGGCATGTCGTGCTTGTTCTGGGCGTACAGCCGCGTGAACATCGGCCCGGCCACGAGGATCGTTGGGTCCTTTTCCGGCAGGCCTTCGTAGTCGGGCGTCTGCCCGGCAAGAACCGCCCGCAGCAGAATGGCTTCGGCGTAATGCGGGGGCAAGTAGGGATAATCGAACTGACCGACTCGCCCGACTCGCTCGGCGAACGGTTCCAGTTCCCCGGCCAGCAAGTAGCTGGCCATCAGGTACTCGAAGGCCATCCGATCATCCGGGTTCTTGTCGGCCAGGACCTCTAGAATCCCACGCAGCGACGCGGGGCCGCCGGGCAATCCCTCGATCATGACGGACCGAACGCGGGCGATGTCCCCGTCGGCGCCGAAATCGTAGCCGGTGTCGATCTTCGCCAGCAGGTCCTCGGCCAATGGCCGGTGGACCGGGTCCTTCAGGAGCGTCCGCAAGTACGACCGCGCGGCGCCCATGTCGTCCTTGGCAATGGCGATCTTGGTCAGCAGGCGCAGCACGTAGGGGCGATTGGGCCACGTCGCATCGGAACGCAAGGCCATCACTTCGGTGATATCGACCGCTCCCAGTTCCAGCAACGTGTCGGACTTGTACGGCTCGGAAGCCGACGGCGCGAACAACAGGCTGCCCAACCGGGCTTGCGGGTAGGCGAACATCTCAACGCCCATCCCGGTCTCGAAGCCCATCCGCCCGGTCTCGAACAAGGCTCGATTCAACATCCGGCACACATTGCCCGCGTACATCTCCGACGGCGCCTTGGTCAACTCCCGCGCCTGCAGGACCACGCCGACCCAATCTTGCCGCTGGTGGTAGCTACATAGCCTTCGGAAGGTGCGGACATCTCGGTCCAGCGTCACCAGCGCCACCACGGCGCCCAACACAAACAGCGCCGCCCACCTGATCGGCCCCCGCAACCGACCCGATCCGGCGGGCCCGGTCCGCTCCACCGCCCAGCGCTTGCGCAGGGCCAACCCCACGGTCAGGACGACGAAGAACGCATACAGACCTATCCACGCGACCATGGCCGCCGTTCCCCCGGTCAGGCCCGCCAACCGCAGATGCGGGCGCGTCATTGACTCGCCGGCCAAAGCGTTGCCCACTACAGGCGCCACCGCGCCGACAACGAAATAGGCCCATCCGATCCTACGCCGATTCGCCAGGAGTTCGTAGAATCCGCACATCAGGGCCGCCAACAAGCAAAGACCGCCCGCCAGATAGTAGAACACCGCGATCGCCGGCAGCATCACCGCCGCTCGCAGAGCGGCCTTGTCCGGCAAGCGATGGTACACGCACACCACCAGCAGCGCCCCCAGCAGCGCCAACTGATCGGCCAACACAAAGGTGTAGCGGTTCCAGATCACCACCAGCAAGACCGCCGGCACGAACCGAAGTACGCTGCCCGCCTGCCCCCCCATCATCGACAGAACGCTGCCGGTCAGCAGAAACAGCCCCACCGCGACCAACACCAGAACCGCCGCAGCGCTAATTGGCGTGCTGTAGTACTGACTGAGGCTGGCGCCGACGTATTCGATAGGCCCGCCGCATATCTTCAAGAAGGGCCGAAGGAACCCGCTCCCGCGCAGGTAGACCGGGAAGATCGGAATCACCTTCGCCTCGGTCAGCGTCTCATCGGCCTGGTACAGCACGTGCGGGCCTATATTGACATAGACGTGACTTGCCAACAGCGCGACGAACACCACGGCCAGCAGCCTCGATGCCCAACTCTTCGGGGTTGGGGCCGCCCCGGCTGCTCTCGAATCGCTTAGTCGCTGCGGGGTATTCGGCGCTGGGTCGGTCTCAATCACTGGGGACATCTGCAAAGGTCTCCTGGCGCATTGCCTGACTCGGTCTGTTCACGGGGATCGCAATCGTAGCCTATCGGCCAACGGACTTATCGGCATGGGGTAGGCCGGCGTGTTAGCCAAACGCCGCCGCCGGCACGCGGGATTACCCCAGACCAACCGGATACGCGTCACCGCCCCTCTTGGGCGTTGCCGACGCGCGCCTCGGCCTGCCGAAGCTTCTCGACCAAGGCCGCGCGACGCTGGGCGTGGTCGAACTGCTCCGTGAACGGGGGGTGTTTGGTCATTTCCAGCATGTAGGAAATGCTCTGGGCCTCTTGCCATGCTGTCACCTTCATCACGTCTGCGCAGCGGGCCGCGCTGGGCGGCGCCGGCGACGCCGGCCCGTTGGCTCGGATCGACTCCGGCAACAACGCCACCACCGCCGGGAACAACGCCCGAGCGACCTCGTAATTGCCATCGAAGGTCAGGTGCACATGCTCGTAGAACAATTCCCCCCCCGGCAGGCCTCCGACCGATGTGGCCGACTCGCTCGCGGCCTGTTCCACATCCACCAGATGCACGTCCGAGTGACCGCCCGCAACCTGGCGGATGATCCCGTTGATGCGCGAATCCGCCCGGAACCGGAGGGCATCCAGCTCCCGAGCGGTCAGAAAAGCGTCTCTCGCCAAATCGGTCTCACCAACGCCCACATACGATTGGGCCAGCCGAAACTGGCACTGCGCGTGTTGGTCGTCAATGGCCATTGCCGCCAGGTAGAGCTCGATGGCTTCATCGTGCCGGCCCGATTCGGCCCGTTCGATTCCGGCTTGGTAGGCCCGGTCCCATGCGGCCAGGTCGGCCTCGCTCAGCCCGCTTCTGTGAACGGAGGCAAAAGGCGAACAGTCCCGTAGATTGACCGCCACCGTGCACAGGACCGTTTCGGCGCCGGCCTTGCGAGCGACCTGACAGATGTCCTCCAAGTTCCGTCGGAAGTGACGGCCCACACCGTCAAGTCTCGGGTCTCCGGCCGGAACGACGTTGCTCAGGAACATCTCCATCCCCGTCCACTCCCCCTGCTCGTCCTGGCCGGCAAGGTCCTGGGTCAGCCGGTCGACCAACTGGCCCAGCTTGGTCGTTCGCATCGCCAGACTCGCGCGAATCATCGCCAGGCTCGGCGAGTAACCGGCGAAGACCGTTCCGGCCCCAAAAGGTCCCACCACCTCGTTGTTGCCCAGATAGATAATGAACAGGTCCGGTTCGCGCCGGGCGCAATCCCGCGCGATCGGCAGCACCACGTGAGAGTTAATCGCCGTCATCGCCGCGGTGACCACCTCGAACGTCGCATCGGGATAGGTCTCGGCCAACATGGCCTCGAGGATGGCGCCCGCGTTGATGCTCGGGTCCGGGATGCCCAGCGCCGCCGACCCCCCCATCACAAAGATGCGGTAACTGCCCCCGGGCTTCTCGCTGGCGACCGAGATCGGCCAGGGCACCCGCACCAGTGACGGCGGAAAGAACCGCAGGCCGAAATCCTGATTGACTACATACTGCCCGGCCGCTTCATCCTCGATCCAGAAGCGGGTGTCGTGCCCGTAGCCCGCAATCCGCAGGCCCGCCTCGACGAGCCCCAACACGACCAGAGGAATCACCACCGCCGCGATCAGGCGAAATGCCCACAGCCGCCATCGCGACGGCTTCGCCGGGGACGCTTCACCCCCGCTGGGACTGTTGGATGTCGAGCTCATCGGGTCTACCTGTGTTGTTCGGCGGCAAGGTGCGTCTTGGCGGCCTCCCTGTCGTGCAGATCACGCGGATCATATAGACATGATCGGGCTCACACCAGCGCCATCCACATTCCTCCCCCGGGAGGGCCTACCACCCTTCGAGACGGTCGTACCGGGCAATACTCAGCGCCTGCCCTTCCGCGTAACTCACCCGGTGCGCCACGAGGCGCTCGGCCAAGGCGGTCTCGCCCAGACGACGAGCTTTGGCCAGCGCTTGTTCGGCCGCGGCATCGGCCTTGGGGAACTGCCCCTCGGCGGCATAGGCCGCGGCCAGGACCAGCATCGCCGACGGGCGTGCCCCGCTCTTGGCGACGGCGATTTCCGCCAGACGCACGGCTTCGGCGCCGTTACGCACATTCGGGTCGGCCGAGGTCGCTAGCACCCACGCCAACAACCCCGTCACCGGCGCGTCCGGGTCAATTCGCAATGCCCGTCGCAGCAGCGCCACCGCCTGGCCCGGGTTGCCTTCCATACACAACAGCTCGGCATACTTGGTCGTCGCGGGCACATCGTCCGGGGCGATCGCAATCGCGCGGGCCAGACACGTCCTGGCCTGGTCGGGCCTGCCAAGGCGAAACAGCGCCGTGCCCATCCCCACATACGCGGCCGGCGACGACGGATCCAGTTCGACGGCGCGGCGAAAGGAGGTCGCCGCCTCGGCCGTTCGCCCCGTGATCCGCTGGACCTCCCCCAACTGAAGCCACGCGCTCGGATACTCCGGCTGAATCTCCGTAGCTTTGGTCAGCAGGTCCTCGGCTTCGGCCAACCCCTGCCGGTAGGCGGCCGCCCCGACCTGGCGATTGTAGACAATGGTCTTGGCCAGCAGTGTCAGCGCGGGCGCCTGCCCGGGCCTGCGACGGGCCAGCCGGCGAGCGTAGCCTTCCGCCTTGGCCGGGCTCCCGCCGGACCCGAACATATTGATCACCGCGATATAGCCCGTGAGGGAATGGTCCACCCGGTCCAGGTAGGCCCCCACCGCCCGGTCCGCTTCAGGCAGGTCTCCCTGGTGCAGATGCATCGTCGCCTCAAGGAAGTCAATCTGCGGGTCGTTGGGCGTCAGGCGCCGGGCTTCGGCCAAATGGGCGGCAACGGCGGGGAAGTTCCGCCGCTTGCTCTGGATCGTCGCGGCCAAGACGTGCAGCGTCGCATCCTCAGGGGACGACGCCGACGCCGACTGGTAGGCGGCCACGATCTCAGCCGCCGGGACCTCCTCGGCCCAGAGGGCCTCCCGTCGGGCCAGCATTCGCTTGCGCACGTCCCGGTAGTTCAACTGATTCGTGAACGGAGGCCGTTGGGTCAGTTGCCACAATGACCCCGCCGTCCGCAATCGCTCCAGGTGCGTCATCGCCAGCCGTTCGTTGCATCGTTCGAACGTTGGCGCCTCGACCTGTCGGTCGTCCCTAACCTGGGCCGGCAAAGCCGCCACCACCGCCGGGAACACGCTGAGCGCCAGTTCATAGTTGCCCCGGTAGTTGGGATGAACGTGGTCGAAGAAGAGCTCTTCGCCCGGACTGTTGGCCACCTCGGCGGCGGCCTCGAACGCTTTCTCGACGTCCACCAACGTTGCCGGCCCATCCAGCTCGCCGGCGACCTGGCGCAGCGTGTCATTGATCGTCGTGTCGGCGCGGAACCGAAGCGCGTCCAGGTCACGGGCCTGCCGAAAGTGCGTGTAGGCGTCGGCCGGCCGGTCCAGTCCAACGTAACAACGCCCCAGGCGGAAATGCAGATCCGCATTGCGATCATCCAGGGCCATGGCCTCGGTGAGCGACGCCAACGCCCCCTCATACTGGCCCGCTTGCTCCCGGGCCGCCCCCTCGACGTAGGCCTCCAGCCATCGGGCCGAGTCGTCGAGGCCGAGCCCTTCGCCGTTCACCGATGCGAACGGCGCGCACTGTCGTAGGTTTACCGGCACGGTGCAGACAAGCACCTTCGCACCGGACGCCGCGGCCATCCCGCAGATGTCCCGAACGTTGCTGCGGAAATGGTCGTACGTTTCCACCAGGCGGGGATCGTCGGCCAAAACCTGATTCTCCAGGAACATCTCCATGCCCGCCCATTCCGGCGAGCCCTTACCGCCAGCCAACGCCCCAACCACACGCCCGAGCAACTGGCCCAACCGCGTCCCCCGAACCCATAGCCCCATGCGGATCGCCGGAAGAGAGGCCGACGGGCCGGCGAACACCGTTCCCGGCCCATAGGGGCCTACCACCTCATTGTTGCCCATATAGACGATCAGCAGATCGGGCTCGAGCTTAAGGCAGTCCCGCGCGGCGGGCACCATCATGTGGGAGTTCGCCGCCGTCATCGCCGCGTTGGCGACCTCGAACTGGACGTCCGGAAAGCTCTCCCACAGCATCGCCTGGAGGTACCTGGAAAACGAGAAGGCCGGCTCGGGATAGCCTCGGGCGGCCGACCCGCCAACGATCACAATCCGAAAGGCCTGGCTCGGCTTCTCCCGCGACAGATGAATGGGCAGCGGCGCGCGACTGATATCGCGCGGGAAGAACCGCCAGCCAAAACGAGGATTGCTCTGATAGGAACCCTCCGACCGAACGAGAAAGCCCGGCCGATACCCGTAGCCCGCAATCCGCAGACCCGCTTCGGTCAGCCCAAGCAGAAGCAACGGGATCCCGATCGTGGCGATCAAGACAAACACCCCCCGCTTCAAGCGCGAGGGCCCCGCCGCATTCGCTTCTTCCGAACGGCGGGGATCGTTCCCGTCCTTGCGTGCATCAGAGCTGTCGGGAGATCGGCCCATTCCGCCAACTCCTTGTCATCCGGTAAGGCCGCCGCTGACCCGCGGCGGCTCGGCACAGATCGGCAAGTCGACCCGACTATATCGAGCCCGGTCAGACCCGACAAAGACAAAACCCCGCCGCATCAGCCCTGATCGCACCAACGTATCGGCATCAATGGAACAAGCAGGAGACAGAGCGGCATCTGCCAAGTATCTGGCGACCTCCCACCCAATTCGGCGCCCAAGAACAGGCCAGTTCGCGTCAAGTGAATTGGCAGGTCGTGATTGTGATTGGTCCCAGAAGTAATGGCATTTCGGGCCCGGCCTCCCCCCTTCGCTCTATGAATTCTCTGGAGGAAGACAGAGCGGCCAATTGTTCATCTCTGCAACCTATTGCTATGTCGAAGGCTCTGTTCGGGGAGGAGAGCGGGCGAACATCGCAGAAAATCCGGAAAATATCCCACCAAGTCAGTGCCCTCTGATATACTATAGCCAACCGGGATTAGGGAAGTTTGCAGTAAGCTAGCAATGTGTTATTAGCATCTCTCAACAGTTGAGAGGCAGTTCTAGAGGAGCACTTTGGAAGGAGAAGGATAATGAAGAAGCTTAGTGTCGTATTTGCAGTGGCCATTCTGGCCGGCTTCATCGTGGAGGCGAATGCTAATGTCCTCCCCGGTGCCCTGCGTCTGTATTGGCGCGACTATGACGGCGATCCCAATGATTCGCGCGTCACCGCTGCCCCCGGCGAGCTGGTGTTCATTCAGTTGAGCATCAATAGCACGTCGAATCAGGGCAACGGCAGGGACTTCCAGTTGGCGGCTGACTGGGACCCCGCTGTGGTTGACACAACGGCTGCCCCCGGTGGGTACGTGACGGTAGACACAACTATGTACATGACTCTCCGTGACTACCAGAATCCTGGCGGCAGTTCGTGGAACTACACCGGCGTTGAGGTCGTCACGTATGGTGGTGGTCTTGACACCCTGAACATCGACCACAACGGCAACCCGAACCTGTATCCGTATTCGAACCCCAATGGTGGCGACACCGGCGGCGGCCCGATCGGTGAGACGGGCACTGGTGGCGCTCTGACGGCCCAGCAGTACTACGACACCCTCGGTTCCGGCGGCGTTGTGGCCGGTTTCTGGGTTCCGATCCGCGCGGATGCGGCGCTTGGCTCGTCGACGCGTTTCGACGTGAACGTCACCAGTTCCGGCGCGTGGGGCGGCTCTGGCTGGCATGCTGCGTTGACCGAAGCCGGCAACGAAGACACCTATGACTGGGACACGCTCGGTGAAGCTGACTACAGCATGATCATCACCGTCGTTCCCGAGCCTGCCACGATGGGCCTGCTGGCCATCGGCGGCGTGGCTGCTTTGCTCCGTCGCAGGAAGTAAGCGACTGAGAATAAGTTAGAGTGACTTGATACCCTCTGGGGGTGACGGAAGTGTTTTCTTCCGTCACCCCCTTTTTTTCTAGCGCCCCGATTGGGTTTCTAATTCGGGGCGTGATGTGATATAATTACGTCGCTGGTTGTTGGTTGTATCCATCCGGTAGTTGTTTGTCTGTCGTTCGGAGGTCGTTGTCGGTTTTCGCGCGAAGCGTAAGGTGAATACCTGCGCATGAAGAGCAACCTGCCCGCAACAACCCAAAATGCTATCTTCATCTGAAGGAAAGGATTGGGAATTATGAAACGAACAGGACTCATTGTGGCGCTGACGATCCTGGCCATGACGACCGGCAGCTTCGCCGCTCGCGTGTTCCAGGACGGCGACACCCACTTCGTGTTGGCGGCTACACCACGCGTGTTGGGCGCCGGCGAAGACTTCCCCGGAATGTGGGAGTACGTCTATGACGTCATCGCCACCACCGACGCCGGTGGCCAGAACCACACCTGGGGCAAGCAAGCCTATCTGACGGGCTTCGACTCCAACCTGATGGTCAACCGTTGGAATGACGTGGGCGATATCTGGGCCGGCACGGGCACGCCCTCCGACTATCTGCCCAAGCAGAATTGGACCGCGATGGCCGCGGGGATGGGCACCGTCTACAACGGCTTCCTTAACGGAGAACGTTGGCCTTCGCTGGCTGTGCAGGTCCCGTTGTTCCCCGGCGGCCCCTCCGTCATGCAGTGGGCCCAGCCCAAAGACGTCAACATTCAGTGGAACAGCTACACGTACGAAGAGGACTACAATCCCCTCGTCGTCAGCCAGAATTGGTACGCCGACAATCCGTGGCACGATGGCACGGAATACACCCTGGGTGAAAGTGTCTGGGTCTCCTCGAACATCGGGCACGTCACCGAGGGCGATGGGATTGGCTTTACCAACACCAATGGTAACCTCGGCTACTACGGGCTGGTCGGCCTGATGCAGACCATCCGCGTGGTCCACCCCAACGCGCCGGGCAACATTACCTGGCACACGTACCACAACGACGGCGAAGAGGTCTACGGGACGATCCTGGGCCCGGGCGTCGGCATCCAAGGCGACTTCGACGGCGATGGTGACGTCGATGCTGATGACATCGACATGCTGTGCGCCAACATGGGTGGCGATCTGGATCCGTACG
>CAYRZU010000042.1:0-3655 GCA_964428895.1 uncultured Planctomycetaceae bacterium
CCATCATCCCCGAGCCAATCACACTGACGCTGCTGGGCCTTGGCGCGGCGGCCGTATTGACACGAAAGAGGTGATCCCTAGCGGGACACGCACATGACAAACACAACTTCAAGGAGATAGGGCAATGGTAAGACCGCATCACATCTTGCTGACGGCAGCGGCGATCTTGTTTGTGGTGGTCTGGGCCGCCACGGCCGAGGCCGCTTACAACGACGATACCAACAATCTGCCCAGCCCGTTCTACGAGCCCGAAGACATCTGGTACACCAACTACACCTACGACGGGCTCGACCGGCGGATCCGGACTGACGACATCTCCGTCGGCCCGCAATTGCCCCCGCCAGATCCCGGGTTCTGGATCGACAGCTTCTTTGACGTGACCTACCGGATCGAATTCGCCGACGGCGTCGCGCCGCCGGACCTGTGGGACGTGACCACCACGGCTGAGATGCGCATCACCGGCCTGCCGTGGGACGGCGTGAATCCCACGCGGGAGTTCGATATCGAGATCCTGTCGCTGGAATTGGTCTCACCAAGCAATCCGGACATCATCCTGACTGAAAGCCCGGTCGAGATCTCCGGCGGCACGACGACGGTGACCGACCTCGGCGGCGGCATCTATCACATCGACAGCTTTTTCGACGTCTTCTTCGACCTGTCGATGCACGGCGTGGCTGGGCCATGGGAAAGCGGCGACTCGCCCCAACCGGTGGTCGGCACACCGGAGCCGGCGACCTTGGGCCTGTTGGCCCTGGGCGGCCTGGCACTGCTGAAAGGAAGGAAGAACTAACCACCTGGCGTCAACGGACACCAGCGAACCAGCGCGGAGACGAAGAATGAAATACCTGATCGCGGTGACGGCTGTCCTGCTGCCTGTAACAATGGCTGCCAATGCAACCCCGGTTCAGTGGACCGTGGCCTCGGGGGGAAACGGCCATTGGTATGAGATGTCCGGCTACCAGGCCAACTGGGCCGGCGCCAAGAGCGGCGCCGAGTCCATGACCCACTTGGGAATGCCCGGGTATCTGGTCACCATCACGAGCCAGGCCGAACAAGACTTCGCCTACAGCGTCACCGGTGGCGCCTGGACGTGGATCGGCGCGACCGACGACGCGGCACAGGGCACGGTCGAGGGCCAGTGGATCTGGGCCACCGGTCCCGAAGCCGGGGGACTGTTCTGGCCCAGTGGGGGCGCCTACAGCTACGCCAATTGGTTCGCCGGCTCGCCAAACAACTTCGGGCCGGAGCATTACGCCAACATGCAGCCAGACGGCACCTGGGATGACGTTCGCGGCACCTCGACGCGGACCTTCCTGATCGAATACGGCACGGGCGTCCCCGAACCGGCGACGCTGGGCCTGCTTGGTGTGGGCGGAATTGCGATCTTGAGACGGCGAAGCCGTCAGGCGAAGACACTTTTGAAACGTGAAGAACAGAGATAGGAGAGAGAGGACATGAAGAGTTTACGTACGTTATGGGTCATTGCGGTAGTCGCGATGGCGACTGCCCTGGTTCCGGCAACGCACGCCGTAGCGGCGCCGATGTCGGTTCCACTGGACCTAAGTCATTGGACCAAGACGCAGCATACCGGCACGGGCACGGCCGAGGTCACCGCCGACGGGCTGAAGCTCCACACGGTCAGCTATCGCGGCAACGTGTCGATGCAGTCCAACGACTTCTTCGACCTCACGCCCGGCGGCGATGTCCGCGTGAAATGGCGCATGGGAGACGGCACGCAGTACCAGTGGGGCGGACTGATCCTGATGACGCCCGGCGGGCTCTCTCGCGGCTCATCGCCGTACAGTACGCACCATTCTTACTTGGGTAGCTACGTGGTCAGCCCCGGGCTGTGGTACTACACGCGCATCGAAGTCGACCCCGCGGGCATCTTTCACCACCGCACCGCCACCGGCAACTACGACGACCTCGGCGGTACCTACGTGACGGGCAAGACCACCGACTACACCGCCGACTATCCGAGTGGCCTGGATGATTCCCTGGGCCTGTATTGGTGGATGAACGACAACCGCGGCGTGGGAGTCAACTACTACATCGAACTGGGCGATGTCGTAATCGACCCGCTTCCCGAACCGGCGACGATGGGCCTGCTGGGATTGGGCGGCTTGGCGGTTCTGAAACGGAAGAACTCGCGACACGAGTCGTGAGAGACATTTCACAGCAAGGACAGATAAGGAGAATTGCGATGCGTAAGACGTCTATGTACCTCGTAGGGATGGTGTGCGCTCTGATGGTGGCTGCCAACGCATCGGCGAGCGTGATGGACCTGTCGCCGTCGGCGGATTCAACCTTGGACCGGCAGCACCCGACCGCCAACGGTGGCGGCGCGACCAACACGCTGGTTGGCGCCTATGTCAACAGTTCCGAGGAGAACCGCGCCATCATGCAGTTCGACCTGGCCTCCTTTAACGGATGGACCATCAACAGCGCCACGCTCCACGTGTACCGTTACTACAAGTACTGGTATGAGCCGCTGACGATCGACTGCTTCCGCCTGACCGAGTCGTGGACCGAAGGCGGCGTGACCTGGAACACCCGCGACGGCTCGACCGCCTGGGGATCCGCCGGCGGCAGCTACGACGGAACCATCCGCGCGACCACGACCACGGCCGGCAGCGGAACGGGCGTGTGGTACACATGGGACATCACCTCGTTGGTTGAGGACTGGACCGATGGCGCCAGCGCCAACTACGGCCTAATGCTCAAGGGAAGGACCTTCTGGCATGTGATGAACGGGTTCAACAGCCGCGAGAACTCGTCGAACAACCCCTACCTCCGTGTCGACGCCACACCCGAACCGGCCACGACGGCCCTGCTCGGTCTGGGCGTCTGCGCGCTGCTGAGACGACGACGGAAGACCTAGAGACATTCCCCGCAACGTCTTCCACGCCGGACAGAAAGGGAGAGACTCTGAATGAAACGCACACTCACATATCTGGCGACGCTGCTGGCCCTGACAGCCACAGCCAACGCCACCCCGTTCGACTACACCTACGCCATCGACACGGTGCTCAATATCCCGGCCGATAGCGCCCTGACCCTCGCCACCAGCAACGCCGTGATCACCAACGAAGGCGCTTGTGCCTACTATCAGCCGGTGGGCGGCAACCTCAACCAGGCCGTCATCGACTTTCACTTTGCGTTCGATGATCCGGTCCTGGACGGGCAAGTGTTCGCCAACTTCGCGTTCTTCAATTGGTGGTACGGCGAGGGCTGGGGCTGGCTGTACGGGTCCAAGGACGGTTCCAACTGGACCACGCTGATTGGCCAGATGGGCCCGCCTTCGGAGGGCGCGGGCGTCTACCCGGCGTTCGATGACACGCTGCCGTTGCAGATCCTCGGCGCTACGGACCTGTATTTCAGGGCCGTCATCGACAACACCAACACCTCCGGCAACAGCTCCAACCCGTTCCGAAACACCGCGCAGTTCCTGCGGTCGAGCCCGGACGGCGTGGACAACTTCCTGCTGGAGGTGAACTTTGTCCCCGAGCCGGCCACGGCCGGCCTGCTGGCGGTTGGTGGGATGGCACTGATCCGGAGGCGGTGGAAGTAGACCCCGGCGTGGGGGGGGGCGGGCGCGGGGGGTGGCCCCGCCCCCCGCGCCCAAAAGGTTGCAAGGGGGCCACGCCGCCAAGCT
>CAYRZU010000042.1:3665-29959 GCA_964428895.1 uncultured Planctomycetaceae bacterium
GGCGGGCGGGGGGGCGGTTGGGGGTTTGGCAGTGATCGGGTGGGGGTGTATGTCGCCCCGGGCGTGGGCGGGGGCGGCCGAGGCGTTAGCCCAGGCCCGCGGCGACAAAGTGGTAGCAGGTGGCCATCGCCTCGATGATGTCGGCGCCGCTTTCTTCGTCGGTGGACACCCACCCGTCGTGGCCGATTGTCTTGATCGCCGCGAAGATCGGGGCGAAGTCGATCGCGCCCTCGCCCAGCACGCGCCAGTCCGTGTCGAAATCCTTCAGGTGGAAGTTGTCGATCACGTGGGCGAACCGGCGGATTAGACCGCCCATGTCGGAAACGCCCGATTTGGCCAGGTGGGCGGTGTCCACCGTTAGCCCCACCGTGCCCGGTTCGATCGCGTCGTAGAAGACATCCATGTCCTCAGGCAACATGATCGGACAGCCGACGTGATTGTGGATCGATAGCTTGGTTCCGACCTCCTGGGCCCCTCTGCCGAACTCGCTGAAGGTGGCGGCGATGCTCCGCAGAACATCGTCCGACAGACCCTCGCGGGAATGGTCGTAGCAGTAGATTACCAAGTCCGACCCGACGGCCGAGGCGAACGCGATGACCTTCCGAAGCGCGTCCCGCGAAGCGTCGTCGGCCAGCGTGCCGCCCGTGATCAGCCCGCTGCCCAACCCCGGCCGATCCGCCTGGAGGGACAGGAATCCCTCCGCGTCATCCACGTCGTATTGGTTGTACTTCGGTTGCAGTCCGTCATACCCGATGCGGCCATACGCATCGAAGTAGCGCTGCAATTGGTCGTCGGTATCGGTGGGGGCCGAGTAGGCGAGCTTCATGGGCGGCTCCTTCTTGGCCGGTAATGAAGCGGCCATCATACAGCCCGGCCGCATCTTGACAAGGGAACGGGCCGGCGCCGTCAGAGCTACTCCTGAACGTTTGGATGCAGCGCCACTTCCTTGTGCTGCAGTGGGTGGAAGTAGAGCACGAACCCCACGGCTGAAAGGACCCATCCCGCCAGAAAGCACGGCCAATCGAATCGTTCGGGGACTTGGCGGAAGGCTTCCGACGTCCGCAGGATGAAGCTGAGTAGAATCAGTGCAAATCCGGCCGCCACCGGTGCTGCCGGCCAATATCGCCGGCGCCGCGCCGCGAACGGCCCAACGTAGATGAATGCCACCCCCGCCGCCGCCAACAGCGCCGAAACCAACAGCGGCGCCCACACCGGCGCTACCCATGCCACGGGGATCAGGTACAGCACGTCCCATTCGTGCACAGATGCCGGCCAACCGACCAAGGCCCGAAGGAACACGTAGTAGAAGATGTCCCACAGCGCGAAGCTCAGGAGGAACGCGCCCAGCATCTCTCCCCGACGGCGGCGGATCGCCCACGCCACAGCCAGGAGCAGCACGATGGGGACCGGCTCACGGATGATCTCCGTGAGCACCAGGCGCGAGTATTCATGCCCGGCTTCGGTGAGCTGTTCGGCCGACAGCAGCGGCAGGGCGCCATCGGCCGCTTCCGGGAAGTGCGCGTTGCGGAGCGGAATCAGCGAGTGACGTAGGTCGGCGACGATGACGGCCTCGATATAGGCCAGCGACACCGAGACCAAGACCACCGCGATCAACATCCGCATCAGCCGCCGCGACTGCCAGCGGTGACGCAATGGAACCAGATGAGGCGTCTGCGACATGGCGTTCTCCCCATACAACCCTAGTGTCGCATACCGGAGGCAAACAAACAAGGCGACCGGCGAATCTACTGTCGCTGGCGGACCTGCACCCAGGCGAATTCGCGATAGTGGCGGTGGGTCTTGCCGCAGGAGCGACACTTGAACCAGCGAAAATACTTGGGGGTGCTGGCCGGGGTCATTCGGGTCCCGCAGCGGGGGCAGTAGAGGTCGCGGGGCACGTTGACCTCCACCCGCATCTTTCCGGCCAGCACACGCGGGCTCCGGAGCACGGGGCGGCCCACCACGGGGCCCACGGCTTGGGCGAGTGAGGTAGCTTCCTTCTTGGTGATCATGATTCCCTCTTTGACTTGGGTTGGTGACAGGGGTTGGCCGACTCGCACGGGCTCAGCACGAGGACGTCCGAGATGGCGGACCGGACGATGCTCCAGCGGGTGTGGCTGTCGTCGGTGGCGTTGTCGGCCAGGGCGATCCACCCGGCCAGCACCACGTGCGACCGGGCCACGTCGATCAGCCGCCCATAGGCAACCGTTTGCATGGGCTCGTCACTGCCCTCGCAGTGATCGGCAAAGCGGATCTCCACCACGCGTCCAATGAGCTTTCGGGTCAGCTTCATGAGGTCGGCTCCGAGGGCTGGGCGGCGCGGCCTTGCCACCATTCGGCCTGGGCCGTCGCGTCGGTGGCGATTCGGAACCGTCGTTTGTGATCGGCCACGATCGCGGCTCGATCGGCGGCCGGTAGGGCGTCCCACGCGGCGAGCATCTCGGCGCGCAGGCCGGCATCGGCGGCAGCTCTGGCTTGGGCGGCCGGGTCCACTCTTGGTCGAGCCGCTTCGGCGGCACGACGGTCATCATGGGCGGCGTTGTCGGCTTCGATCAAGGTGTCCGCCAAGTACCAGATTCCCCAGGTGGGCTCCCGCTCCCCCTTGTCGGGGTTGTGGGTCCGGACTCGCTTACGCCATCGGCGCCGGGCCCGGGCCAGATCGTCGGTGGTCAGACTCCCGATCCGTTGCATCGTGATTCCGCGATCGAAGAGATGGCGGGCCGCCTGGGTGGCGCTGCACTCAGGTATCAGCGTTGGCGCCCGCTCTATGTTGCCGGCGGCCCGGTTGAACTGCCCGATCAGCTCATTGAGGTGCGCCACAGCGGTCGAGGCGCCCGTTGCTGGGCTCTGAGGCGACTGAAGGTCAGAGCCGGGGGAGGTCTGGGAGTTGCTCTCGTTGTCTGTTTCATTCTCGGACTTGTTCTCGTTCTCTGACCCCGTGTTCGGGTCGCTTCCGGGCCGTTGCCGCGCCGTTTCCGGCTCGCGGGGAAACCGGAGATCGGTGGTCCGATCGCTCCGCAAGAGCCTCTTGACGTCGACCATGTGAACATACTCACACCCGTCGAATTCGTAGGCGACAAGGAGACCGACCTCGATCAATTCGTTGCGCCACCGAGCGACGTCGCGGGCCCGGACATCGCCGCGTTCCCATCGGAGCGTAAACAACTGCCCCAGCAATTGCTGGGGGCTGCCCCAGTAGTTGCCGAAGTCGTCAGACTGGGTCAGCAGACGCAAGTAGAGCGTCTCGGCGCCGACCGAACATCGGTTGATCTTCATGCTAAACGGGTAGCTCTTGCGGAGCGGTACCCACGGGTCTCGCTTGGCCATCAGGTCCCCCGATTCCTACTCGTCCCGGCCGCCGGCGCACTGCCGGTCCTCGACCGCGGTGTAACCGGTCAGCGTCTCAAACTGGTCGTCATCGAGCATCACCACGCGCCGTTCGAGCGTCAGGTCGACCAATACGTAGGCCGCCATCATGCGCAATAACGTGTCGCCGGATTCGGCCACGAGCTCCAATTGCCCCGCGTTGTCTCGGAAGTGAGCTCGAAACTGGTCCAACTGAGCCTGCAATACGGTCGCCATTCGATCCATCGTCTGTTCCCCAGGGCCAGGCCCGTCGCAGCGGGCGGTTCATAACGTTCGTGCGCGTGGTGACCTTCGTTGGCTCGACACGGCGGGCGGCGCCGCCATCCATGCGCGGCCGGCGCATCACGCCTCGCCGCATCGAGCATCAAGAGCCGGCCGGCGCGTCTCCCCCCAAGACGCGCCGACCCGGCAAGGAACCGTCCGGAACCGCCGGCCGAGACAAGGCCCCGAGGCGGTGGGAGGGAGTGGCCGCAAGAGCCCGGACGCCGGGCGACGCCGATGGTGGGTGCATCGGGCCGCAACGCGGGCGGAAGGGGACCCCCGTTGCGGGTGTCGGCCTCGACGGGTAGCGTCGTGAGGATGGCCGACGCTTACGGTTCCGTTCGGCTACAGGAGTCAGGTTGGCACGGTCCGTTGCCATGAGTGCGTTCCGTCAGTCACGTGGCCGGCGCGCGGTTGGGGTCGCCCTCCGGTATCCCCCTCAGCCGGCACAACTGGCCAATCCAGTAGTCCAGGTCGTCCGCGGCGAAGCGGACCAGCAATCGTTCATCGTCGCTGTAGAGCAGGCACCGGTCCTGGCTGGTCAGCCTCACGAACTGCGGGCGCTCCCCACGTTGAAAGCTGAATATCTGCTGGGCCTCGTGATACATCTGGGTCACCCCAGTTCCGTCGCGGCGCAGATGCAGGGCAGGGCTCCACATTCGGCGCACAAGATCGCCGGCCCCAAGGCCGCCACTGCTCCACAGCCAAGGCACACCCTCGGCGCCATGCGTCCGCTAGGATCACCGAAGGGCTCCACCAACGAACACACCGGCGTGCCCGGCGCGATCTCAGCGACGGCCGTCTCGAACACCTCGCCGCAGATCAAGCATCGGACCGGCCTGGCGAACGGCAGAGGATCAGGTCGACCGACATAGAAGACCCCTTCGTCGATCGTCAAGTCGTGTCGCCTGCAGAACTCGGCATAACGCCACGTGGTGGACTCTCCTAGAGCAATCCGCCGTGCCAAGCGAAGGTCACTGCCTGATCGGGGGCGGGCCCGCAATCCGTCCGTGAATTCCCGCCTCGTTCCCCGCCATGGCGACGGAGCCGAGAGGAATTGAGTGTGGGTCGTCGTCAGCATTCCTTGCTTCCCCTCTTTGGGTATCAGACCACCTGTTGCTACGTTGCTGGAATGATACGCGGCGGCAGGCCCTGGAGCAACAGGATTCCTAAGAATAAATATAGATTCTATCGTTGTTGCACGGTAAACTAATCGTATCTATGAGATTTATGGAAGGGGACAAACCATTTGGGCAGATTTCCGGCGAGGTCCCGCAGGACCTGATTGACGCGTTTGACGCGTGCATCAACCGGCTGGGCATTACCAAGAAGCGCGCGATCGCCGCTGCGGTCCACGCGTTCGTCAGTGGCGCCGCGGACCGCCAACACGAGTGGCTTCGGGTGGTTTACGATCGCTACTACGGGATGTCAGACCCCAATGACCGGACGATTACGGGCTCTGCATCCGAGGTCGGCAAGCGGGCAGGCGCCGCCGTCGCTCGCGGCGGATCGAAGCGACGACCGACCACTGGTAAGAGCTCGGCATAGACTCCAGCAACGCCGCCGTTAACTCAATGAGTTGATGGCGATCGAGCCGGTTCAGTTCATCCTGCGCCTCGCGCAGAATCTCGTGACATCGTAACTGGTCGGGGCCAGTCGACTCGGGTGGGGCGGCCTGTCCTTGGCCGCACGCAGCCCCCTGATGGTGAATTTCCATGCCGGATCCCTCGTGGCATCTGAGGGCGCCGGCAGCGCCTGGACGGTACCATTCCATTGGACCACGGGCGCAGAGCGGGGGCAAGTTTCTATTGGAGAACATCGCAGCAACGGAGGACATTTGAAGAACCCCGCAGCGAACTGGTCGGCCGTGCCCGCTCCAAGTTGCCCGCATGGGCAGCCATTCGGGCCGGATGCGCCAGTAAGCCGCATGTTAGAGTAATGTTCGGTTTCTGTCAAGCGGGTTCTTCTGAGGGCCCGTACGGGATGCGCAGAGAGTGGGGGCCATGCGCGGGTGCTCCTTTCTTTCGTTCGTGTTGCCTTGGGTCTCTACTGACTCAGACCGCCCATCCGTATGCCGGCGGCGAGTCGCCGGCGGATGCTGCAAGCAGTACCTCAGTCAGCAGAGAAAGAGACACTCGACCCCAGTAGATCGGCCCGTATGGGCCCGACCCCAACGAAATCTACTTTGCCTTATACGATCATCCACGTCAAGGGTTCAATTGAAGTTGCCTGACAATGCGGTAATGGGGCCGATCCGACGGACGGAACGGTCCGTTCATGCCGCGTCACCACCATAGCCCTAGCGGACCAGGCGAACCGTCTTGATCTCGAACGGTTCGAATGACAGCGCCACCTTGCCGTCCTTGGCCGTCAGCTCACCCGTGTGCTCTTCCCGGAAGTTGGTCTCCTCGACGGCCTTGAGGTCGTCGATACCGACCGTCAGCGTCGCATCCAACGTCCGCTCACAGGGGTTGAACAGGCGGACCAGCGTGGCGTCGGAGTAGTCGCACTTCTTCCACATTACCGGGACGATCTCGGGCGTGTCG
Organism: uncultured Planctomycetaceae bacterium; assembly: GCA_964428895.1. GTDB lineage: Bacteria > Planctomycetota > Phycisphaerae > SM23-33 > SM23-33 > HyVt-337. The sequence continues at coordinate 9,839 of CAYRZU010000042.1, forward strand.
ACATCGATGAAGCTGGCCTGGTCGCCCAGGACGCCGGTTTGACGTTCGGCGTGGCACGTCACTGCCGGGGTGATTACCTGCATCGCAATCCGCCCGACGCCCGCCTCACGCCACGAACCGGAATAGACCGCCACGCGGCAGCGGTACTCATTCACGCCGTCGACCAGCGAGCGGTCGCCGGAGTTGTCCCACCCGCACTGCCAGTCAGGCCGATGGTCGTGCTGAGCGTCGGCGGCTTCGCCCGGCATGCGGACCGAGCGGAACAGCGTCTGCCACAGCACATCATTGAACACCTGCGAACTGCTCATGCCGTTGTGGATCACCGCGCCGCCGAACGTCTCATCGGCGTCGGAGACGCCCAGCCAACTGTTGACCGGGATGACCTCTTGGGTCTGTTCCCACTCCATCACTCCGAAGGGCACATCTCGCCAGACGCGGGGGTCGGCCATCGCCGGCGGGAATGCCGCACGCACGCGCCGCAGCCCGATGTCCTTGGAATCCCAATCGACTGTGGTCTGGAAGTCGATCCACCGGGTGTGGGCGTCCAGCACGATCTCCTGGGTGAATGTGCCGTTGTCCAGCTCGAAGCTCACTTCCAGAATGGCTCGGGCGGGGCCGGCAGCGACCACCCGCGTGGTCCGGGCCGCCTGCGACGACCGGGCGATGAAGGTGGCGTTGGTCATGGGCTTGACCGGGCCGATCTTGGCGATACAGCCGGTGTCTTCCCAGATGAAGACCTCATTGACGAACGCGGCGTCGGTGGCTTTGAAGATGTCTTGACCGCTGGCCTTGTCCACCACGCGAGTGACCAGGCCGTCGTCCAGTTCCAAGCGGACGAAGGGGTTTTCCAGTACGCTCTCGCTGGCGGTCAGTTCGGTGGTGGCCGCGGAGGTCTGCCCGACCTGGATGTAATAGGTCCGCCAGCCACAGCCGCCAACGTCGGTGGCCAGGAAGCCCGCGGCTCGGCCGGCCTCATCGCCAATGAACTGGCAGGGCATTTCCTTGCCGTCGGCGTCGACCACGCGGAGCGCATCCCCGGAGGCGCTTTCGGGTAGGTGGGCCTGGAAGTAGCGGGTCTGCGTCCAGCCCAGCGGATTCGCCACGATCACGGGGTGGCCTTCCTGGGCGTCGGTGCGGACCAGTTCCGCCATGGCGCCGAAGCTGTTGTACCAGACCTCCTTGGCCTCGCCCTCGGCGGCGTCGTAACGCTCGAGCACTTCGGCGAAGAGGCTGTCCGGGCTCATCACCGTCAGTTGCGGGTCGTGATGCTGGTCGATCAGCAGCTTGTACCAGCTCTCGCGGAGTAGTTCGACGGGGTAGTCGATCCCGCCCATGAACGCCGCCGACGCCACCGACTCACCGGCCAACAGCAGCCCTTCGATGCGACGGCTGGCCAGTCGGCCCTCTGCTCGTGATTCGTAACAACCGTCCCAGAAGCCCAGCCAGCTTTCGGTCTGGATGGACGGTAAGTCCGGGGCGTTCTCGATGGCCCTAAAGAACGGTTCGCTGGTGGTGATGATGAACTTACTCTCCCCGGCCGGTCGCGTGACGATGATGCGGCCCCAGGGGTCGGCCTGGCCGTCGAACTTCTTGGCCCGGGCGGTGTCGTTAAGTTCTTCGCATAGTTCGGGCAGGTCGCGCCGAGCCGGAACAAAGTCCCCGCCCTCGAAGTTAAAGGCCGACAGGTGGCTCTTGGGTTCGGCGTAGAAGTGCTGCAGCCCTCGCGGTTCCGTGCCGTAGCCGGAGCGGTGGATCAGAATCTCCGTGCCTTCGAGCCCTTTCAGCCAGAAGTCCGGCTGGTCCCAGGCAGCTTCGTCGGAGAAGGGGATCTCGCCCTTGCATAGCGTCTTGCCGCCGGAGTGGCTGTACTCGCCCATGACGAAGTACTTGCGGCCGGCCTTGTCGAGAATCTGCGGCCACTGGAAGGGGATGCCGTAACAGTCCACGTTCCAGCAGGTCGTGGGGCGAACCTCGAAGTTCAGCAGGCGGGAGGCCCACTGTTCGCCTTCGGTTAGCTGGCGGATCATCGATTCGCCCAGCGGCATGGTCAGCTCGCCGGCGGTAACGATGCCCTTCAGTTCGATCGACCCTTCAATCACGCGCTGGCGGATCTCCTCGGTCAGGTCCGGGTTGCGCTCAATCAGCGGGCGAAGGGCGAGTTCCTCGTCCATGTTGAAAACCTGCATCGGGGCTTCCCGCAGCAGGGCCACGCGGTCGATCAGTTGGGGCAGCTCGCGGTCGAGGTAGCCCTCGTAGGTGTCGCGCCACTCGGGGTCGAAATGGGAGTGGCTGACGATGTAGGTCAGGATGACGGTGGGCTTGACCGGCACGTGCAGTAGGTTTAGGCCGGCCGAGGGAGTGACCTCCGCGCTGAACGGTTCGATGCCCTCGACCTCGAAGGTCAGCGTGTAGGCCTGGCCGGCCTTGACCGGGCCGAAGAAGAACACGTCCGCGTAGGCGCAAGCCTCGGGAGCGTCGGCGCCGATCAGCCTCGGCAGGCCAAGCTGCGTGGCCGACAACTGTTCGCCCACGTCGAATTGGCCGTTGCCGTTGTTGTCGCGGTACATATAGCCGGCGATGACGGCCGTGCCGGTATCGTCGCCCAGGGTCTTGAGAATGTCATGCCGCACCACCGCGCCGAAGGCGGCCTCGGCGGCGTCGGCGGGGACAGCGCCGCTTCGTTCGCACAGAGCGGCCCAGGCAGCCTCACTGGCAGCCAGCGCTTCAGGCGTAAAGATTTCAGCAACGGCGTTGGGATCAAGCGTCTGAGTCATCGGATAATCCTTTCATCCTCCGCGGACACACATCGGGCCGCGTTGATCGCATTATCCGACCCTCTGTGGGCTTTGCAAGTGGCTAGGGGGAGGCGACCGATCAGCCCGAACGGCCGCGGATTTCTTCTTGGGCGTATTCGAGCTGTTGGAGGGCTTTGGAGGCCGCTTCGCCCAGTGGTTGGTCCGCGTGATGAGAGAAAGCCTGCTCCAACGCGCGGTTCGTGGCTGGATCCATCAGCCACCAGAACGCCTGAGCCAGTTGATCCGGCCGTTCGTCCCACCAGGGGCTCGGAAGTAATCCGCCCATCAGAATCATTTGGGCGCTGGTCGTTGCGAAGTCGGCCAAGTGCCCAAGGGCGCTGTCGGCCTGGGTCTCTCGCCATTCCGTCAAGAATGGATTCAGATCATCGAACACGCAGGCAAGGCCGCACAGAATCCCGTCGATCTCGTTGGGCGAAGGGTACTGGGCAAGCGTCCACCTCCACCATGCCTTAAGAAACGCAACCACGGCCTCTTGTTCGGGCAGCGGCCACTTGGTCCAGTCGCACTCGGCGAACTTGCCACACAGCACCTCCAGGCCTATCTCGGAGTCTTCCAAGAAGAAAGCCTCGATGATCCGCGGAAGGAAGTGTTTGAAATCGACAACTTCGCCGATGACCTCAGGCGCGTGCCAAATGTAGCGGTGGAGCTGCGATTGATTCAGCCCCCGCAACGGCCTTTCGCACAGGCCGTGGATTTCCTCGGCGTTCATGCCATGGTTGCAGTGCGGCATGCCTGGTCGCGCCGGGTAGCGGCTGAAGACGTCGTAGAGTTGCTCTGCCCTGCGGGTCAGTTCCGTCGCGATAGCCGCATCAACCGGTTGTTGGAACTCCTGATGGGGAAGTTCCTCTGTCATGGGTGGCGCCCCGGGGTCACAACTCTCTCAACCGCTCGATGTAGTACTGGTAATCGTCCCAGGAGATCTCCGGCGGGGTCTGGTCATCGAGGGTGGGGATGAAGCCGCCGGTTTCCATGAGCGGCTTGACGCGGGTCTCGATTTCGTGATCGATGGACTCGCGGCCGGCGGCGACCTCGCGGATGCCGATGTTGCCGGCGTAGGCCATATCCTTGCCGAACTCCTTCTGGAGTTCGACCACGTGCATGTCGCAGAACGCCTCGCACGGCCAGGTGGCGTTGAAGCCGCGTTCGATCAGGGCCGGCAGGATGGGCCGCAAGTCGCCGCTGGACCACATCGCCAAGTGAGGGATGCCGGCCTTTTGGACAGCCTCGATCACCGGCGGCTGATGCGGGTCCCAGAAGTCGCCGTACATCTTGTTGGAGATATGCGGGCCGGTGCGGTAGGCGAAGTCCTCAGCCACCACGACCACATCCACTTTCACGTGGGCGGTGGCCTCGGCAATGATGTCGAGTGACATCTGGGCGCGATGGGCGAACATCTCTTCGATCAGCTCGAGCTGTTCGTAGAACGCGATCATGAAGTTCTCCAGCCCCAGCGTGAACAGGCCCAGGCGGAAGAAGAACGGGTGCAGCAGTAGCCCCACCGGCTGATCGGACGCGTTCAGGTCGTCCCAAAGCGCCGGGCCCCAGTTCTCGCCGAAGCGGTCGATGATGGGGCAGGAGTAAGCCTCATCCCGGAAGTCGCGCCAACTGGGAAGGTCCGAGACGGGGAAGGACTCGTAGCCTTCGTAGGTGAACTCGGGGGCGCCCTTGGGCTCTTTGATGACGATGCCCAGGTAGTTGCGGGTGTAAACGTAGCGGTCATCCTCGCCGACCTTGACCGGCTCGAACAGCGGCTCGGGGTACATATTGACCGGAAGGTACCGCACGCCGCCGACACCCAGGACGCTCTCGGCGCTTTGGCCTTCGGGGAGGCCCTCCGCGTGCCAACGGGCAACGGTGGCGGCCTCGCGCCCTTCGATTTCCATCAGCGGCAGCCCGTCGGCGGGCTGGTGGGACATGATGTTCAGAAAACGCTCGCGGTTATTCATGCGGAGGATTTTCGATATTCGCATGCCGAATGTCGAATGGAATCTGGGCGGGCCGAAATTCGACGACAGACCCCTCTCCTTTCACACCGCGGGGCCGGCGATCCGTCGCCCGGCGGCTAGCCCCCTTCAGACATGACCGGCGATGTCAGCCGTTGAAGCTAGAACGGGCTGACCGCTTCCAGGACGCCCACGAGCTGATGCTCGTGCTGGCTCCCAACGCAATTCCGCGCCAGGTCCGACAGCGAAATGAACCCAACCAACCTCATGTCTTCGTCCACCACCGGCAGGTGCCGAATCCGGTACTGCCGCATGAACGACTCCATCTCTTCGAGGCTGGCCTCGGGCCCAACGAATCGGGGCGGCGTGGTCATCACGTCACGAATGGGGGTCTCGAAGCTGCGGCCCTCGCCCAGGATCCTCAGAGCCAGATCCCGATCGGTAATCATACCGGTCAGGCGGCCGTCCAGATCCAGCACGGGCAGGGAGGCAACATTGTGCTCCCGCAGCATCCTGGCAACTGACCTTGCGTCGTCGGTTTCGACAGCCCTGAACAACTCGTGGGTCGTCATTACGTCACGAGCTAACATGGCAGTGTCCTTTCCAGAACGCATCCCATTCAATCGCCCCCGCCCGGTGCAGGGGCTTCTTGGTCTATTCTAGTCAGATGCGCCGCCGCGGAATGGCCTATTAGGGATTTCCCGTAGGAAAGTGCGCAAACTGCGAGGTCTGCCCCAAGAGCGCCTACGGCCATTGCCCCAACGCCGGACAGAACCTCTGGGGAAAACGCTTTTACGATCGGTTATGCCGTGCTATTATCGAGTCTAAGGGTAGAGATTCGCTTATCTGTAGAAAGGGACCCCGGCCCGAACGGGCCGTTAATGGGGCTGGGGCCGCGTGCCATGCCGCTAGGGCACACACGTCTCTTTGGTGTCTGCGATCGGCCGTAGACATCCCGCGAATTTCGTTTCGTACATTTCTGGGAGGGCTTTACGTGTCCGGATTGAGTGAAAGGGGTCATAAGATCCCGGTAAAACGCCGTCGGGAGCTTCCGTCGTTGCCGCGTATGTCGATTGAGCCGGCCGAGGTCCACCGGCTGGTCGAAGGCCTGAACTTCAAGCAGAAAGTGGACCGGTCACTGGCGCTGATTGGGCGAGCGTATGCCGAATTCGGCCCTCGCCTCGTTGTGGGCAACAGCCTCGGCAAGGACTCCTCTGTCGTGTGGCATCTGGCCAAGCGCGTTGGGTCCGACATTGCGGGCTTCATCGTGACCACGCGATTCAAGCCTCCCGAGACCAAGCGTTTCATGCTTGAACAAGTCAGGCAGTTCCCTGAACTGAGAGTATTCAGCAGCGACGCGGAGGTGCCGGCGGACCTGTACCGGACGGATCCGGATCGCTGTTGTGAGCTGTTGAAGGTCGAGCCCACGCGGCGCGCCATCAAGGATATGGACGCCGGATGTTGGATTACGGGCCTGCGATGCACCGAAGGAAGGACCCGTACCGACTACCAGGAGGTCGAAGAGCGTGTGCCCGGGTTGGTAAAGCTCAACCCGATTCTGCTGTGGCATGAGCGAGAGGTCTGGCAGTACCTGGCCATGCACCGGGTCGAAGTCAATCCTCTCTACGCCGAAGGATATCGTTCGCTCGGCTGTGCGCCCTGCACGGCCTTGTCTTGCGGCCCGAACGAACGGGCCGGGAGGTGGATGGGCACGAGCAAGTGCGGCGGGGAGTGCGGCATCCACACGCAACCACTCAAGCTCGTCGGCCTGGGGCGATGAGCCTTGCATCATCTTTGAAGAAGGAAACCGTTATGAGAATCCTGTTTGTGAATCCTCGCTACGATGAAAGGCAGTACCGCTACAAGGTCAACAAACTGTGTCCGCCTCTTGGGATTTCCTACCTAACCAGCATTCACCTGGACCGGGGGCATACGGTGAACATCCTGGACATGGAAGCTCTGGAAATGGACGGCGATGCTCTGGCCGACTTCGTCGGCGAGTGGCGGCCCGAGTTGATCGGCTTCCACACTACCACACCAGTGGCGCACTTCGTGGCGCAATACGCCGCCGCCGCCAAGGCCGTTCGACCTGAGGCGACTGTCGTGATAGGTGGCCCCCACGCCACGCTCCTGCCGGAGGCGGTTTTCACGGACATCCCGCAGGCCGACTACCTGCTGCGGGGAGAGGCCGAGGGAACCATTTGCGACTTCGTCGACGCCCTGGAATCCCAGGCTTCGCCCGCGGACATGAAACGCATTGCCGGAATTGGCTTCCCGGATGGCGACGATGTGTTCATCTCTGAAGACATCCCCCATACCGAAGACCTCGATGACCTGCCCATGCCTGCATTCGACTTGCTGCCCTTGGACGCCTATCACGAAGGCAGCACGCTGGCCGAAACCGGTAAGGGGGGGCGTGCGATGACCATGTTGTCCAGCAGGGGCTGTCCGCATAGCTGCATCTTCTGCTGCGCCCCGGTCCTCTATGGCCACAAGTACCGAGCCCGGTCGCCCGAGAATGTCGTGGCGGAAATGAAGGTGTTGGTCGAGACCTACGACGTCTCCCACATCGTCTTCTACGACGCGTCCTTCATGGCCGACACTCATCGCGTAGAAGGCATCTGTCGGGCCATTCTCGATGCGTCCCTAAAAGTGACTTGGCGGGCCCGGTGTCGGGCCGACAAGGTCAGCGAGCCCTTGCTCGCGCTGATGAAGGAAGCCGGCTGCACCACGGTCGCCATCGGGGTCGAAACGGGTTCGCAGCGACTGCTGGAGGTGCTGGACAAGAAGACGCGCCTGGAAGATATCGAAAAGGCCTTCGAGATCGCCCACAAGGTTGGGTTGTGGACGGTGGGGTACTTCATCTTGGGCATTCCAACGGAAACGCCCGCCGAGGCCGAGCCGACCATCGAATTCGCCAAGAAGCTCGATCCGGACTGGGCCCTGTTCACCCACGCCACGCCGTTGCCGGGAACGCAAATGGCCGAAATGACTCGCGATCAATTGATCACCGACGACTGGTCCCACCTGCGCTTCAGCGCTAACTCGCCCGTGATCAAGCGAGACAACATGAGTGAGCAAGATGAACAGGACCTGATGGACCATGCCTTCCGGGCGTTCTACTTGCGGAAAGACTGGCTTAAGAATCGCCTCGCCAAAGCCACCACGCCCGTCCAAACCGAGCGGATCATCGACAGCTTCTTCTACTACTACGATAAGACTCCGACCTCAGAGGCCGTGACCTGTCCCTCATGAACCTAGCGATCCTCATCGATAACTTTCGCCCCCATACCGGCGGGGGAGAAAGGCAAATGGAGGGCCTAGGGGCCGCCCTGGCCAAGCGGGGCATGCGAGTGTCCGTGGTAACGCGGCGTTACGAGGGCCTGGCCGCGCGGGAGGAATTCGGCGACATCGAGGTGCACCGGCTATCCCTCCCGGCGCCGCGGCTGGCGCGTACCATTGGGACCAAGCTCTACCGATTCCTCAGTGGGGGGTTGTTCCCGCTGTGTGCGATTCGGCACCTGGCCAAATGTGGCCGGCGGCCCCAGGTCGTACTCGTCCAAAGCGGACTGGCCTTCAACTACATCCTTCGGATCACCGGGGCTGCTGCTGTGGCCGGGGCCCTGACGCCGACCACCAAGGTCATCCTGAAGCCCTGGCTCAAACCGTGCCCGCACAGCGAACCGATGAGCGGACTTCGACTGTTGCGGCCGGACGAGGACTGCACCTCGCGTCTACGGAACCGTGTCTACGCGTTCGTTCGCCGCCACACGGACGCTTTCGTGGCCATCACCGAAGCCATCGGGCAAGACCTCGCCCGCGATAACATCCTGGACCAACGAATCCGGCAGATCCCCAACGGCGTCGATGCCGACACGTTCCGTCCCGTCGACCCCGAGGCGAAGCAACTGGCCAAGCAGCGCCTCAACCTGACGGGCAAGCGAGTGGTCACCTACTTGGGGCACCTGAACCCAGCCAAGGGGCTCTCAGTGCTGCTGGACGCCTGGCAGCAGGTCTCTGCCGACGCGAACGCCCACCTGCTTCTGGTGGGGCGGACCAGGCCTGAGGCGCAGTTCGACGCCCTCGTGACCCAGGCCCACATGCTCGATATCGGTGACAGTTTGACGTTCATCGGAGAACAGCAGGACGTTCGGCCTTACCTCGATGCCGCCGACGTATTCGTTCTGCCCTCGTTTCGTGAGGGGATGTCCAACGCCTTGTTGGAGGGAATGAGCTACGGGCTGCCTGTGGTGACGACCGATTGTCCCGGAATGGAGGATGTCGTCACTAATGACGTTAACGCCGTGGTCGTGCCCGTGGGAAACGCGGTGTCTCTGGCGGCCGGGCTATCTCGACTGCTTAGTAGCCCGGCCCTCGCCAAACGTCTAGGCGACGCGGCCAGACAGACCATCCTCCAACGATTCTCCTTCGATGTCGTCGCCGAACAGTACGAAACGCTGTTCCAATCGCTGAACGGCCATCGGTAGGCCCGTTCCGTCGCCCGCCCACAGCCTACGGACACTTCCAGTTGATCAAATCGTCACTGACGGCCAGGCCGAGCATGGCTTCGTGGCCGGAGTTGCGGGGTTCGCAGTCGCCGTGGAATAGCATCAGCCATTTGCCGAGCGGTTCGCTGCGCAGGTCCATGATCGCCGGGGCGGTCGGGCCGTGGGGGGCCCAGGGCAGGTCGGGGAAGTCCAGGTAGTGGCAGCGGGGCCAATCGGTGAGGGTGTCCGAGCGGGCGTAGGCGATCTTTCGAGGGGCGCTGCAGGGGGAGCAGAACATCCACCACTCGTCCTCGTGGCGAAGGACATAGGGGTTCTCGACAGTCTCGCCGGTGGGCATGTGGGCTCGGCCAATCGCGGGGCGGTCGGGGAGGGCTTCTCGCCAAGTCTGCAGGGCGTCTTCGCTAATCAGCATCCCCAGTTCGCCGATGGTCTTGTAGTAGCACCAGGCCCGATCGCCGTCGAGGACGACGTACGGGTCGATCTGCCGGACGGAGTCGTTGTAGTTGTGCTGAGCGCCGGCTTCGACGAGCATGCGCGGCTCGGACCAGGTGACCAGGTCGTCGCTCTCGGCGATAAAGAGCCGACACCGCTCATCGCCCATGTCCTTACCGGGCCCGAAGGGGTAGCTCTGCATGCAGATCGCCCACTTGCCGCTGACCGGATGCCGAAAGACATTGCCGGGCGAGGAGTAGTGGTTCGGACCCCCAAACACCTCATGCGTCCGCGACCAGGTCACGAAGTCCTCGGTCGTCCGCATGTGCGTGCTGATGTAGATGGCGCCCTGTTTCCGGAAATCCACGTAGGTGTAGTAGACGTAGAACAACCCGCCATGGAACGCCACGGCCGGGTCGCGGATGGCGAAGTCGGGCATGTCGTTGAGGATCGGATTCTGAACGTTCTCAAGCATCTGATCGTCCTTGCTGGTTCCTGGCCGGCTCGGCAGCCGTCGGTATTTTCGATTTGCGATTGCTGATTGGCGATTGTATCCAGGGAGCTCTCGAAATCGAAAATCGAAAGTCGCAAATCCGTTATGAATACTTACGAATTCATGGTCGCTCGTCGGGTCTTCCCGATTTCGTTCTTCAACTACAGCAAGTTCGGCACACCGGGCGGCGTGCCGGGGGCCGTGGCCGATTGGGTGGACTGCGGCATCAACCTGCCGCAGCTACCGAACTTTGTTCTCGAGCGGAACGACAAGGCCGACGTGCTGGCGATGCTCGATGCGGTCGCCGAGGCCGGCTGTCAGGCGATTGTGCTGGACACCCGCGCCCACTACCCGGCCTACAAGACCAAGGGCGAAGAGGGCTTCCGGCAGGGGCTGGCTGAGGCGCTGGCCGATTGGGGCAGCCACCCGGCCACGTTCGGCCTGGAGGCCGGCGACGAGGCCAGCCAGGACAACATCTGGTCGGCCTACCGAACGGCGGCCATCCACCGCGAAATGGCGCCCGAGCTAACGCACTTCATGAGCTTCGGCGGTTACTCGCCGCACGGCACGGAGTGGATGCAGCTCCGCAGCTATCGCCGTTACCTCGACGACTTCTGCGAGCACGCGGATCCGCGGTTCATTCACATGAACAACGGCGGCTGTACCGTGATCGGCCCGGACGATCCCATCGACGGGTATTTCCGCGCCACGAAGATGATCGCCGACGGCGCCCAGCGAAACGGCACACGCTTCTGGGTGACGCTGCTATGTGCGGGCCATTTCAACTCGGCCACACCGACCGAAGACCAACTCCGCTGGCAGGTGAACACCGCAGCGGCCTGCGGGGCCCAGGGGATCGCCTGGTTCCTGTTCTACATGCAAGCCCCACACGCCAACTACACCACTATCCCCATCGACGAACACTGGGAACGGACGCGTCAGTACACGAAGCTCTCCCGCGTCAACCGCACCTTCCAGAAGATGCACGGGCCCACGCTGACCCAACTGAAGTTCCAGAAGACCTTCCACGTCCACAAGGCCTACGGCGGCTATCCGGGCACGGTCGATAGCGAAATCATCAAGAGCGCCGAGGGCGACTTCCCCTTCATCCTCACGGAGTTCAAGGACCGGGAAGGCCGAGACTACGTGGCCGTCGTCAACAACACCCACGAAACCAACGGCCAGGCCCGTATCACCTGGCACGGCCAACCCACCATCCACCGCATCGGCTGGGAATCCAAAGAGGCCGTCGACGTGATGTACAAAGGCCGTTCCAAGGACCCCGACCACCCCATCATCCGTTCCGGCCCGTGGCTGGCGCCGGGGCAGATGGAACTGTATCGGGTGGATGCGCCCCTGGCGAAGCCCTGACGGGGCAGCCCCTCCTAACCGCCACATTCACCGGGGGTACGGTGATTCGTCTGCCAAGAGCGGGCGAATTTATTCTTACTGAGTTCTTGGGTATTGCCATTTCCGCCCAACAATAACTCAGTAGTCGGAGAGCAACGGGGAGCAGCAGATCTGAAGTCCATGTCTGCGGGGTCGGTTCGGACTCGCTCGGAGGAACGTGTTATGCTGAAACTGAAGTCTCACATCCACAGGGGAGCGATACTGGCGTTGACGTTCTTGCTGCTGGGCTCGCCGGCTGCGTTCGGCGTCCCCATGCCGTTCCCGGTTACCCAGTCCGATCATTATCTGATCGTTACGCTCGATAGCGACAGCGGCAATACCGATGTAGCGTGCAATAACTTCGAGCTGGGCGCCAACAAGGCCCCCGTGCCGTGCACCGATGATTTCCTCGACGGCGGCAGCACCGGCGGCCCGACGCTAAAGGGCGCGGTCCCGGACCTGCCCGCCAACGCGGCGCCGATCTTCCAGGGCGTCGGCTACGGCGGCAACATCGCCATTACCGACTCGTCCGGCGAGTTCGAACTGCAGGATACGGGCGTCTACGGGCACGCGGGCATCGGCATTCGTGTGGCTGGGCCTGACAGCAGCGCCATCAACAAGTGCAGCAACTCGTTCTTCAACGATCCGAATATGTTCCCCAATACCTTCAACGTCGGCACGCAGACGGGCAACACCGTTGGCGCTGCCGTTCAGGCCACCCGGATAGACCACGACAACAGCGCCGGCGTGACCTATAACTTCGATCACACACTTCTGCTGGCGGAACTGGCGGTCGCCCGGGGCGCCATTAACGGCTTCGCGGCCACCAGCACACTGGATGTCAGCGGCAACGGCGGCAAGATCGACTCGGACCTTACGCTCACGCTGTCGCCGGGCATGAACGTGATCGACATTATCACCGGCGATAACGATTTTCTCGTTCAGAACTGCAACTTCGTGATCAACGGCCCGGCCGATTCCTTTGCGATCTTCCGCCTGCCGGGCAACGACAACATGCTGATCAGCGACGCCAACATCCTGAGGGGCAACGGCGGCATCGAGCCCAATGCGCTCCTGTTCTTCACCGACCAGGATGAGAACGACACGCACTTCAGTTTCTCCAACACCATCATTGGGTCCGTGGCGTTCTGGTCGCTGGGCGATGACGGCGGCAGCATCGACATCTCCAACGCCCAAGGCTGCACCCAGTTGATCGCTGACATCGTCGACCTCGACGACGTCCGCTTCAACCGCTGTGCTTTCGTGCCGGAACCGGCGACGCTGGGCTTGCTGGGGCTGGGCGCCATGGGGGTGCTGCGGCGGCGAAGACGATAAGTGACTTCGGGGAGATTTGGAGCCGGGCCCGTCGTCGGAAGCGACGGGCCCATCTATTTGCGCCGGAGCGAGAGGGGGCTACCGTCGACGGCGGATCAGCCCGGCCGCTCCCACGGCCAATAGCGTCAGCATCGTCGGTTCGGGTACGGCCGACTTGGTGTTGCCGAAGACGGTCTTCATCAGCAGCAAGTCGGTGGCGTCGACGACGGGGTCGAGGTTGAGGTTGCCCAGCCCGTACCCGGCCGTTTGGCCGAAGCCCGTCTTCATCAGAGCCAGGTCGGTGGCGTTAACCTGGCCGTCCAGATTGACGTCGCCGATGAAGGTGCCGTTGCCGTCGTCGGTGCGGTCGACCAGGAAGTTGACCAGGTGTTCAAAATCATCGTCGTCGCAGTCGAGGTCGCCGTCGGTGTCGTAAGCGGGGTCACCTAGATGATCGCGGAGCAGGTCGATATCCAAATCGATGATGCCGCCATCGGTATCGAAGTCACCCGTGCGGGCCTGCATGTCGATCCAGATGCCGTACCCGATGCCCCAGCCGTAGCTGCTGCTCATGGGGCGATAGCGCTTCCAGGTGATGGTCTCGCCCTCGGCCCAGGTGGTATAACAGGCGTACCAAAGGTCGCCGCCGCCGCGGTCGTCGTAGCCCAGAATGGGCACGAAGTGGTCGGTCCCGCCACTGCCGGTGGAATCGACCAGGAACATCATGGGGCGTCCGGCGTCGATCTCGGTGACCAGGTCGTCGAAGCTCATGGCGTGGTACGACTGGTAATAGGAAACCGCCTGGTACCCACGGTAATCGGCATAGCCGCTGAAGGCGTTGTCGGCGTAGCTGAGGTAGCTCCAGCCGTACTCCAGCGAGCCCACCGAGGTTTGGAACCAGCAGGCCAGGGAGGTGTTTTCCGGCACGGGCAGGTCCGGATTGTCGGGCTTGGGGTCGTACTTGGCGTTGTGGGCGGCCGAGGAGATGTGCTCCTTGACGTTATTGGTCAGCTTAACGTTGTCCCACCCGTCGACGTCATAGAGGGCGGTAAAGCCCATCATCTCGTAGTAGCCCACAATGGAGGCCGCGGCGGTGGGCCCACACCCGTGGTACCAATTGTAGTGTGGCACGCTGGATAAGGTGACGGGGGCGGCGTGGACAGACGCACAGACTGCCAGCATGATTCCGACTGCCAAGACGTGTCGCATAAGTCGCTCCTTCGATCTCCCGCCGACGACGATTCTACCTGACGACCCGTTTTCGAGCTAGGGGCGTCGGAAAAGAACTGCCCCGCCCCCCAGGGGCAGCAGCGCCAGCGTTACCGGCTCGGGGGCGGTCACCCAGGCGATCGAGCCGAAATTGGCCTGAACGACCGCCAGATCGGTCGCGTTGACGAGCGTGTCGCAGTTGGCGTTGCCGTTGGCCCAGCCCGCCCCAGCTACCCCGAAGTAGTCCTTGATCACTTGCAGATCGGTCACACTAACTAGCCCATCAAGGTTGAAATCTCCCGTCGCGGTGCCTTGTCCGCTATTGCCCGTCCCGGCGTGAGACCATTCAGCGTAAGTGGTCACCAGGAAGACGAAATCATCCTCATCAGCGTCGAGATCGCCGTCAAGGTCGTAGGCGCTATTGCCGAGGTTGGCGCAGAGCAGATCGATATCGGCGGCGTCAACGGCGCCGCTGCTATCGAAATCGCCCGGCAAGGCCAGCGTAGCGGCAGGGGCCAATAGCACCCCCACATAGACCGCAACCAACCACCGATGGGACAACGTTCTCGGCTCTCCTTTGATCACTTAACCTCACTTGCGCAACGTGGTGCTACGTAGTCTGATTAGTATACCCGAGAATGCTCCTTATCGGCCCAGAGACTTCGGGCCAAACTCCCCGATGCTTGATGTGTCGCAACCGGCCGAATTCTATCGCCGCCGTCGCAGTAGCGCCACGCCACCCAACGCCAGAAGCCCAATCGTGCCCGGTTCGGGCAGGTAGCTGAGTTCGTAGATGTTGCAGGGGGTGGCGTAGGTCTGGACGGAAAAGTCGCCGTTGAAGCTCATCAGCAGCTCGCCGGCCGTCCAGCCCGTGCCCGACAGCGCGGGAGAACTGTCGATCAGCAGGCCCCAATTGCCCGCGGAGTCCACTTGTACGTCGTAGACGTGCGTGGCGGACGTATCCAGGGCGTAGGTCTGCAGATCGGAGTAGTCCAGCCGGTGCACGCCGACCCAGATGTCGCCGTAGACGGGATCGTAGGACAACTGGAGGGAGTGGCTACCCACGCTGAAGTAGTAGGCCCCGCGTCCGACGATGTCGGCCGTCAGACGGACCTGGAAGGCCGTGCCCGCCGGATCACCGTCAGGGCCGTCGCCATAGATGATCTGGTTACGGCCCGGCGCCGCATAGAACTGATAGTGCGTGCCCGCGGGGGTCTCAGTGACCGATCCCTCGCCGCCGGTGGCCGTGAACCCTTGCTGGTCCACGCGCTGCGTTAGGTCCAGCACGAACGGCCCGGCCAAGGCCGGTGCCGAAGCCAGGCAGACAACAGCGGCGATCATCAGTAGATGATGGTGGGTCTTCATGGGTCCACACTCACTTTATGGGTCCACACTCACTTTCATTACGGTAACTTGCGAACGGATCTCGGACCCCACCCCAAAGAAATGGTCCCTTATCTCACCCTCGAGTCTACGCCAGATCGGAATAATGTCAAGGGCGGCAGCCGGAATTAGTCGGCCCGGCGCCGTCGTCTGACCAGGGCTAAACCGCCCACGCCCAGCAGGCCGACCGTCAGCGGCTCGGGCACGGCCCCCGAGGCAATCTGCGCGAAATTGGCCTTGAGGATCTGCAGGTCGGTGGCATTGACCCAGTCGTCGCAGTTGGCGTTGCCTTCGTTCCAGCCGAGCTGCTGGCCGAATCCGTTCCTCTGCCGCTGAAGGTCCGTGGCGTTGACGATGCCGTCCAGATTGAAGTCGCCCCGGTACGTGCCGTTGCCGCTGATCACGCCGTTGTCCCACTCGACGAAGTATTCGATGAATATAATGAAGTCGTCTTCGTCGCAATCGCCGTCACCGTCGAGGTCCCAATCGCCGGGCGGATAGTCCCCGATGTGCCAGCAAAACTCGTCCGGATGCACGTCTTCCGGTGGCGGGGGCGGGTAGCTGGGCATGTTCAGCACCGGGTACTGGCCGCCGGTTCCGTGGCCGCCGCCCAAGCTGGGAATCGACCACAATAAGTCACCCTCGAAATAGCCGCCTTGGTAGTAGATGTCCCCGCCGCCCCAGCCGGTGTCCGGGTCATACCAGCCGAACCAATCGCCCGGCACGACCACGCGCGTGGTCCACAGTAGACCGACTTCGGACTGGATGTCCTGGTGCCAGGCCTCTAGGTACACCCCGTCCCCACCGGCCACGTGCCCGCCGCCGTAGGTCTGGCCGGCATCCACGTCATAGGCGCAGGAGATGGTCTGGCCCATCCCCGCGTACTCGTAGGGCTGGTGGTAGGGGTTGTCCCTGACGTAGGGCGCTCCGGCGGGCAGTTCCCACACGCCGTCGTAGTTCGTCTCATAGGACGGATAATCCAGCGTCGGGTCGTTCCCGAAGGGGGGAAAGAAGTCCTTGCCGGCCGCGGTGGCGTCCCAGCGTTGGTAGATGTTGGCTTGGTAGTCGGGGTCCCAGCCGCCCAGGCCGTCGTGGAAATTCTGGACGTCACTGTTGTCGAACCCCCAGACCATGTAGTCCAGCAAGGTCGACCCGTCGGAATAGCAGTCGATCACGTACTCGAAGTTGCCGTCGCCGATATCTTCGTAATTGACGACCTCCATGTAGATCCCGTGGGCCTGAATCTTGCCCGGATCGTAGGCGGCCGTGGCCGATGCCGTCAGAAGCCCGACCAGGACAACCGATATCATCACTCGCGCGTTCATGGGTGTCTCCTTCGCCGCAATAGCCCGTAGGCCCCGAGCCCTAGAAAGGCCAAGCCAGTCGGTTCGGGAACGCCCCCGCCGGCCGAGAAGCCGAAGTTGACCTTCAGCACCTGCAGGTCCGTCGCGTTGACGTTGTTGTCGCAATTTAGATCGCCGTCGCCGTAGGTGACGTGTCCGCCGGATTCGCCGAACGACCCGTGGAGAATCACCAGGTCCGTGGCGTTGACGACGCCGTCGAAGTTCAAATCCCCTCGCGCCGTGCCGAAGCCATCGTCGTCCCCGTCGCCATCGGGGTCGTAGCCGACCATGTTCTCAATGAAGTAGATCACGTCGTCTTCGTCGACGTCATAGTCGCCGTCGATGTCGTAGTCCATGTTCTGCGTGCCGATGGCGTTGCAGATCAACTCGATGATCTCGGCCCAACCTTCCGGCGGCGGAGCGGTGCTGCCTTCGGACAGGCCCAAGATCGGATACAGCCCTCCCGCGCCGTGATCGAAGCCAAAGCTCGGCAGCGACCAGGTTAACTCCCCGTCGTAGTATTGGCCGGTATCGGCCCACGGGCACCAGCATGTCGGTAATGGCAGCGCGGGCACAACCACCCGCAGGGACCACAACAGCCCGGGATTGTGTCCGGAAGAGAATAAGCCGGTCGCCCAATTGGTCATGTACAAGCCGTCTTGTCCGGCGATGTGACCCGTTCCATCGTAGTCGGAGTAGCTGGCGCCCTGGTCGACATCATACGCGCAGGACTGGATTTCGTAGGTCCACGCGTACTCGCCCGGGGCCGCCCAGGTGTTGTTCATGGCGTCGGGTCGGGCGGAGAGCTCCCACAGGCCGTCGCCGTCGGTCTCGTAGGACGCGTAGTCGAGTGCGGCGTCGGCCGGGCCGCTGTAGCCGTGCCAGCCGAGGTAGTTGTTCCGCCAGGCGGCGGCGCCATCCCATCGTTGATAGATGTTCTGCTGGTAGTCCGGGTCCCAGCCGCCCAGGCCATCGGCGAAGTTCAGGATGTCGGCGTTGGCGAACCCCCACATCATGAAGTCATTGCTGGCGCTGCCGTCGGTGTAACAGTTGATGACGTACTCCCAGGCGCCATCGTAGCCGATCTCGGGCAGATACGTCTCCGTGGCCTCCAGGTACATCCCGTGGGCCTGGGTCTTGCCCGGCTCGTAGGCCGCAGATGCCATCGATGTCACCAGGAAACTGACCGCAAGCAGGATCCCTGCGCCCGTGAAGAACCGAATGGTTCCCATTGCTCGCCCTTTCCGCAATCCCTGAGGCCGAGTGTCCCCAGCCCCACCGACTGGACATGCAACCCTCTTCCGAGCGAATTCTAACACCTCGCCCTCGTGGAACAACGCAAAAAGACAAGAGGCCCTCCCCGGCTGGGGGACGGGCCTCGTTGATGTGAATCTCTGGCGAGCTGAGTGTTTGATCCTGCCGCCTATTCCTCGATCGCAGCCTTTCGGGATTGGATCTCCTTGAGGCGGGCCACGTCGAACTTTGGCGAACGGTCGTAGAAGTAGATGCCGTTCTGCTCTTGCTCGACATCGACGATCTGCGTCCAGACGTAGCCGAACACATCGGGGTTGTCCATCACCGCGTCGCAGAGGCCCTTGAATCGTTGGTAGTACTCTTCCTCATTCTGCGGACGGTCGCCGTAGCCCCAGGCCTCGTCGCCTTCGGGCAAATTCGGGTTCCAGCCCGTGCCTCCGAACTCGCTCAGGAAGAAAGGCTGACCGCGGAAGGGGGTACTGGGTTCCTTGTCGTGGCCTCGCCAGTCGGTGGGCGGGTTGCCTTCGGTAACGGTCTGCAACATGCTGGCGATCTTGGCCGGGTCCTGGTTGTAGTCGTGATAGTCGTATACGTCGATATCGCGCACGCGGTGACAGCCGCCGGAGCTATCCAGCGCCAGCCGCGTGGGGTCGCCGTTGCGAACGGAGAGCACCATCGAATGCATCAGGTCGTCGAGTTGGTCGGGGTCGTCTTCCATGGGCAGGACCGTCTCGCATAGGCCGGCCCAACCGACGATGCAGGGGTGGTTGCGGTCGCGATAGATCGCGTCCTGCCATTCGGTCGTCATCATCATGGGCGGCTCGGTCATCTCCAGGCCGCAATCGCCATACTCGCCCCAGATCAGAAAGCCGAGCTGATCGGCGTGGTAGAGGGATCGTTCTTCAAAGACCTTCTCGTGGAACCGAGCTCCGTTGAAGCCGACCGCCATGGCCAGCTCCAAATCCCCCCGTAAGGCCGCGTCCGAGGGCGCCGTCATCACGCCATCGGGGTAGAAGCCCTGGTCCAGCACCAGCCGCTGGAACACGCTCTTGCCGTTGATCTTGACGCATTTGCCGGTGATGGTGATCGACCGCATGCCGGAGTAGGTCTTCACGCTATCGAGCGCCGAGCCGTCGGCGGCCAGCAGTTCCAGCGTCATGTCATACAAGTTGCCCTCGCCGGGGCCCCACAAGTACAGGTCCGACTCAGGAATGACCAGATCTAGCATCGGAGAAAAATCCAGGTCGGCGGCGACTTCGGCCGTGGCGACTTCCTTGCCGTCGAAGCTGGCGGTGGCCCGAATCTTGCCACCGGCGGGGTTGCTCGACAGCGGCACGGACAGTCGGAACGTCTTATTGGCCAGGTCCGGCACGATGTGGGGCCGCTTCATGAACGTCTGCGGGACAGCCTCGAGCCACACCGTCTGCCAGATGCCGGTGGTGCGGGTGTAGAAGCACCCGTAGGAGCCGTATTCCGGGCTCTGCTTGCCGCGCGGCTGGTTGCCGCGGGTCCTGTCGCGGCAGCGAACCACGATGGTGGCGATCTCTCCGGCGGCGACGGCGGTGGAGATATCGAAGCTGAATGACACCCATCCGCCACGGTGTCGGCCGATCTCTTGGTCGTTGACCCAGCAGGTGGTGTCAAAATCGGCCGCCCCGAAGTGCAGGAACACGCGCTGGCCGGCCCAGTCGGCCGGAATCCTGACCTCGCGCCGGTACCACACCGCGTTGAGGTAGTCGACCTCCGCCACGCCCGACAGCTTGCTCTCGGGGCAGAAGGGCACGGCAATTTCACCGGTCAACTCGCGGCCCTTCATACCACGCTTCAGACCGGAGTTGCCGCTGTCGATTTCAAACTGCCATTGACCGTTGAGATTCAGCCAAGTGTCGCGTATAAACTGCGGCCGCGGATGTTCGGGGCGAGGGATGCTCATGATTTCTCCTGAGAAGCTCGTTGGCATCACGACTATTGGGCCGAAAGCATAGCGTCTGAATGTCCCGGCGTAAACCGGGTGACACCCGGGAATAGGCCATCCTC
>CAYRZU010000043.1:0-29230 GCA_964428895.1 uncultured Planctomycetaceae bacterium
ACGGCATCGACCGCAACGGCACGAAGATCGCCGTGATGCAGGACGCCCACAAGGCCGTCGCCGAAGACATCCTGCCGTGCGATGAGTCCGTGGTCGACATGATCCGCGTGGCCACCTACGTCAAGGACGTCGACAAGGCCATCAACCTGGCCCGCAACGCTACCGAGAAGGGCTACGAGTGCACGATCAACATCATGGCCATCTCCATCGAGGGCACGCAGTTCCTGGATGAAGCCCTCCAGCAGCTTGAGGAAGAGACCAAGGCCCTGGCCGTTTACGTGGTGGACAGCTTCGGGGCGCTGTATAGCGAGGAAGTCGACTTCTACGTCTCGAAGTTCCAGAAGTACCTCAAGACCAAGGAAGTGGGCGTCCACACGCACAACAATCAGCAGCTCGCCTTCGCCAACACCATCGAAGGCATCATCAAGGGCGCCAACTACGTCGACGGCACGTTGTTCGGCCTGGGTCGCGGATCAGGCAATTGCCCGCTGGAGTTGCTGATGGGGTTCCTGAAGAACCCGAAGTTCAACATCGTCCCGCTGCTGAAGGTCATCCCCGAAGTCATCCTGCCGCTGCAGGAGACGCTGCATTGGGGCTACCACCTGCCCTACATGCTGACGGGCAAGCTCAACCAGCACCCGCTGGCGGCGATGAAATGGATGGCCTCCGAGCAGCGCAACGACTGCGTGACGTTCTATAAGGAAGTCACCGACCCCTCGCCGTGAGTCCGATTGCGGAATGCAGATTGTGGATTGCGGAATAGAAGCGCCGCGGCCCTTTGCTTTACTGCTCAATCCGCAATCGCCAATCAAGACATCTTCCCCGCCTTTTGCAGCTTGGCCCAGGTGTCTTTGAGGGTGACCGTGCGGTTGAAGACCGGGGCGTTGTCGGTCGAGTCCGGATCGACGCAGAAATAGCCCTTCCGCTCGAACTGCCAACGGCTTCCGGCCTCGGCGCCCGCTAGGGACGGCTCCAGCATGCAGCCGGTCAGGATGTCGAGGGAGTGGGGATTCAGGTTGGCGGTGAAGTCTTGACCTTCTTCAACCTGCTCTGGGTCTTCCTTGGTGAACAGCCGGTCGTACAGGCGCACTTCGGCTGGGATCGCATGCTCGGCAGAGACCCAGTGCAGTGTGCCCTTGACCTTTCGGCCGTCGGGACTGTCGCCGCCGCGAGTGGCGGGGTCGTAGGTGCAGTGAAGTTCCGTGATGTTGCCCTCGGCGTCCTTGAGACAATCGGTGCAGGTGATGAAGAACGCGTAACGGAGGCGGACCTCCTTGCCCGGGCTGAGCCGGTGGAACTTCTTGGGCGGGTCCTCCATGAAGTCTTCGCGTTCGACGTAGATCTCACGGCCGAAGGGCACGTCCCGCGTGCCGGCGGATTCATCTTCGGGATTGTTGATTGCCGGGAGTTGCTCGGTCTGCCCTTCGGGGTAGTTGGTGATGACGACCTTGAGCGGATTGAGCACCGCCATCCGTCGCGGGGCGCGCTGGTTGAGATCCTGACGCAGACAATTCTCCAGGACGGTGACATCCATGATGGTGTTGACCTTGGAAACGCCCGCGACCTTGGCAAATTCGCGGATGGATTCGGGGGTATAGCCCCGTCGTCGAAGGCCCTGAACCGTTGGCATGCGCGGATCATCCCAGCCGGCAACGTGGCCTTCCTCGACCAGGCGACGCAGCTTCCGCTTGCTGGTCAGCGTGAAGCTAACGTTGATGCGGGCGTACTCGATCTGCTGCGGGTGGTAGACGCCAAGCTGGTCGAGGTACCAGTCGTACAAGGGTCGGTGATTCTCGAACTCTAGCGTGCAGATCGAGTGCGTGATTGTCTCGATCGAATCGCTCTGCCCGTGGGCCCAGTCGTAGGTGGCGTAGATGCACCAGTCGTCGCCGGTGCGGTGGTGGGTCTCATGTAGGATGCGGTACATGACCGGGTCGCGCAGCAGCACGTTGGGCGAGGCCATGTCGATCTTGGCTCGCAGCACGCGCGAGCCGTCGGGAAACTCACCGGTCTTCATTCGTTCGAACAGGTCGAGGTTCTCTTCCACGGATCGGCCGCGGTAGGGGCTGTTCGTGCCCGGACTGGTCAGCGTGCCGCGCGACTTGCTGCCTTCCTCGGCCGACAGGTCGCACACGTAGGCCTTGCCGGCCTTGATGAGCTGGACGGCCCAGTCGTAAAGCTGTCCGAAGTAGTCCGACGCGTAGTAGAGGTGCTCGCCCCAGTCCCAGCCCAGCCAGCGGATGTCCTCGATGATGGCGTCGACGTATTCCTGCTCTTCAGCGACGGGGTTGGTGTCGTCGAAGCGCAGGTGACACTGCCCGCCGAAATCGCGGGCCAGCCGGAAATTCAGGCAGATATGGACCGCATGGCCCACGTGCAGATAGCCGTTCGGCTCGGGCGGATACCGCGTGACCACGCGGCCGTCCCATTTGCCACTCTTGCAGTCATCGGCCACGATCTGGCGGACGAAATCGAGCTTGGCCGGGGCGTCCTCGCCACCGGTCGGTTCAGTTGTGTTGTTGTCGTTCATCGGACTTGGCATTCTATAGAGCGGCAGGGCGGGCGACAACACGTGTCCGGAACCCTCATAGGGTGCGTAGCTTCGCTACGCACGCCGCGCTTCTGATCGGGCCACACTTCCCTGCGTGCGTAGCACAGCTACGCACCCTACCAACTGGTCACAAATCGCCATGTTGCGTTGATCAGAGAGAGCGTTACAATGCAATGCCTTCTGATACAGGGGTGAATCACGATGTCGGACGAGCACGCCAAGAAACTGGAAGACTACCGCGCATCCAAGAGGGACTATCGAAATGTCCTCCTCAAAGGGCTCTATGAACAGCAAACAGCGTTCGATAAGGGGATCCTCACGCTTGCGTCTGGAGCGTTGGCGCTTTCACTGCTCTTCATAGAGAGAGTGTGTCCGGGGCCAAACAAGCGGATGGTTTGTCTCCTGGTTGCAGCATGGGCAGGTTTTGCCGTCAGCATACTGGCGACATTGGTCTCCTTCTTGACGGCAAACAAAGGGCATGAATGCCAGATTAAGAATCTTGAGGCAGAGGCCGAGGGTTCGGAACGGGCCAAGTGTCTTTCGAAATGGACCAGCCGGCTCAATTTGGCCTCGATAGTCCTTTTCATTCTCGGTGTGGTAGTCTAAGAACGGCTTGCTTCCTGCGTCAGTCGTTGCGGACCTGACGGCGCATCTGGGGAAGGGGGACCACCTTCTCGTAGCTGAGGAACTCATCGATGGGGTAGGCCTTGACGAGATTCGAGATTTCCTCAAGACGGTGTTTGGCCCTGACGGAATTGTCCCTTCAATGCTGCATGAGTTGATCGCGGCAACGCCGGTAAATTTGTTCCTTACGACGAATTATGACAATCTTCTTGAAAGGGCCTTCTCGCAGATTCATGGCCGATACATTGAGCGCATACTGCTTACCGATATGGACAAACTGGTTCACCTTCCAAGTGGCCAGAAGGCTATCGTGAAGCTGCATGGGGATATTGACGTACCTGAGACGGTCGTGCTCGGACAACGGAGGTACCAGAAACTGGTCGGGAGTGAAGCATACTCCTCAATGCTCCAACGTATCTTCAGTGAGAACTCCGTTCTCATGCTCGGCTACAGCCTGGGCGACCCTGACATCACGTTGGCACTCGACAGGCTCGCAGCTTCATCTCGTTCGACGCCGCCTCACTACATGTTAAGCGTCAAGGGCAGTAGGACGGGGGTAGAGAAGAAGCGGCTTGCACGTGATCGAAACGTCCATGTGCTAGAATACATCGACTACTTTGGGTTCCATAATCACGTAGATACGTTTCTTGTCAGCCTGAATCTGGCAGCGGGCAACACCGAGAAGCTAAGTGAAGTTCGTCATCGACTGCGAGCAAGAGTCATCGTTCACTACCCACTTAACCTGAAGCCAGACGGGGAGTTCGTGTGGAATTTTATCTTCAGAGAAGGTGCAGTTCCCCTTTCGTGGTCACATCAGGAGGATCAGCGCACGTACTTCGAGAGAGTATTGGAAGACGAGTTGCGATGCTGGGATTACGTGCTACTTGTTGTTGATTCGAAGGCGTTGGCAAGCGGAGGCGATTTCCGGCAACTGACTGAGCGGTGTTTGGAGGTCGCATCCCGGAAAGGAGTCCAAGTTCTCTTCCTCGTCATTGGTGTTTCCGAAAGGCCGGAGCTTCTCGCAGGAAGGGCCCAGAATCCCTGCTTCTATCTTGAAGATGGGTTCTCTGAGAAGGACCTATTGTTTCTTCGGCACTACATCTCACAGGATATCGCCGTTGGGGGACGCCAGCCGTGACGAGATGCCAAGACGGTCTCTGGAGACATACACTTCTTGGGGGGATGCGACCTCAGGGCGAGGAGTTCCGGTGGCCCGTTCGGGCGTGATTCCGCGTCGAGACGTCAAGGGTCTGCAACTGCGTTGCCCACGGCCGCTGGTGGTTGAAATGGACGTATCGGCCGACTACCGTAGCCGGATTGAGCAAAGGAGTCCGGCGTGAGTGATATCGTCAAGACCCGTTTTGCCCCCTCGCCGACCGGTTGGCTGCACGTGGGCGGGGCGCGGACGGCGCTGTTCAACTATTGCCTGGCCAAGCAGGCTGGCGGAGTGTTTCTGTTCCGGATCGAAGATACCGACCGGGCCCGTCACGACGAGTCAGCCGTCGAGAAGATCCTCGACGACCTTCGCTGGCTGGGCATTGAGTGGGATGAAGGCTTCGACGCCGGCGGAGGCGCCGGGCCGTATCGGCAGTCCGAACGGCTGGATATCTATCGCGATCACGTTCAGCAGTTGCTCGATGCGGGCAAGGCTTATTACGCGTTCGAGACGGCTGAAGAGTTGGCCACCCTCCGCGCCGAGGCCGAGGCCGCCAAGATCAGCTTCCGCTACAGCAGGCCGGACGTACTGCCGACCCCCGCCGACGCCGAAGCCGCCCGCGCCGAAGGCCGACCCGTGGTCGTCCGCGTGCTGTGCCCGGATTCCGATGTGACGATCCACGACGAGGTCTTCGGGGATGTTACCGTTCCGGCCGACCAGTTGGATGACTTCGTGATCCTCAAGGCCGACGGCTATCCGACCTATCACCTGGCCAACGTGGTCGACGACCACCTGATGGGCGTGACGCTCGTTTGCCGCGGGCAAGAATTCCTGGGCCAAACCTGGCGCCAGAAATCGCTGCGAGAGGCGTTCGGCTTTGCCGAGCCCCGCTACGCCCACCTGCCGCTGATCATGGACATGCGGGGGCGAAAGCTGTCCAAGCGCGACGGGGACGTGGAGGTCCACGCCTTCCGCAAGGCCGGCTATCTGCCGGAAGCGATGGTCAACTTCCTGGCCTTGCTCGGGTGGAACCCCGGCGGGGATGTGGAGAAGTTTGCGCTGGCCGAGATGGTCGACATGTTCAGCCTCGACCGCATCGGTAAGAGCAACGCGAAATTCGACCGTGACAAGCTGTCGGCCTTCGATACCGACGCGATCGCGGCTGCGACGGACGCCCGCCGCTTGGAAGCGTTCAAGGACTACCTCGCCCACGCCGAAACACCCATCCCGGCTGACGATGACGCGCTGCTGATAACGCTGCTCGACGCCGCCAAGGGCATGCGGACGTTCGAGGATGTGGTCGGCAAGTGCGGCGTCCTGTTCGCAGCCGACGACGCGTACGATTATGACGCCAAGGCTGTGGCCAAAGTGCTAGAGAAGAACGAAGGCGCCGGCTGGGCCGTGCTGGCCGACCTGCGAGAGAAGCTGGCCGATTGCGAATGGACGGCCGAGGCGATGGAAGCCCTCGTGACCGAATACTGCGAGGCCAACGAGGTCGGCATGGGCAAAGCCGCCCAGCCGATCCGCGTGGCAGTGACGGGCACGACCGTCAGCCCGGCCATCTTCGATACGCTGTTGATCCTAGGACAAGACAAGACGCTGGCCCGCATCGATCGATGCCTCGCCCAGCGAAGCTAGAGGTGATCGTATGAGTCTGTTGGTAACCGGCAGTATTGGGATCGACACGGTGGAATCCCCGGCCGGCAAGGCTGAGGAGATCCTGGGCGGTTCGAGCATCTACTTCTCGCAGGCGGCGAGCTTCTTTTCGCCGGTGCGGCTGGTGGGGGTGGTGGGTGAGGATTGCCCGGACGGTTTCCTCGCTCCGCTCGAAGCCAACGACCAGATCGACCTGGCGGGTCTGGAGGTCCGGCCCGGCAGCAAGACGTTCCGCTGGCACGGGCGTTATCACGACGATGTCAACGAGCGCGACACCGTGGCCGTCGACTTGAACGTGTTGGGCGAAGCGGGCCCGACCATTCCCGACAGCTTCCGAGATAGCGGGTATGTGTTCCTGGCCAACACGCACCCGGCGTTGCAGGCTGAACTGCTCGGCCAGCTCAGGGGGCCCACATTCGTCGCGGCCGATACCATGGATCTGTGGATCAACACCGAGCGGGATATGCTGATGGAGTTGCTGGGGAAGATCGACGCGATCATCCTGAACGATTCCGAAGCCAAGCTCCTGACGGGCGATCAGAACGTGGTGACGGCTGGGCTGGAACTGCTGCAGACGGTTCGCAGCCTGGTGGTCGTCAAGAAGGGAGAGCACGGCAGTTTGCTGTTCATGGACGAGAAGGTCTACGCCTTGCCCAGTTTCCCGGTTCGCAACGTGGTCGACCCCACCGGCGCCGGCGACAGCTTCGCCGGGGCGATGATCGGGTATCTGGCGTCGGTGGATGCTTCCGACGTGGCGAGTGTTCGTAAGGCGGTCGGGTACGGCACGGTGACGGCCAGCATTACCTTGGAGGATTTCTCGTTGGCAGCCTTGCTGGCCGCCGACCGAGCGGGCATCGACGACCGATTGGCTGAGTTCGACCGGATCGTGGGGTTCTAACCGATGAGCGTACGGGCGTTCTTCGCGGTGGATCTGCCGGAACCGATCCGGCTGGACCTAGCCAAGGCCATCTCGCGGCGCCTGCCGCCGGACGTCAAGGCCAAATGCGTGGCCGCCGAGAACCTGCACGTGACGATGCATTTCCTGGGGGACACGCCGGACGACCGCATCATGGCCGCCCATGCGGTTGCCCAACGGGCGGCCGAGCAGGTGTCGTCGTTCGAGGTGGGTGTCGACGGGTTGGTGTGTGTGCCGCCTGCCGGCAAGAGACTGCGGATGATCTGGGCGACCGTGGCTGACCCGAGCGGCGGGCTTTCCGAACTGCATCGGCTGTTAGGACAGGGGCTGGGCGAGGGGGGCTTTCCGGTCGAACATCGGCCCTTCAAACCGCACGTGACGTTGGCTCGCATTCGCTACGCCCGCGATCCCGAGCCGATCCGTTCGATGGTCGAGGGCGTCAGCCGCGGGTACGGGCGGGGCAAGGTGGCGGAATTGACGCTGTATTCGAGCGAATTGACGAAGTCCGGGCCGATTTACGCTCCGCTGGCCAGATGCTCCCTAGGTTAGAGTCTGGACGCTTGCAGGGCCGCAGAACGAGCCCTACAATCCGGGGAAATGGCCGTAGACCCGGGCAGAAAAAAACTTACATCGCTAAAGATTTTGGGTTGGCATACCCGAACATATACCATACACTTTGGCCGCACGGATGCGGCCCCACAGATAGTGGGGCAAACTTGAAGGAGCCCCCACAATGGTGACAACGATGGCCAAGAGCGCGAAGAAAGCAAAGAAGACCGAGACCGAAGCCCCCACGGACGCCACCGAGAAGAAACGTGGCGATGCGTTGGATACGGCCCTCAAACAAATCGAGAAAACGTACGGCGTCGGCAGCATTATGACGCTGTCCAAGGATGCGATCCGGGCGGTCCCCGGCATTCCCACCGGCGCGCTGAGTTTGGACTTGGCCCTGGGCGGTCGGGGCATGCCTCGTGGGAGAATCTGCGAGCTGTTCGGGCCGGAAGGTTCGGGCAAGACCACGCTGGCGTTGCACGTTTTGGCTAGCGCCCAGAAGGAAGGGGGCGTGGCGGCTTTCATCGACGCCGAGCACGCCATGGACCCCACCTGGGCCCGCAAGCTGGGCGTGGACCTGGAAAGCCTGCTGATCAGTCAGCCCGATACCGGGGAGCAGGCTCTGGAAATCTGCGAAATGCTGGTCCGTTCCAACGCGGTCGATGTGGTGGTGATCGACTCGGTGGCGGCCTTGATCCCCAAGGCGGAGATCGAAGGCGAAATGGGCGACACCCACGTGGGCCTGCAGGCCCGCCTGATGAGCCAGGCCATGCGGAAGCTGACCGGCGCGATTAGCAAGAGTCGCACCTGCGTGATCTTCATCAACCAGATTCGCATGAAGATCGGCGTGATGTTCGGCAGCCCGGAAACGACCCCCGGCGGCAACGCGCTGAAGTTCTACAGCTCGGTGCGGCTGGACATCCGCCGCGGCAGTACCATTAAGGAAGGCGAGGAGGCCATCGGTTGCCGTGCTCGCGTCCGCGTGGTCAAGAACAAGGTGGCGCCGCCGTTTAGGACCGCCGAATTCGACATCATGTTCGATTCGGGGATCAGCTACATCGGCGATCTGCTCGACCTGGCGGTGTTGCACGAAGTGGTCCTCAAGCAGGGCGCCTGGTACAGCTTCCAGGACATGCGGCTGGGGCAAGGTCGCGAGAACTCCAAGAACTTCCTGAGTGAGAACGCCGACGTGGTGGAAGAGATCCGCGCGGGCGTCCTGGCCAAGATCAGCGGCCCGGACGACGGCGACCTGGCTGAACCGGCGCCGGAACCGGAAACCGAAGCACCGGCCGAAGCACCGGCCGAAGCAGACGACGAGTAGGCCCGATCGGTTTGGCGATCGGACGGCTCGGCGAGGCGTCTCGGTCGCGGCCGACATGTGGGGGCGGCACGGCCCACGGGACGAGGTGTCCTGTGGGCTGTTGCTTTGCGCAGCGGGGAGGGGGGGCGGCACCTTGCATTGGGCGCGGCCGGTCCGTAGCATAGCCGATCACAAAGGAGCACGTATGGACCTGTCGATAGGTGGATCCCAGCGACTACGCGGCGAGGTAACCGTGCCGCCTAATAAAAGCCATTCGTTCCGGGCGTTGATTATGGCGGCCCTGGCTGAAGGCACGAGCCACATTGAAGCGCCGGCCGTCTCGAACGACTGGCTGCGGGGCATTGATGCGTTGGAAATGCTCGGCGCCCGGGTGCGGCCCAAGGCGGAGGATGTGTGGGAAGTGACCGGTACCGGCGGCAAGCTGGCCACGCCCGACGCCGTGGTCGATTGCGGCAACAGCGGCATTATCTTGCGGTTCTTCGCGGCGCTGGCATCATGCTGCGAGGGCTACACGGTCCTGACGGGAGATGAATCACTGCGTCATCTTCGACTGTGTCAGCCGTTGATCGACGCACTGCACGGGCTCGGCGCGTGGGCGGTTTCGACCAAGGGCGACGGGCACGCGCCGCTAGTTGTCCGGGGTAGGCTCAAGGGGGGCAAGACGGAAATCGACGGCCTGGATTCCCAGCCGGTCTCGGCGCTGCTGATCGCGGCGACTTTGGGAGAGGCCCCCAGCGAAATCATCGTCCATCGGCCGGGCGAGAAGCCTTGGGTCGACATGACGCTCCACTGGTTGAGCCGCTGCGGCGTGGACTACAGCAACGAGAACTTTGAGCGATATCTGATTCGCGGGCACGGCCATTGGGACGCGTTTGATGTGACCATCCCCTTGGACTGGTCGGCGGCGCTGTATCCGATCGTGGCGGCGGTTATTACGCCCAATAGCGAGGTCCGCATTCCGGGCATGGACTCCGAGGACTGTCAGGGCGACAAGGAAGTGGTCAACGTTCTCAAGCGGATGGGCGCCGACATCGAGATTACGGACGGTGGCGTGGTGGCCCGCCACAGCACACTGGCCGGAACGACGGTCGACTGCAACGACTTCATCGACCAGTTCATGCTCATGGCGGTCGTCGGCGCCTTTGCCGAGGGCGAGACCGTTCTGACCAACGCGGAGGTCTGCCGCCATAAGGAGTGCGACCGCGTCAAAGCGATGTTCGATGCGCTGAAGGCGATGGGCTGCAACGTCGAAGAGCGACCGGACGGGTTGGTGATTCGCCAGAGCAAGCTGAAGGGCTGCGAGTTGGACAGTCTCAACGACCATCGCATGGTGATGACGCTGTCTGTGGCGGCCCTTGGGGCCGAAGGTACGACCGTCATCACGAACATCGATTGCATCCGAAAGACGTTCCCCCGCTTCGTAGAGCAGATGCGGCGCGTGGGCTGTGACATGCAGAAACAGTGATTCCCCGTAGGGTCCCCCATGAAGATAGCTCTCGCATCCGATCACGCCGGATTTGACTACAAGGTTCAGATCAAGGCCCATCTGGCTGCGGCCGGGCACGAGGTGGTCGACTTCGGCACTAATTCCGCCGACTCGTGCGATTATCCTGATTTCGTTCGGCCGGCCGCCCAGGCAGTTGCCGATGGCGAATGCGAACGCGGGATTGTGCTGGGCGGGTCGGGCAACGGCGAGGCGATCGTGTCCAACCGGATTCCTGGCATCCGCGCCACGGTTTGCTGGGACCTTGCCAGCGCCGAATTCGCTCGGAGTCACAACGATTCGAACATCATGTCGCTGGGGCAACGAATGATTGCGCCCCAGATGCTGCTGCAGGTGGTGGACATGTGGTTGACAACCGAGTTTGAGGGGGGTCGTCACAAACGTCGCATCGACAAGATCGATGCGCCCTAGCTCCTGATGAAGACCTTGGTGGGCTGAACGCAGGCGGCGTCGCGGCGAGATTCGCCCAGGGCCAATAGATTCCCCTCGACATCCAATAAGGCGACTTCGCGGCGGCCGTCTGCGCCGTCCGGGGGGGGGTGCAGCACATCGAAGGACAGGCGCTTGCCGTGGGTGAGATCGATGATGGCCTCCGGGAGGACCTCGCACGTCGCCATGTCCGGAAGGGCCACGATTGGCGGGATCAAATCGGTGGCGGGGTCGAGGCGCCCGATATCGACGGCGGCTGTGAGCGTGAATGGGCCCAGCGCCTGGCGTGTCAATTCGCTGCAATAGCCGCCGACACCCAAGTGTTCTCCGATGTCGCGCGCCAGGGCCCGGATGTAGGTCCCGGCGCCACAGGTGATGTCGAGATCGAGGGAAGGATAGGTGTAGGATCGCAGATGGAGGTCATGGATATGAACTTCGCGCGACGCAAGTTCGGGCGGGTGTCCGTCGCGGGCCAACTTGTAGGCACGCCGGCCATCGGCTTTGATGGCGGAGTAAGCCGGCGGACGCTGCTGGATGGGCCCGATGAACTTCGAGATCGCGGCTTCAACGGCATCACCCGACGGCGGGGTGGCGCTCGGCGTGGGGGTGATCCGTCCTTGGCGATCATCGGTGTCGGATGTGCCCCCCAGGGTGACCTGGGTGGTATAGTGTTTCGCGGTCCCCTGGACGTAGTCGGCCAGGCGTGTCGCCGGGCCCACGCAGATCACGAGGACTCCGCCGGCAAAGGGGTCGAGCGTGCCGGCATGCCCAACTTTGACGCCTCGGCCGAGAAGGCGGCGGACGCCGGCCACGAGATCGTGGCTGGTTGGTCCCACGGGCTTGTTGAGGTTATAGAAGCCGAACATGTTGCCTCACGCTTGCGGGCATTGATCGAGCAAGTCGTCGATCACGCGTTCGTAGTCTCCGGCCATTCGCTCTTGGGTGCAACGGGTGGCCGCTTCGAGTCGCGCCGCGGCGCCCAATCGCGGGGCGAGGTCCGGCTCGTCCATCAGGCGGCCAATCGCGCCGGCCATGGCGCGGGCGTCTCCCACGGGGGTGAGCAGGCCGGTGCGGCCGTGGTCGACCAGCTCGGCGACGCCGGGGACGTCCGTGGCCACGATCGGGCGAGAGGCGGCCATCGCTTCGGCTACACTCAGGCCGAACGATTCGCGAAGCGTGGCATGGCAGCAGATGTCCGCCTCGTGCAGGAGGTGTCGGACGGTGTCCTGGGTGAGGTCGCCGACAAATCGAACCGTCCGCCCCAGCCCGAGGCGCTGGGCGTAACGCTGGAGGCGGTCGCGCCGGGGCCCGGCGCCGATCATTTCGCACACAACGTCACGCCCTTGGCGGCGGAGGTAGCCAAGGGCTTTGAGCAATGTCGGGTGGTCCTTGTCGGCGGTCAGGGTGGCCATCATGGCCAGTCGGCAGGGGCCCGTGGCGGCGTGATCCGGGGGATCGGCAGCCCAGTAGTCGATGTCGATACCGTTGGGGATCACCGCCAGGGGGCTGCAGGCAGCCACCACCCGCGAGTGGGCGCGCATGTTCTCGGCCATGCTCTGGGAAACAGCGACGCTCAGGTGGGCGCGTTTGGCAAAGCGGATGCAGACGCGTCGTCCGGCCCAACTGGCCAGCAAACGCGACCCATGGTGAACGGCTACGCGCGGGACAGCCGGCGCCAGCGTGCCCAGGAGCATCGCCAAAGGCAAAGCCCGCTGGCCGTGGAGCAGCAGCGCGCCGGCGGACATCTTAGTGATGGCTTGAGCGACACGGCGGTAGGCGCCCAGTCGCGGGCCGGGGGGCTTGTGAACGTAATGCCACTCACACCCCAGAGCGTCCAGCGCCTTGCCATAATCCGGGCGGAGCTCGCACGCCCCGTAAAGAATGTAGGCATGGCGCGACGGCGTCGCGGAACCGGCCGCGATGGACAGCGCCGCAGTGGTCGAGCCGCTCATGCCCGCGTAGCAAAGATGCACCATGGGTTTCATGACCGAAGGGTCTCCAAGCGCGGGCGAATAGGCAAGGGTATTTCCCCGACACGGCCGAATGCCCCCCCCGTTGCATACCCTGACGTGTCCAGAACTTCTCTAATGACCGGTCAGGTCTTTGACCGATACCTCTGGTGCCGGCTGCTCCTGATGCTGTCGGCGTTTTGCCATGACACCGATCGAGGCCAATCTCAATCTGACCGCGGTTCAGCCGCGACACCGTCACTTCACCGTGGAACAGGCCGATCGTGCGCTGGTGCTGATCCGCCGGATTGTGGCGGACGTCATCGTAGACTATCAGAGGTTGCTGGATCTCAACGAGGTCATGGAAGCGGCTTGCGCCGCCGGCGGGAACGACCGGATCGAAGCCTGCCGCGACGCGCTCTTGTCGACGGTCGAAAAACTCCAGAACTGCCTGGGGGAACTGGCCGAAATCGGCGTGGAATTGAGAGACTGGGGGCTGGGGGTGGTCGATTTTCCCGCCATGGCAGACGGGCGGGAGGTGTTTCTGTGCTGGCAGTTTGGCGAGCCCCGCGTGATGCACTGGCACGAGCAGGAGGCCGGGGATGCCGGCCGACAGAGCCTGGATACACTCCCCGTTCCGACGGGAGCGATTTCGGAGTAACGGCCGGGCGCCGGGTTAGAACTTCCGGCTCTTTTCGAGCACGTCCTTGAGCTTTCCACACCACCGCGTGACCTGTGTGTCCTTAAGCTCGAGAATGTCGCGCATGGCTTCTCCGATGGCGGGGATGTACTTCTCAATGTAGCTTCGCTTCTGGAGTTCCCGATTGATCCGGATTCGCTTGCGGATGTGGGCGCCCAACTTGCGGCCGCAATCCTGTAGGGCCAGGCGGAGCTCCTTGATGATTTCCGGATAACCGGCGACGGCCTCTTTGGATTCGCTGGTGAAGGGCACCCACACCGAGGCCATATGGACAACCAGGGTCAGCGGCCCGGAAGGCAAGGCGCCGCGGCTTTGGGTCAGGCCGTAGGACTTCCAGTTCAGCCCCACGGCCGACTTGGTGATGGCGCAGGCGCCTTGCTGATACTGGAGTGGAACGCGGTTGGCGAAACGGATGATCTTGGCCAGTTGCTGGACCTCGTCGTCGTCCTCGTCTGCCGGCGGGGAGGGGGGGGCATCCTTATCGTCGGGCCTCTTCTCACCCTCCGGCTTACCGTAGGCCAAGGCGGTTTCGATGACGAAAGGGTTGCCTCGGTAGACCGCCGGGCTGCGCGTGGTGGCGGTGTAGAACTCGGCGTCAACCACGTGCTTCAGGCCGGCGACCAGTTGGGCCTCCCCGATGGGCACGACGCAGTCGGTGGCCGGGGCCATGATCTTCGTGCCCTGGATGGCCGTGTAGATGCGTTTGACCTCCTCGCCGTCGACCTTGCGGGGCGGGATACGGGCGGACATTTCCGCCGCTTCCAAGATTCCCTGAGCCACCCGCGGTGATACGCGGGAGAATTCGCTGGTCAGGAACTGGTGGATGGTCTTGGCTTTGGTGTCGGCGACCATCTTCAGCAGCACGCCCAGCTCGATTCCGTGCGGGTGTGGCCGGATGCTCTTGGGGATGGCCGGGAGGGTCTTGATCGACGCCTTGTACTCGTCGGTCCGGCCGTCCGGGGCGGTGTAGGTAAGCGTGACGTGGGGATTGGCGATGGCCGTCTGTTGGAGGTAGTCATCGACGCTCTGGCGGCCCCGCTGGTACTTGGCCTCCAACTCGATCGCTACGCGCGTGCCGTGTTTGGCGTCCCACTCGACGACATCATCGCGGATGATGTCGGGCTTGTTCTTGCGCGTGTCGATTTGAAGTTCGTAGTAGTGGGCATTGGCGCGGGGCCCGGTACGGGAGGTGATGGCCACTGGTCGACCGGTCGTCAGCAGGCCGTACATGCCCGCGGCGGAAATGCCGATCCCTTGCTGCCCGCGGCTCATGCGCAGGCGGTGGAACTTGCTGCCATAGAGGAGCTGCCCGAAGATGCTGGGAATCTGCTTCTTGACGATGCCCGGCCCGTTGTCCTGAACGCTGACGCGGAAATGGGTCTCGTCGAGTTGCTCGATGAGAATGGCGACCACGGGCAAGATGCCCGCCTCCTCGCAGGCGTCGAGGGCGTTATCAACCGCTTCCTTGACGGTCGTCAGCAAAGCCTTGCGAGGGTTGTCGAAGCCCAGCAGGTGGCGGTTCTTGGCGAAGAACTCACTGACGGAGATGCTGCGCTGGCTCTTAGCCATGGACTCGGCGGTGGCGTAGCTGGGGGCCCGGCCGGAGGTCTTCTTGGCTGGGGCCTGCTGGATAACGGGCGGCGCTTCGATCGCGTCGAACAGAGGCGCCGCCGACTTTGCCGCAGACTTCTTTGCCTTGGTCGCCTTCTTTGAGGCGGCTTTGGCCTTGGCGGCAGTCTTCTTGACGCGCTTCTTTGCGGTCGCCTTCTTGCCCTTGGCGGCCTTGGCGGGTGAACGGGAAGCGGTCTTGTTCTTAGCGGTCTTGGTGGGTTTCGCTTTGGCCATCCTTGGCGTCCGAAGTAGGAGGTTGGATTCCGTTCGTCAAACTCTAGCACCCGCGGCAAAGAGCGTCAAGGCGAGGCGATTGACACCCGGGTAGGTTTTCCGAACAATCGCCCTGTTGGACAGTGCAAGGAGACGTGAATGTTCGGCATCAAGGAACGCGGCAGTACCGTCGGCCGAGAGGTCGTGGGCGGCGTGACGACCTTCATGGCGATGAGCTACATCCTGTTCGTCCAGCCGGCGTTGTTGTCGAAGGTGGGCATGGACGCCGGCGGGGTGTTCATGGCCACGTGTTTGTCGGCCGCTGGTGCGTGCGTGCTGATGGGGTTACTGGCCAACTATCCGATCGCCCTGGCTCCGGGAATGGGCGAGAATTTCTTCTTCGTGTCAATTTGCGGCCTGGGCGCCGCGGCGGGCGCGTTTGTTCTGCATTGGTCGGAGGCGCTGGCGTTGGTGTTCGTCTCGGGAACGCTGTTCATGGGGCTCTCGGCGTTGGGAGTCCGATCGAAGATCCTGGAATCCATACCTTCGTCCCTGAAGAACGGCATTGCGGCGGGTATTGGCCTGTTCATTGCGTTGATCGGCCTGGAGTGGGGCAACATCATCGCCGGCAGCGAGGCGACCTTCGTGACGCTTGCCCCGATGAAGGGAAACGTGGTGGCGTTGCTGACGCTGGTGGGGCTGACCCTGATGCTGTCGTTGACGGCGCTGCGGGTGCCGGGGGCGATCCTGATCGGCATCTTGTTGACGACGGCGCTGACCTTCGTGGCCGGGCAGGGCGGCTGGATTGCCCCACTGGAGTTCACCGGGGTTGTGGCCAAGCCGAACGGCCTGGGGCAAACGGCCGGGCAATTCATCGGTGGCTTGGGCGACCTAAGGCATGAGCTGATGCGGGGAGGCTGGGTGCACGTGCTGACCATCACCTTGGTCCTGTTGCTGATGGACATGTTTGATACGATCGGCACCTTGGTGGGCGTGGCCAGCCGGACGGGGTTGATGAAGAACGGTCACTTGCCTCGCGGCAATCGCGCCTTGGCGGCCGACGCCGGCGGGACCATGCTTGGGGCCATGCTCGGTAGCAGCACGGTGACCAGCTACATTGAGTCCATCACGGGCGTAGCCTCCGGGGCGCGCACGGGCTTGGCGGCGTTGGTAACGGCGGGCTGCTTGGTGGTGGCGATGATCTTTCAGCCGTTAGTGGAAATGGTGGGCGGCGGTGTAGCGGTGGGCCACTACGCGTGGGGCGATCCGATCTTGCGGTATCCGATGATTGCGGCGGCGCTGATCATGGTGGGCTCGATGATGATCCGTACGGTTCGCGAGATCGAATGGGACGACATCACCGAGGCCTTGCCCGCCTTCCTGACGATGATCATGATGCCGTTGGCGTATTCGATTTCGGCCGGCATCGGCGCAGGGTTCATTAGCTACGCGGTGGGCAAGGTGGTCACGGGCCGGGCCAGGCAGTGTCCGCTGCTGGTGTACGTGTTCGCGGCGCTCTTCGTGGCGCGGTTCCTGCTGGGGTAGGCGGCGAGCTAGAGAATGGCCAATCGCTTCATTTCAGGCAGCTCGTCGGTCATCGACAGGATGCTCTCGGACTGCGTGCGCGGAGGGATAGCCACGTAGAAGGTGATGGTCTCCATGCCCTCGTCGACGAAGCGTGTGTAGTCCACGTTGATGATGCGCACGTCACGGTCGTGGAGGAGCTGTCGGACCTTGTCGATGTTGGCGTCACCGGCGATCGGCAGGTCGATGATGATTCGCTTGGTCTGGCGGTGGGGGACCATGCGTTCGACGAAACTCAATGCGTACAGAGCAAAGAGCACCAATGCCGATCCCAACACCGCTATTCCGTACATGCCGAACCCGCAGGCCAGGCCGATGGCGGCGGTGCACCACAGGCTGGCGGCGGTGGTCAGGCCGCGCACGCCGATGCCGTAGCTGATAATGGCGCCGGCGCCAAGAAAGCCGATGCCGGTCATGACGCCGTAGGCGACGCGCGCGGGGTCCACGCGAATCGAGCCGAGTTCGTCGCCATAGACGTTGGCAAATTCCAGGCTGACCAGCATGGCCAGGGCCGCCCCCAACGCCACCAACAGTTGGGTCCGCAGGCCGGCGCTGCGGCCGTGAACTTCACGTTCCAGGCCGATCAGCGAGCCCAGCAATGCGGCCAGCCCGAGTCGTCCCATATCGACCATGATGTGGCTGAAGTCCATTTCGGGTCTCCCAGCAAGGTCACGAGTTATGATACCACACTAAACGTCTAAGTCGACGGCCTGGCCGGTCTCGGCGGATCGGCGGACGGCCAATACGGTCCGGAGGACCTCGCGGCCGATCGCGGCATCGGTTTCAGGGGTAAGGCGTTCTCGCACGCAGCGGACGAAGTGCTGCTGGATTGTTTCGCCCTCGGCCTCGACGCGCAGGATCTGGCCGGCGCCGTCGCGCATGCCCACATTGCCCTCGGGGTCGACGGCGATGGCGCTGGCGACGTCGATGGCGAACTCCTCGCCATCGAGCATCTTCTGCGTGACCACGCCGGCCCGGTCGACCACGATCGAGCCTTTCGTACCGACGATACCGAGGGAGGATTCGTTGACGGCCTCCCACCAGGTCACGTCGGTGTGGCCCATGCCGCCGCCGGCAAAGACCAGAATCGCCTGAGCGTGCTCATCGGCGGCAGCGCCTTGGCGGACGCGCTGCGTCTGGCCGAAAACGGTCTTGACCTTGCCGCCCAGCCAGATCAGCCAGTCGATGTCGTGGCTGCCGAAATCCAGCGCCACGCCACCGGACAGCTCCTGCTTGCCGTACCACGAGCCGCGGAAGTCGGCGGGCATGTAACGTCGGGTCCAACAGTTGACCAGATCGCCGAGTTCGCCCGAGGCCAGGATGTCGTGCAGCAGTCGGTAGGGCTGCCAAAACCGAAGGCAGTAGCCCAGCATGTAGATGACGTTGGCGCTGCGGGCGGCGGAGATCATACGGTCGGCGTCTTCGAGGGTTAAGGCAACGGGCTTCTCGGTGAAGATGTCCTTGCCGGCCTCGGCGGAGGCGGTGACGATTTCGACCCGGTTGAATGGCTCGGTGCAGATCCAGACGGCGTCGGCAAGGTCGAAGACGTCGCGGAAGTCGGTGCAGGGCTTGGCGCCGACGATCTTGGCGAGGGCCTTGGCCTTATCCTCTACGAGGTCGCAGCATACGGTGATGTCAACGCCGTCGATCTTGGTCAATTCGGGTGCGTGGTAGCCGGCCATGCTGCCGCAGCCGATCATGCCGAGTTTCATGGTGGTATCTCCTGGCGGCTCGGGGCGTCTGGGCACAGAAGCGCCGCTTCTGGGCGAAGTGTAGCGTTTGCGGTGGGTTGGGCAAGGCAAAAGCCCAATGGGGACAATTCTGTGGATCTGACCTTTTTCCGTTGACGCCCTATATGTCGGGACTATACTCACGAGCAACCCCATATATTGTGATGACGGTTCCGGGACAGAGGTGCATCTGCCCTGGGGCCACAGCGAGACCGGCTAATGCAGTGCCCGTTCTGCTCGGCAGATAACGACAAAGTGGTGGACTCCCGCAGCAGCGAGGGCGGCCGCGTGGTCCGTCGCCGACGGGGATGCCTGGGCTGCGGTCGGCGCTACACGACGTATGAGCGGGTCGAGGGCGCCCTGCGAATCACGGTGATCAAGAAGGATGGATCCCGGGTGCCCTACGAACGGGACAAGCTCTTGGCCGGTCTGCAGAAAGCGTGCTACAAGCTGCCGGTGACCGAAGATCGCCTTCGCAAAGTGGTCGAGGAGACCGAAGGAGCGATCTTCCGGGAGTTCGAGCGGGAAGTGCCTTCGCGATTCATTGGGGATGTGGCCTGCGGGTTGCTGCGGGAGGTCAACAAGATCGCCTACATCCGCTTCGCAAGCATGTACCGCGAATTCAACGATATT
Organism: uncultured Planctomycetaceae bacterium; assembly: GCA_964428895.1. GTDB lineage: Bacteria > Planctomycetota > Phycisphaerae > SM23-33 > SM23-33 > HyVt-337. The sequence continues at coordinate 19,130 of CAYRZU010000043.1, forward strand.
GGCGAGCTCGCCCAGGAGGCCTCGCAGGTCAGCAACGATCCGGAGGTCGGGCCGAACCAGGGAGAGCTGTTCGAATCGGAGTGAGCACGGGAATGAGCTACCGCAATCTACGGAGTGTGGCAGGATGAGCGAGTCACGGACGATCCGGGTGCTCAAGCGCGACGGTGGGGTCGAGCGTTTCGACGAAGCGAAACTAACCGCCGCGATGTTCGCCGCCATGGACGGCCGCGAAGGCGACTACGAAGACGCCCGGGAGCTCGCCCGCGCCGTGCAGTGCTACCTGCATCGGAGCAACTGGCCCTGCGTGGCCAGCGCGGCGATTTTCGAAATGGCGATGAAGATTCTGCGCCGGGTCCACTTGGGGGCCGCGGCGATCGCGATGGCCGACTATCGGCAGCGTCGCAAGGCGGGCCGACGGCTGACCCGCGTGGTGCACGACCGGGGGCAGATGACCGCGTGGGATAAGTCATGGCTGGCGAAACTGGCCAGTCAAAGCTGGCACCTGGCGCCGCGGACGGGTCGAATCGTGGCCGGCGAGGTCGAACGATTCGTTCTGGCTCAGCAGCGGGAGTCGATCTCCCGGGCCGAGCTGATTGATCTGCTCAACCGCTGCGTTGTTGAGTACGGCTTGGCCGATGCGGTTCCCGTCCAGCCTCCAGTGCCGCAGACCTAAGCGTTCGGAATTGTCCATGGCCAAGAAGACCACCCCCGACGGCGTCATCAAGGCGATCGCCACCGAAGCCACTTCTGTCTACCAGCGCGTCCAGAAGCGGCAGAAGCCCCAGATGAAGCTGCCCATCCGGTCCTTGTCCAATGTGAAATACCTGCCCCGCAACGGGTACTTTCAAATGAAGGGGAAGAACAAGGTCCGGACCATGTCGGTCTCCACGGTGCGGACCTTCGCCCAAACGCTGAAGATGATGGCGATGAGTAAGGAGCTGGTCGCCACGGGACGTCACTCCACCAAGCGAGAGGCCTATTATCAGGCGTACAACTGGGGCGAGGCCGCCTTTGTTGGCCTGGATGAATCCAACACGGTCATGGATGACACCGAGGCCATGCTGGGCGTCAACCGGGAGCAGTTGCACTTTCGGGCTGACGAACATGGCGGTGCAGTGGCGGGCGAGCTAATCGTCATCGACCGCGACCGTAGGACCAAGAAGCCCCTGGAGATCGATTGCACCCGTTTCGGCAGTGGGGCCTACTCCATACCGAGTGTGGTCGAGGAGTTGAAGTTCAAGACCGAAGCCAAGTTCATCCTGGCCATTGAGACCAAAGGTATGTTTGAGAGGTTGGTCGAGGAGAACTTCTACGACAAGCAACACTGCATTCTGATTTCCATGGGCGGCGTCCCCAGTCGTGCCTGTCGTCGGTTCATTCGGCGCCTGGCTGACGACAAGAAGTTACCCGTCTACGTCTTCACTGACGGCGACCCGTATGGCTACTTCAATATCTACCGCACGCTGAAGGTGGGCTCGGGGAACGCCGCGCACCTCAACGAGTACTTCTGCGTGCCGCAGGCCCAGTTCATCGGCGTGACGCCCGACGATATCACCCACTACAAGCTGCCCACGCATCCGCTCAAGGATGTCGACAAGAAACGCGCCTCCGACGCGATGAAGAACGACCCGTTCATTCAGCACCACAAGCCGTGGCAGGCAGCTATCGAGACGATGCTTGGGATGGGGGTGCGTGTGGAACAGCAGGCGCTTTCCATGCACGGGCTGGATTTTGTGGCTAAAACCTACCTGCCCGAGAAGCTGAAGAACCCCAAAGCCTTCCTGCCGTAACCGACATCGAAAGGGGATTCCGATGAAATGGGCTCTGACGGTGGGACTATGCCTTTGTGGACTGGCCTGGTGTTCGGGCTGTCCCGCCAAGCCGACGATGAGTTTCTCCCAAGCCCTTTACGAGGGCAATGCGGCCGAGACCGAGTCGTGCTTGTTCTGGGAGGCGGGAAGGCCCTTCTGGAGCGCCTCTGGAATGGCCGCCAGATTGGCCGGACCGATCGACAAGACGGGACGGAGCCCGTTGCATGTGGCCGCTGAGTTCGGCCACATAGACGTGGCAGAGCTCTTGCTCGATCGTGGCGCCGACATCGACACCGTTGGGTTCTGGAGTTGTGGGTGCACGCCGCTGCAAGTGGCTGAGGCGGCTGGGCAGACGGAGATGGTGGTCTTTCTTATCTCGCGTGGGGCGAGAGAAGGCCCGCCCCCGGGGGAACACAGTTACGTTCGTCGGACGCAGTCTCGACAAGAATCGGCCAAGTAGGCTCAGCGAGGGCCTATTTGGCGTCCATCCAGTTGGGCCCGACGCCGACGTCGACTTTCAAGGGAACGCTCAACTCGATGGCGCCAGCCATCTCTTCGACGATCATTGACTGTTCGGCCTCGACGGCCTTGGCGGGGATTTCAAAGACCAATTCGTCGTGGATCTGAAGCAGCATGTGGCTGGGGCGATCTTCGTGGGCGATGCGGCGGGCGATGTTGAGCATGGCCTGCTTGATCAAGTCGGCAGCCGATCCTTGCACCACGGAGTTGATGGCCAATCGTTCGGCGGCATTGCGCTGCTGGGTGTTCTTGGCGTCGATGTCAACGATGCGTCGACGGCGTCCGAAGATGGTTTCCACGTAGCCGTGCTTCTTGGCCTGAGCGATGCAGGCGTCCAGGAACTCCTTGATGCGGGCGAAGCGTTGGTGGTAACGGGCGATGAAGTCGGCCGCCTCGTGACGAGGGATGCGCAACGCCGTCGATAGGCCGAACGGGCCCTGGCCGTAAATGATGCCGAAGTTGACGGCCTTGGCGCGGGCGCGTTGGTCGTCGGAGACGTCCTCCAGGGCTACATCGAAGACTTCTGCCGCGACGATGCGGTGAATGTCCTGGTCATCCAAGAAGGCTTGGGTGAGGGTCTCATCCTCACAGAGGTGCGCCAACACGCGAAGCTCGACCTGGGAATAGTCGGCCGACAGCAGCAGCCAATCCTTGGGCGCCACAAAAGCCGAGCGAATGCGGCGACCTTCCTCGGTGCGGATGGGAATGTTCTGGAGGTTGGGGTCGCTGCTAGAAAGGCGCCCGGTGGCCGTGCCGGCCTGGTTGAAGGAGGTGTGCACGCGGCCGGTCTTGGGGTGAATGCAAGTGGCCAGCGCCTTCAGATAGGTGCTGAGGAGTTTGGTTAGCTTGCGGTAGTCCAGCACCAGGGCGGGCAGGTCATGCTCGACCGCCAGCTCGCCGAGTACAGACGCGTCAGTGCTGGGGCCGGTCTTGGTGCGTTTGATGACGGGCAGTTCAAGTTCATCAAAGAGGATCGCGGCCAGTTGCTTGGGGGAGTCGACGTTGAATTCGCGCCCGGCCAGGTCGATGATCTGCTCGCGCAACGAATCGGCCTTGCGCGATAATTCCGTCTCCATCTTCTTGAGTCGCTGCGGGTCGACAATGATGCCGGTCCGTTCCATGTCCGCCAAGACCGGTAGGAGGGGCATCTCCAGGTCGTCGAATAGCTGGGTCAGGCCCTCATCAGCCAGTTCCTGCTGAAGGACTTCCGCCAGGCGGAAGGTGACGTCGGCATCTTCGGCGGCGTAGGGGGTGACGACCTCGACGGGAACGGCGTCGATGGTGATCTTGTTCTTGCCGCGACCGACGACGTCAGCGTAGGTGATGGACTGGTGCTGGAGGATATCCACGCCCAGCGACTTCAAGTCGTAGGACATGCGAGATGAATCGAGGACATGGGCAGCCACTCGGGTGTCGATCATAGGCCCGGCTATGTCGAAGCCCGCATTCTGCAGGACAATTCGGTCAAACTTGATGTTGTGGCCGATCTTAATCGTCTTGGGATTCGCGAAGATCGGTCCGAGGTGCTTTCGGACGACTTCGATAGGCAGTGTTGTGGCTCCCAGCGGCCCTTTCACGGGGACGTAGTAAGCCGCCCCTGTTTCGAAGCTGACCGAGACACCAGCCAACTTCGCCCACATGGCCTGCTTTGCCCGTTCGGGGGGATCAGCGGTGGTCTCTGTGTCGAAGGCGAATCGCTTGGCCTTCTTGAGTTGTGCGGCCAACAACTTAAGGGCCTTTTCCGTATCAACGCACGTGTAGGTGAAGTCGGCGGCAGTGGTGCGCCCGCCCTCGGCGGCAACGGCGTCGGCATCCAGAGATGAGTCGCCACCAACCCCAAGCGCATCAAGACTTGTGAGTGTTTGAGTGAGCTGGAGTTCGGCAAGGATGGGGCGCGCCTCTTCGCCCCGAATTCCGTTGAAGGCCAGATCCGCCAGTGTCAGTGTAAGTGGCAGGTCCCGACGGAGGGTGACGAGTTCACGAGTGATTGGGAGTTGGTCAGCGAAGGCCAGCACGTTGTCTCGCTGTTGGGGTCTCAGTTCGTCGGCGTGTGCGAGGACCTCCTCTGCTGTGCCGTACTGTGCGATAAGTTTGACGGCCGTCTTGGGTCCGATTCCGCGCACGCCGGGGATGTTGTCGGTGCTATCGCCGGTGAGAGTCTGGATTGCGATGGCCTGGTCGGGTCGGTAGCCCTTGTCGGCTTCGATGGCGGCGGCGTCGATCAGCTCGTTTTTCGACGGATCGTAGAGGAAGACGTTGTCGTTGAGGAGTTGGTCGAGATCCTTGTCCCGGCTAACCATGACGACGCGGAGATCGTCGGCGCCGAATCTATCGGCGAGGGTAGCCAGGAGATCGTCGGCCTCGAATCCCTTCGCGGCGATAACGGGGATGCCCATGGCCTTGACGATTTGCAGGATGCGGTCGGCTTGGGGACGGAAGTCGTCGGGGGGCGGCGTGCGGTTGACCTTGTAGTCGGGGTAGGTCTTGCGGCGATCGAGTTCTTCGGTGGGACCATCGACAGCCATGGCCAAGTAGTCGGGTTTGCGAAGGGCGATGAGATTCAGCAGCATCCGGCAGAATACGTGAATGGCGCGGGTGGGCTCCCCCGTGATGCTACTGCTCATTGCTCCCCGATGAGAAAAGTAAGCGCGATAGATTTGCGAGTAGCCGTCGATGAGGTACAGCGTTTTTGGGGTCTTGGCCATGGCTATTTCATCGCAGCCAGCAGGATCATGGCGACGGGCGCGGAGATGAGAATGGAGTCGAGGATATCAAGGATGCCGCCGAATTCGGGCAGGACCTGGCCGCTGTCCTTGACGTGCGCCGAACGCTTCAGGAGGCTCTCGCAGAGGTCGCCGAACTGGCCGGCCACGCCGACGGCAGCGCCAAAGACGGCGGTCTGCCAGAGAGGCCAGCCGAAGCAGTCGGCCCAGAAGGGCCACACGTGGCTGGTCAGGGCGTCGATGCCGACCGCCACTAAGGTTCCGGCGGCGAGCCCGCCGATGAGGCCCTCCCAGCTTTTGGCCGGGGACAGGCCCGGGATAAGCTTGTGCTTGCCGAAGGTCATGCCGACGAAGTAGGCGCCGACATCAGTGGCTTTGACCGACGCCAAGAAGAGCAGCAATGCGGGGGTCTTGTAGTCCACACGGATCGCCAGCGCCAACGCGCAGCCAACGCCCAAGTAAAGAACAGACATTGCCGTGGCAGAAATCCGCAGTAGTGCCGTGTCGACGGATCGTTGGACCATTTGGTCGAAGAAGACCACCACCATCAGAAAGCCGAATACGAGCAGGATGTGATTGCCTTGGGGGGACGTGGTGGAGTCCAGCAACTGCCACCACACCGGAAGCGTGGCAATGCCGACCGCGCCCAGGCCGCCTGAGATCCAAAGGATCTCCACCCCCTTGGTGGCCAGCAAGCGGACCATTTCGATGAAGGCGATCAAGGCCAAGACCGCGGCGAGAACGCCCACCGGTAGGCCGACAATGGTCGATCCGGTTTGCTCCAGATGCCAGTCCAGCCACAAGATGCCCAGCAGGACGACGATAGCGATGGCGCCGAAGACGATGCGGAGAGCGACCGACTTTCGTTTGGATATCCCTGGCGTCATGTACGGTGGGCCTTGATGGGCAGTCTCAGGTCTTCGGTGTGCCGCTCAGGCCGCCAAAGCGGCGGTCGCGCCTCACGTAGGCCCGCAACGCCTCGTGGAGTTGGTCCACGTGGAAATCGGGCCAGTGCACGTCGGTGACATAGAACTCCGCGTAGGATAGCTGCCACAGCAGGAAGTTGCTGAGACGCATTTCTCCGGAGGTGCGAATAAGCAGGTCCGGGTCGGGCAGGCCGATCGTGTCAAGAGCGTTGGAGAAGGTGGTCTCGTCGATGTCGTCAGGCGAGAGTTCACCTTGGGCCACCTGTTGGCCGATGGTGCGGACGGCGTCGGTCATCTCCACTCGCGAACCGTAGTTCAGGGCCAGGCAGAGGGTCATGCCCTGGCCGTTCTCGGCGGCGCGGCTGGTCTCGTCGAGTTCGTCGAGCACTTCCTGTGGTAGGCCGTCGCGCCGGCCGAGGTGGCGGAATCGCAGGTCGTTCTCCACCACGGTATGCCGTTCCTGTCGCAGGTACTCGGCGTAGAGGTTCATCAGAACGGCGATCTCTTCGGGAGGGCGGTTCCAGTTCTCGATGGAGAAGCTGTAGAGCGTCAGGGCTTCCAGGCCGAGTCGAGTGGCTTCGGTGACGATGGGGCGCACCCGCTTGGCGCCCTCCTGGTGGCCGGCCGTTCGGGGCATGCCGCGTTGCTTGGCCCATCGCCCGTTGCCGTCCATGATGATGGCGACGGACCGGGGAACGTGATCGGGATCGCAGCCGAGCAGCTCGGCCGTCTTCTCGATCGCGTTGGGGGGACGCAGCGGCATCTAGGCCAATCCTTCCACCTGGGTATGGTGAACGATGGTCTGTGTGCGTTCGGGGCCCACGCTGATCAGCCCTACCGGTCGGCCGAGCAGTTCCTCGACCCGCGTGACGTAGGCTTGGGCGGCCGGAGGCAGGTCGTCGAAGCTCTGGCAGGCGGTGATATCCTCAGTCCAGCCGGGCAGCGTTTCGTAGACGCATTCGGCCTGGGCGAGCAGGTCGGGGTCGTAGCCGGCGAGCAGCTTGCCATCGACCTTGTACCCGGTGCAGATCTGCAGTTCATCGAGCCCCGTCAGTACGTCGAGCAAGGCCAAGGTCACCTCGGTAATGCCCGATAGCTCGCAGGTGTAGCGCCCAGCAGCGGTGTCCAGCCAGCCGCATCGCCGCGGGCGGCCAGTGGTTGTGCCGTACTCGTGACCGCGGTCACGAAGATACTGGCCGGTATCGTTGTCCTGCTCGGTGGGAAATGGCCCTGCCCCCACGCGCGTGCTGTAGGCCTTCAGAAGGCCGATCACGTCGCCGATGGCCGAAGGGGGCACGCCCGCCCCGGCCGGAACGCCGCAGGCGGTCACGGACGAACTGGTTACGAACGGAAACGTCCCGTGGTCGATATCCAGCATGCTTCCCTGGCCGCCCTCGAAGAGGATGCGCTCGTTGCGGTCGGCAGCTCGGCGGAGCATGTCCCCGGTGTTGGCCAGCAGGGGCGCCAGGCGCTTCCCGAAGGCGACGAATTCATCGGCGATGGCGTCGACGTCGAGCGGGTCGGCTCCGTAGAGGCCCGTCAGCAGACGGCTCTTGAAGGTGCCCACCTGGCCGATGCGCTTACGGAGGGCGTCGGGGTCGGCCAGTTCGCCGGCGCGGATGGCGACGGTTCGCAGGGCCTTGTCGGCGTAGCACGGGCCGATGCCACGCGCGGTCGTGCCGATCTTCTTGCCGCCCAGGGCCTCCTCGGAGAGGCGATCCTGCAGCTTGTGCCAGGGCATGACGACATGGGCGGCCTTGCTGATCAGGAGTTTCTCGGCGCCAACGGGGGTGCCCCGGTCGGCGAGATGGTCGATTTCCTCGCAGGCGACCGCGGGATCGAAGGCGACCCCGTTGCCGATGACGTTGACCACGCCGTCGTTGAGGATGCCGCTGGGGATCAGGTGGAAGGCGTACTTCTGGTCGCCGACCAGGACGGTATGTCCGGCATTGGCGCCGCCGCAGTAGCGGACGACGTACTTACAGAGCTGGGCCAAGGCGTCGACCACCTTGCCCTTTCCCTCATCCCCCCAGTGCAGGCCGACGACCGTTACGTTCTTGCTGGGCATAGTGATTCCGTTCAATGTCTCAGAGGCAACCGGGCCATGATAGCTGTTGGCGGGGCGGTGTCAAGCGAGGGGGCAGTTGTGGTTTTGGCTTGCCTCGGCGTGGCGGTACAATATGTTGGTGGCCTGCGAAACGGCGTAACAGGAGTGTGAGGTGAGCGACAAGACACGCAAGGCGATGCTGCTTGGGCTTGGCCTGGACAACGAAGACGAGCAGGTCCGGGTCTCGCGCGGGCGGAACTTCCACCTCGTGGGTGGGTCGGAGGAGACCCACGAGTCCATGCAGGAGAAATGCATCAAGTTCAACGAGAAGCTCGACGAACGAGGCAAGAAACTCGATGAGCTCGAAGGCAAGGAGTTCGTGGACCTGGCCGGTGAGTGCGAGATGCCCATCGCGGCCCCCAAAGCCAATAAGGGCAAGCGGCCCTCGTGACCGGCGACGCCCATACCCGTTTCATGCCCTTGCCGTCGCGGCCGCGTCTGGAGCGACTGGCCGAGGACGCCATTCGCTGCTGGGCCCCGGCCAAGATCAATCTGAATCTGCTGGTGGGGGCCGTCCGCGCTGATGGCTTCCACCCGTTGGACTCTATCGTCGCTGTCGTGACGTTGTACGACCAAATCGATCTCCGGCGACGGTCGGATAATGCGATGGTGCTTCGATGCGAAGGCTTGGCGTGTGGGCCGGACGAGGAGAACGTGGCCTTGCGGGCGGCCCGGGCCATGCAGGCCCAGTGTGGCGCAGGGGGTGCGGATATCGAACTGACCAAGATTATCCCACCTGCCACAGGGCTGGGAGGCGGCTCGTCTGACGCCGCCGCGGTGGTGGCCGGCTTGTGCAGGTTGTACGATCTTGACCCGGCCGAGCAGGGCCTCGCGGAGATCGCCTTGGGGTTGGGCAGTGACGTGCCGTTGTTCCTGGGACCAGTCGCCTTGCGGATGACGGGGCGTGGCGAGCACGTCGAGCCGGTGGCGGTCCATCCGTTCCTGGCGGTGCTCGTCCTACCGGCGCTGACGTGCAGCACCGGGGATGTCTACAAGTCCTATGACGCCGATCCGACGGAGATTGGCCGGCAGGTGTCCGCTGATAGAGTGTCCTGTGACCGGCCGTCCCAGTGGCGCCAGTGCCTGGTCAACGATCTGGCCGGCCCGGCCCGACGTGTCTGTCCGGCTTTGGGAGAGCTTCAGGATCAGTTGCAGGCGGCGGTAGGGTCGCCCGTTCACGTCACCGGCAGCGGCAGTGGGCTGTTTGTGCTCTGCGACGACGCATCCGAGGCGGTCCGGACAGCCGAAGCCGCGCTCGCCGCCATCGGGCCTGACGGGGGTGCGGAGATCGTCGTCGTTGGCCCGGCGGAGTAGGTCGGTTCAAGCAAGGCCTTGACCTCAACCGATGGAGTATGGTACAAGACCCGTCCCGCGGAGCGATCTGCGGGCCGACTGGGGCTGTGGCGCAGTTGGGAGCGCGTCTGCATGGCATGCAGAAGGTCCAGGGTTCGAATCCCTGCAGCTCCATCTCAAGGAAACCCCCTAGTGACGGGGGTTTTCTTATGCGCAGGATTTGCCCTTGACTCGCCCGAAACTGCGTTTATAACGATTTTATAGCGCACGAAGGCGGACCTATGGCTAAGAAATCGAACGTGCAGGGGAGCATCTACAAGAACGGGTCGCGGTACTGGTGGAAAGTTCAATTGCCGGGAGAGGAAAAATCTACCGCCCGGCCACTGAAGGCGCCGGGGGCCAGATTCGCAACCAAGGACCGCAAGGTAGCCGAAGCGATAGCGGCCGAGACTTGGGAGCGGGCGGCGAGAGCCAACTACAGCGGGCACGCCGGCGACGGTACGATCTCGGCGCTCGCGACTTCCTACGGCAAGTATGCGGAGACGTACTACAAAAGTCCAGACGGCAAGCCGACGCAGGAACACAAGAACGTGATGGGCGCCCTAGCCTACCTGACTAGCTGGGGGGGGTCGCGCGTGGCCGAAGACTTCACGCCGCTTGACCTAAAACGAAATACCCCATTTCCGCCATCAAGTATTCTACGCGTGGACGCCCCGCGCTGC
>CAYRZU010000044.1:0-29013 GCA_964428895.1 uncultured Planctomycetaceae bacterium
GCTACAGAAAGAGGTTAATGAGAGAAAAAAAAGTGCTTTGCGGAATAGCTGCCGCATCGTACGGACATCGAAGACCCCCTGGCCGAACCGAAGTTGGATCCACCCGTCGCGCTGGGTCGTGTAGAGGCGGCCCGTCCGCCTCAGTTGGTCGTAGAAGGCTCTGCGGGCGGGTGTGGTGGCGCGGCTGTCGAGGTCCTTGCCCGTGCTGATTATCGCGACCGTTGGGGAGACGCGGCCGACGAACTGCGGCAAGGATGCCGACCAGGCGCCGTGGTGGGGAAGGACCAACGCATCGGCGATCAGGAGCGCCGGCATGTTCGCTCGCGTCAGCAGTTCGTCCTGGGCGAAGGCCTGGGCGTCGCCGGGTAGGAGCACACTTCGGTCGTCGCAGGTGACCTTGAGCACCAGGGAGCGGTCGTTGGGGGTTACCGTGTCGGCGAGCCCGGGCGTCGGCCAGAGGACATCCACCCGTGTGCGATCGTCCAATTGGACGCGGTCGCCCAGGCCGAGCCGAGCGACCGTTACGCCGTGGTCATCGAGCAGTCGCAGCAGTCGCTCCGGCGGTGAGGCAAAGGGGTCGGCATCGTCGCGGCCGAAGTAGCCGTTGACGTAAGCGGTCTTCAGGTTGTCCCGGGCCAACAGGCCGGGCAGCCCGTTGTAGTGGTCGGTATTGGCATGGGAAACGAACGCAGCCGTCGGCGCTGGCAGGCGCTGATCTCGCAAGAAGGGAAGGAGGACCGTTTCGGCCATATCGAACGAGCCTTGCGTGCCGGCGTCGATCAGGAAGGTCTGTCCGCTGGGCGTCCGCAGCACAGCGCATTGGCCCGGGCCGACCGCCAGCAGGTTCAGCTCGGCGGCGTTCGGTGCGGGGGCCGACCGTTGGGTCCAGGCTGTCGTCCCAGCTAGGATGACCAGGCCAACCACCACAGCCCATCGGCCCAGTCCCAATCGGCGACGGGCCAACACCCAGACCATCACGCCGTAACAGACCCCCACCCACCAGATCGGAACCGGACGAACCGACAGGGCGATGCCCGGCAGTTGTTCCACCAGCTCCACCAGGTACGCCAGCCGGTCGGCCGCCCACGTGCCGGTCCGGCCGACCAGGTAGGACAGGTTGGGAAAGACCAGCGCCAGGCCCATCGACAGATAGCCCGCCACCAGAACGCCGGTCACGACCGGCAAGAGCAGCAAGCTGAATAGCGCCCCCCAGGGCGTGACCAAGCCGAAGTGGTAGGCCACCAGCGGCGCCGCCGCCAAGTAGGCCACCAGGGCAATCGTCACCGACGAGATCGCAACGTTGGCGCCCTGGACCATCAGCCATCGACGAAAGCGATGTTCTTGGCGGAAGACCATCAGGCCGCGCCGGCGGAGCCAATGGCCGAACAGCAGTCGCCGGGCGGGCGCATAGCCTAGCAAGATGCCGCCGACCAGGATGAAGCTCATCTGAAAGCCCGCGTCGAACAGATGCATCGGGTCGATCAGCAGCAGCACGACGGCCGCGACGGCCAGGGCGTTCAGCAGAGACGTCCGTCGACGGACGATGGTGGCCACGCATAGCGCGGCGGCCATGATGGCCGACCGCAGCAGCGGCGGGCGCGGCTGGGCCATCAGCAAGTAGCCGGCCAGCAAGATTAGCACCACGATGGCCGATGTTCGGCTCGACAGCGTCGCCAATCGGCAGCATATGAACACAAAGCCCAGGAAGATGCCCAGGTGCAGTCCGGAGATGCTCAGGAAGTGGGCCACGCCGGCGCGGACCATCGCCTCGTTGAGGCGACGCAGGGCGGGGTGTCGTTCGCCCAGGACCATCGCGTTGAGCAGGAGTCCGTCCTGGCGGTCGCCGCAGCCCATCAGATGCTGGCGGCCCATGGCCCGGAAGCGCCACAGGGCTCGCGCGATCGGACCCGCCGAATCGCTGCGGACGGTGACGGCCCCAGGGGCCGGGGACATCATCCACACCAGTAGCCCGTCGTTGCGCGCCGCGGCCGCCCAATCGCGTTGGCCGGGATTGCCCGGGCCCCGGTAGCGGCCGATCCAACCGGCCAACTCGAGCTCCTGCCCCGCCGCCAGACGCGGGTCACCTTCCTGGACCGTTACACGCACTAACCCGTCGGCGGGGGCCCAGGCATCGCCGGCCCGGATGGCGGAGGCCCGCAGGACGAAGACCGTTCGCGGGGGTAGCCGATAGCCGCCCAGATCGGACGGCGGGTCCTCCCACAGCGCCGGCGCGGTGACCACACGGCCGCGCAGCGTCGCCAGCGACTTCTGGTGGCCGGTATAGGTCAGGATGTGTCCGTCGCCGACCGAGAAGTAGCCCAACTGAACGTAAATGGCGGCCAGGCACGTGATGCACACCAGCACCAGTCCGGCGTATCCGATGACATGGTGGAGTACCCGCCGAGCAAGACCGCCGATCAGAGCCGCCAGAATCACCACCGCGTAGAAGCTGACCGGCAAAGGGCCGAAGCGTCCGGCCAGGATGCCGACGATGACGGCCGCCGCTACGGGAACCATGGGCAGCCGACGCAAGCGGCCACGCGGTCGGCGCCCGGGCAATGTCGGTGCGTGGGTCATGTCCCCTCGAAAGCCGGCCGCCTGGGCGGTGTCACAAGGATCGGCCGACCGCTTCGGCGACGCGGCGCAGCGACGCGCTGAGCTCTTGCAGTTGTTGGGTGGTCAGCGACTGGGCGCCATCGGACATCGCGTGCTGCGGGTCGATGTGGCATTCGATGATCAGCCCGTCGGCCCCGGCGGCGATGGCGGCCCGGCACATCGGTGGAACCAGCCGCGCCCGCCCGGTTCCGTGGGATGGATCGACCACCACCGGCAGGTGCGTCCGTTCGTTCAGTTCCGGCACCACCGCCAGCGGCAGCGTGTTGCGTACGTAGGACTCGTAGGTGCGGATGCCGCGCTCGCACATGATCACGTTTTCGTTGCCCCCGTTGATGATGTACTCGGCCGCCAGCAGCCATTCGTCCAGCGTGGCCGAGGGGCCCCGCTTCAGAAGGACGGGCTTGCGGGCGCGGCCGACCGCTTCCAGCAGGGCGTAGTTTTGCATGTTCCGCGCGCCAATCTGCAGCACGTCGGTGCAGGCCTCCACGGCGGGCAGGCTCTCCAGACCGATCACTTCGGTGACAATCGCCAAGCCGGTGTTCTGGCGGGCCTCGGCCAGAATCTCCAACCCCTCTTCCCGAAGCCCCTGAAAGCTGTAGGGACTGGTGCGCGGCTTGTAGGCGCCGCCGCGCAGGCCCACGCATCCGGCGGCCTTGACCACGTCGGCCGTCCGCAGCAGTTGGTCGCGACTCTCGACGGCGCAGGGCCCGGCGATGATCCCGACCTTGGATCCACCGACGAGGAAACCGGCCGGGCCGATGGCGACCTCGGTCTTGGTGGCCTTGACCTCACGGCTGGCCATCTTGTAGGGCGCCACGATGGGCATGATGCGGTCCACGCCGGGGGCCGTTTCGATGGCGCCCTTGTCGACCGAGCGTTTGTCGCCAATCGCGGCGATGACCACGCGGTCCGTGCCGTCGAAGACGTGCTCGTCCAGGCCGAAATCGTGGATCAACCGCACTACATGCCGGACCTGCTCATCCGTCGCGGCGGGTTTCATCAGCACGATCATGGCCGCTCTCCTAAAGGCGCTAGGGACGCGGGTCGATGCGTTCCAGGCCGCCCATGTAAGGTCGCAGGGCGGTCGGCACGGTCACCGACCCGTCGGCGTTTTGATACAGCTCCAGAATGGGGATCAGCACGCGCGGGCTGGCAATCACGGTGTTGTTGAGCGTGTGGACGAACCGCGGCTTGCCGGCCTCATCGCGATAGCGGATGTTTAGCCGCCGGGCCTGGAACTCATGGAACCGGCTGGCCGAGTGCGTCTCACCGTAGCTATTGCGAGAGGGCATCCAGGTCTCGATGTCGAACTTCTGGACCTGCCCCAACCCCAGGTCGCCGGTGCAGACGTTCATCACGCGGTAGGGCAGTTCCAGCGCCTGCATCACATCCTCGGCGTTGGCCAGGATCTCCTGGTGAAACGTCAGCGAGGCCGTCTCGTCGTTGGGGCACAAGACGACCTGTTCGACCTTGTCGAAAAAGTGGATGCGGTACAGGCCGTGCGTGTCCTTACCGGCGGCGCCGGCCTCGCGGCGGAAGCAGGTGCTCATGGCGATGTATTTGGCGGGCAGATCGGCCACGTCGAGCATTTCGTCGGCGTGGTAGGCCGTCACGGGTACCTCGGCCGTTCCGATCAAGCTCTTTCCGTCGCGCTCGCAGAGGTAGGCGTCGTCGCGGCCGATGGGGAAATAGCCCGTGCCATACATGATCTGCTCGTTGACGATTACGGGGATATTCAGCAGCGTGTAGCCCTTGGCCACCATCTGATCGACAGCCAGCCGCAAGACAGCGTAGTGCAACTGAGCCCCGGCGCCGGCAAGGATGTAGTTCCGGCTACCGGCCAGCTTGACCCCACGGGCCAGGTCGACGATCCCCAGGCTTTCGCCAAGTTCGACGTGATCTTTCGGCTCGAAATCGAACTGGCGGGGTTCGCCTTCGCGGCGAAGTTCCACGTTATCGGTGTCATCATCGCCCACAGGGACTTCGTCGGCCGGCGGTTGGGGCGCCAGGAGCATCATTTCATTGAGTTGGGGCTCCAATTCGCCGGAACGGGCCTCGATGGCCTTGATCCGCTCTTTCAACTCGGCCATGTTGGCCACGGCGGCGGCCTTTTCGTCGCCTTGGAGCTTGGCGATGTCCTTTCCGGACGCTTTTTGGGCGGTGCGGAGTTCCTGGAACTCCTTGTGCAGCTCGCCCAACTCGGCGTCCATGGCCAAAACGGCCTGAAGGTCGAACGGAAAGCCCTTGGTCTGCGCGGCCTGGGCGAACAGGTCGGGGTTATCGCGAATCAGCTTGATGTCGATCATGGTCCGGCTCGTTTTGGTTATCGGTTGAGTGGCCGTAGGATACGGCAAGGTCGGGCTTGGGGCCAAGGCGAAATCCGGGCGGCGAGCCATCGCGCTATATAGGCGAGAGATTTTCCCGGGATTGCGTTGACCGCGTGTGGGCGATCTTTATAATCTCTTGAGATATCGTTGCCACGGGCTTCGTTGCCCGTGGGGCCCACGGAAGGAGCCCTGGCCCGATGGCTGGGGCTATTTTCGGTCGGGTGTGAAGGATGCGACGATGAAGCGCTTTTTGAGCCGGAAGTTACGGCCGTGCGAACCGACCCGATGAGGGCTTGGCGCCCCATCTCGATTCGGCACGGTCAGCGGCGCCTTGTGAATGCTGCTTTCGGGCAGCCACCTGGGCACGGGCCGCCAACGCAAGTTGGTCGGCCGGCGCGGCAGGAGACGACTATCGTCTATGGCCTGTGAAAATGGGCAACTGCCGACGCCGCTGAAATGCTGACGCGGCTTGAGAAGCGGGCGAGTGTCGCCCGCTTTTTTCGTGAATGGATTGCGTCGTCCATGGGGCGGGCGTGATCAGGGATGACAAGACGATGAACCAAGAGCTATTGCGGATCGTTGAGGCGATCGCTCGCGACAAGAACATCTCGTCCGAGGTGGTTTTTGAAGACCTCGAGGCGGCGATGTTGTCGGCCATTCGCAAGGCGAATCCGGATACCGAAGATGTGGTCGTTCAGATCGGGCGCGGGACCGGTGAGATCACGGCGGCGGTCGACGGCGAGCAGATGAGCGTTCGCGATCTGGGGCGGATAGCGGCCCAGACGGCCAAGCAGGTGATGATTCAGCGTATCCGCGAGGCCGAACGCGGCAGTATTTTCGAAGAGTTCACCGAGCGGCGCGGGGAGATCGTGACCGGGCGGGCGGCCCGCTGGGAAGGCGGCGTGTTGGTCGTTGAGGTCGAACGCACCGAGGCGCTGCTGCCCAAGAGCGAGCAAATCCCGGGCGAAAGCTACCTGCCCGAAGATCGCGTCCGAGCCATTATCCTGGACGTTCGCGAGGAGCCCGGCCAGATCAAGATCATCTTGTCCCGGACGCATCCGGACTTCATTCGGGCCTTACTGGAGGCCGAGGTCCCGGAAGTGGCTGAAGGCATCATTGAGATCAAGGCGTTGGTCCGCGAGGCCGGCTACCGCACCAAGGTGGCCGTCCACAGCACCGACCCCAAGGTCGATCCGGTCGGCGCGTGCGTGGGCGTTCGGGGCAGCCGCATCAAGAACATTGTGGACGAACTGGGCGGCGAGAAGATCGACGTGGTCCCGTGGAACGAGTCCAGTCAGATCCTGATCGCCAACTCCCTCAAGCCCGCGAAGGTCTCGCAAATTGCCCTGTGCTTCGAGTTGGGTCGTGCCACGGTGGTGGTCACCGAAGATCAGTTGTCGTTGGCGATCGGCAAACGCGGTCAGAACGTTCGGCTGGCGGCTCGGCTGACGGGCTGGGACGTTGACATTCTCACGCCGGTCGAATTCAACAACGGGCTGGACGCGGTGGAGAAAGCCCTCCGCGAGGTCGACGGCGTGGACGGTACGGCGGTCGATCAGATCATCGCGATGGGCATGGTCAGCGTGTTGGATGTCGAGGAAGTCGGCCCCGACCCGCTGGTAGCGGAACTGGAACTGGATCGCGACTTGGCCCAGCGCATCGTGGTGCACTGTGCGGAGGAATCCAAGCGGATCGCCGAAGAACAGGCCGCCAAACAAGCGGCTGAGGCTGAGGCCGACGCGGACGCGGAAGCCGAAGCTCCCGCGACGGCCGCCGAGGCCGCCGAGGCCGCCGAGCCGGCCGAAGCCCCCGAGGCCCAGGCCGAAGGGGAGCCCGAAGCCGAATCCGAAGCGGCGACCGAGGCGACCGATGACCAGACGACAGATGAAGCTCCGGATGCACCCAAGGAGCAGGCGGACTAGAAGCTTTCGATAGCCCTCGGCCGTCGTGGCGCGTGATAGGACGGGCGCGGCGGTCGAACTGGAGCGTTACTTGGCTACGCGCGTTTTTGAACTTGCTCGCGAGATCGGGGTCACCAGCAAAGTGGTACTGGAGAAGTGCCGCGCTGAAGGTCTGGAGATCAAGAACCACATGTCGACGGTCTCTGCCGGGTTGGAGGCCACAATCCGCGAATGGTTCAGCGAGGCCGGCGGCGAGCATACCGCCGTTGAGACCACCGAACACGTGGACCTGGATACGGCCCGCAAAGAAGCCAAGAAGACACGCCGCCGGGCCCCCAAGAAGAAGAAGGCCAAGAAGGACGCCCCCGTCGCCGATGCCGAACCTGGCGACGACGAGGCGGCTGCGGTGACGATCGCCGAAGCCCTCCCGGACGCGGACGTTCCGGCCGAGGCCCCCGCCGACGTCGAGGCCGGAGCCGCTCCCGAACCACAGGCCCCCGCCGAGGTCCCCGCTGACGCCGAGGCCCTCGAGGGCGAGCCCGAGGCGCCCGAAGAACCCCAGGCTGAAGTCGAACCGGAACCGGAAGACGTCGGCCCCGCCGGGCCGCAAGTGGTGCCCAAGCCCGCCGAGTTGAAGGGGCCGCGGGTGGTGCGCTACGAAGAGCCCGAGCCGGAAGTCCAGCGCCGGCCTCGACGTCGCCCGGCTTCAACGCCGGCGGCTTCGGCGGCGCCGAGCACGGAGAGCCCGACCCGTCGGGGTTGGGCCGGCAAGCCCGACGCCGGCAAGTCCGGCCCCGGCAAGCCCGGAGCCCCCGGCCGAGGCGGCGACGACCGCGGCAAGGGCGCCGGCACGAAGCGCCGCAGCCCGCGCCGACGCGGGCGAAGCGCCGACAGCGGCGGCGGCTCCCACGAATGGCGCAACGCGGACCTGGCCGAGCGATCCGAGCGCCTGGCGGCGGCGGCCGGTGGGTCCGGGGCGCTGCGGAGGCACCGGGCCAGCGTGACCCGCGGGCGCGGCGACCGAGGTCCCGCCGTTAAGGGCGGGACGGTCGAGATCGACGAACCGATCACCATCAAGAGCCTGTCGGCGGCGACCGGCATCAAGGCGACGGATCTGATCAAGAAGCTGATGGCCTTGGGCACCATGGCTACGGTCAACCAGGTGATCTCGGCGGACGTGGCCGAAATGGCGGTGACGGAGTTCGGCGTGGAACTGCAGATCAAACGCGCCCGCAGCGACGAAGAGCAACTCCTGACGCAACTGGACGAGCGCGAAAAGGGAGAGGAAGTGCCCCGGGCGCCGGTGGTGACCTTCCTGGGCCACGTCGACCACGGCAAGACGTCGCTGCTGGATGCGATTCGCGAGACCACCGTGGCCACGGGTGAGGCCGGGGGCATCACCCAACACATTGGCGCGTACCGGTTCGATTTGGAAGACAAGCATGTGGTCTTCCTAGACACGCCGGGTCACGAGGCCTTCACCGCCATGCGAAGCCGCGGCGCCAACATGACCGACGTGGTGGTGCTGGTGGTGGCGGCCGATGACGGTGTTATGCCGCAAACGGCCGAAGCGATCAGCCACGCCAAGGCGGCTGAAGTACCCATCGTGGTTGCCCTCAACAAGGTCGACCTGCCCAACGCCAACGTCAATCGCGTGTTGGGTCAGTTGGCCGAATACGAGCTGCAACCCCGCGAGTGGGGGGGGGAGACCGAAGTGATCCAAACCAGCGCCACCACCGGTGACGGCATCGATACGCTGGTCGAAACCCTGTCCCTGGAAGCCGAACTGCTGGAGCTGACGGCTGAAGTCAACGCCCCGGCCGGCGGGTATGTGATTGAAGCGGAGGTCGACCCCGGCCGCGGCGCCGTGGCCAGCCTGCTCGTGCTGGACGGCACGCTGTCGGTCGGCGACGTGATTCTGGCCGGGCACGGCTACGGCCGCGTGCGGTCAATGATCGACAGTCACGGCCGTCAGATCGAAACGGCCGCGCCGGCAACGCCGGTGGAAGTGGCCGGACTGGACGAGGTGCCCGAAGCGGGCGATCGGTTCTATGTGACCCGCGATATCGATAAGGCTCGCAGTGTCGCCCAAGAGCGTCGCGAGCAGAGCCGCAGCAAGAGCCTCTCAGGGGGCACGAAGGTCTCCCTGGAGAACATCTTCTCGCAGATCGAGCAAGGGCGCATCAGCGAAGTGCGTCTGATCATCAAGGCCGACGTGCAGGGCTCGCTGGAAGCATTGACCGGTTCCCTGGACAAGCTGACCACCGACGAGGTCCGGGTGAACATTCTGCATGCGGCGGTGGGCGGCATTAGCACGGGCGACGTCGGCCTGGCCGAAGCGTCCGACGCGATCATCATCGGCTTCAACGTGGTCCCGGCCGTGTCGGCCCGTCGCGAGGCCGAGGCCAAGGGCGTGGATATCCGTCAGTACCGGGTGATCTACGATCTGATCGACGACATTCGCCGCGTGCTGGAAGAAGGCCTGGCCCCCGAGATTCGAGAACAGTTCGTGGGGCGAGCCGAAATCCGCCAGACCTTCAAGATTTCACGTACGGGCACGATCGCCGGTTGTTACGTTACCGAAGGCCGCGCGGTGCGAAACGCCTTCGTGCGAATTGTTCGCGACAGCGTGGTTCTGGAAGACGAACGAACGCTGGACAGCCTCAAGCGATTCAAGGATGACGCCCGGGAGGTCCGAGCCGGCATGGAGTGCGGTCTGAAGATCGCCGGTTACGACGACATCAAGGAAGGTGACGAGTTAGAATTCTACGAGCGCATCGAAGTGGAGCGCAAGCTCTGATGCGCCGACCGATGCCCTCCTGATGAATCATGGCCACGACCGTTGGGTTGCTTCACCTGGAGTTAAACGTCGCCCAAGCCGGCAGCCTGAAGGACAAGCGCCGCGTGCTCAAGAGCTTCAAAGACCGATTGGCCCACGGATGGAATGTCTCTGTCGCCGAAGTCGACGGACAGAACAGCCATCACCGGGCGGTGCTGGCTGTGGCCATGGTTGGGGCCGATCAGCGGTACGTGGAAGGGGCCATCCAGAAGATCATCAACGCCGCGACGGCCCATCGCGACATGATCTTGGTTCATCACGAGGTCCAGTGGCTGTAGCCGAACCGGAATAGATCGACCATGAGTCGCCGAACCGAACGAGTCGGAAACCTGCTTCGCCAAAAGATCGCCGATGCGCTGATGCGCAAGGTGGCGGATCCCCGGATCGACCCGGGCAAGACCTCGATCACGCGCGTGGACGTAACTGAGGATTTTCTGACCGCCAAGGTGTACGTGTCGGTGATGGGCGAGCCGGCGGATCAACGACTAACGCTGCGGGCCCTGCAGCACGCCGCCGGGCGAATTCAAGAGATCGCGATGAAGGACGTGAGCCTGCGACACACGCCGGTATTGACGTTCTGTTTGGATGAGCAGTTCAAGAAGACCATGGAAACACTGTCATTGATTCAGCAGGCCATGGATGAGATTCACCAGAAGGACCAGCAAGCGTCTGAGGCGACGACCGATTGCGCTGAACAGGAACCTACGGCATGAAGGACGCCACCAAATACCAGCCCAAGATGAAGACGTTACTGACCGGCCTGAAGCGCATTCGCCTTCCAGCGGGCCTGGGCGATCCGATCCGCCTGTTGGTCCGGTCGGTCATGGAAGCCAACGCCAGCGGCAAGGACGTGGACAAGGCCATGGCCACCTTCGACAAGGAGTTCGTTGACCTGAACGAGCTGCGCGTGGCGCAACCCCGCGAAATCGTGGAGATGCTTTCCAAGAGCTTCCCCCACGCCCGGACCAAGGCCGTTGAAGTCACCGACGCCTTGAACCGGATCTTCAACCGCGCCAACGATCTGTCCATGGCCTACATGGACGGGATGGCCAAGCGCGACCTGCGGCGCCACTTGACGCGGATAGGGCTGAGCCCCTACGCGGCCGCTCGGATTGTGTCGGCGGGCTTCGAAGGGCACGCCGTTCCGGTCGATGAGGATCTGGCCGAAACGCTGCTCATGGACGGATACGTGCCCGGCGGCGCCACCATCGAGGAAGTCGAGGGCTTCCTGGAGCGCGTGGTCTCTCACAAGGACTGCCTGGCCGCCCACGTGGCGCTGCGGCGCTTCGTGGGGCGCCGGGCCGAGGCGCTGGCCAAGAAACGCAAGGCCGATGAGGCCGTTCGACTCGAAGCCGAACGCAAGGCCGCCGAAGCCGCCGCCAAAGCCGAAGCCGCTGCCAAGGCCAAGGCCGCACGCGAGGCCGCCAAGGCCGAAGCCGCCAAGAAAGCCGCCGCCAAGAAGGCCCAGGCCGCCAAAGCCAAGAAAGCCAAAGCCGCCGCAGCCGCCAAGGCCAAGGCGAAGAAGGCGGCTGCAGCCAAGAAGATCGCCAAGAAGAAGGCGGCCGTGGCCAAGAAAGCCAAGGCCAAGGCGAAGCGGGCGACTGTCGCCAAGAAGACGGCGTCGAAGAAGACAGCCAAGAGGGTCGTCAAGAAGACGGCCAAGAAGGTGACCAAGAAGGCGGCGAAGAAGACGGCCAAAAAGGCGGCGAAGAAGACGGCCAAGAAGGCCAAGGCGGTCAAGAAGAAGTAGTGGTTCCTTCGACGGTCGCCGTCGCTCCGACCGGCCGATGTTTCCTTCGGGGATGGTCGTATGAAGGATCGTGGTGTCATTGCGGTGGCTGCGATTGTGTGTCTGTGGGCCCTCGGGCCGCTTGGCTGCGGGTCCGGGGTCGAATTGCCGGCGGCGGGGCCGATGGCCGCCGAACCGGTTACGCCACCGACCGACTCGCCCGCCAGCGTTCCGGCGTCCGTAGAGCCGGCGCCCGATTCTCGCTCCGTTGACCAGAAACTCAGCGACTTACCCCCGGTGGTTCCCCGCCCCGGGGCTATCCTTCCAACGGCCGATCGGCCGGCTCGCGCTGCAGCGGAACTGGCCGAGGGGAGGCGTCTGCTGGCGATCTTCCTGCCGAACGAGGCGATCGGCCACTTCGAGCGGGCCCACCGATTCGCTCCGACCGACGCGGTGATTCGGCGTGACTTGGGGGTGGCGCTCTACCAGGCCGGTCAAACCGCCCGTGCGTTCGAGCACCTCCAAGCGGCCCACCAAGCCGGCGGCGACGACCTGGAGACCCAAGTGTTCCTGGGACGCCTGTACGGCGCTGCCGGGCAACGCGTTGCGGCTATGCGGGCCTACCGGACGGCCTTGTGGTGCAGCGACGCGGCTCCGCACAATCCTTTGGCGGCGGAAGCCTTGGCGCGATTGGCCGAGCTGCTGGTTGATGACCGCCAGTATGCGGCGGCGTTGGACGCCACCGACGTCCTTCGGGCGTGGTCGTTGCGGTACGGCGCGTCGTATGCGGCCGCCGAGGCCATGGCGGCGTTGGATGTGTCTGCTCGGGCCCTGGTCGTCCGGCGGGCGCGTATCCTGATTGTCATGGACCGGGCGGCCGAGGCGGCCGATTTGCTTCGGTCGGCCGGGGGGCAGACCGGGCTGGACCCGGCCACGGGCACGGTGCTGCTGGAGGCGTTGACCGCGGCGGGACAGTTGGCCGAAGCCGAACGCTTGGGGGAGACGCTCTCCTCGCGGGGCATGGCGCCGCCGGAGGCGGTTGTCGGCGGCATTCTGGCCGGACACGTTCGGCAGGGCCAGTGGGCCGAAGCGATCGTCTGGGCGGCGGCCTTCGCGGGCAGGCACGAACCGGCCGCCGAAGCCTGCGGGGAGGCCGTCGCGGCCTTACCGGTCGGTCAGGCGCCGGAAGGGCTGGCCAGAGAGTTGGCCGAAACGTTCGCGGAAGATCATGAAGCCGCCTGGGCGCGGCACTACGTGTTGGCGCGGTTCGCCGAGGCGCAGGGCCGGTGGCCCTTGGCGGCGGATGAATACGCGCGGAGTACGGCCTCTCGCGCGGGCTTCTTGCCCGCCTATACGGCCTTGGTGACCGGGTGGCTGGCCCGGGGGCGTGTGGATCGAGCCCAGTCCGTGGCCGCCCAGTTACAGCGGGACAACCCCGGGAGCGTGTTGGGCCACTACCTGGCCGGCCGGATCCGTCTGCAGACCGGCGCCACGGCCGAGGCGATGGAGCCCCTGCTCCAAGCGGCGAGCATGGACCCGGGGCATCTACCGACCCAGATGCTGCTGGCCGAAGCCTATATTCGCCAGGGGCAGTTGGATCGGGCGGAGATGGTCCTGCGTTCGGTCCAGCGGCAGGCGCCGACGTGGCCGGGCCTGCTGCGGAAGCTCTTGGAGGTCAAGAAGCGACAGGGCTATGTCGACGACATGGTCAATCGAGAAATCCCCCGACTTTTGGCCAGCCATCCCGGTGCGTTGGAGGTCCGGCTGGTGCACGTGGAGGCGTTGTTGCTGACGGCCCAACTGGATGAAGCGGCGCGCCAGGCGTCCCAGTTGGCCCGGGCGCATCCCGACAGTCTCGACGCGCAACTGCTCGCCATCGAGGCCGCCCTCAGCGCCGCGGCGAACAAGCCACTCCGGCTGACGCGCGGGCCGGTGGCGTCGGACCCCCGGATTTCTCCCCGCCAGTTCGACGGCGGCGCGATCCTTATGGGCCGGTCCCCACCGGAGGCCCGCCCGGTGGCGATTGCCCCAGGCTACGAGGTGAACGGGGCGTTGTTGGAGTTTCCGACCGAGCAGATCGTCGGGGCGCGACTGGCGGCTTTGCGCGAGGCGCCGCCGGAGGCGCTGCAGATGGCGATGGAATCCTGTCGCGATCTGGCCCGCCGGTGGCCCGGGCGTCCTGAGCCGCGACAGTTGCTGGGGGACGTCCTGACGGCGCTGGATCGCACAACGGAGGCGTTGGCGCTGTGGCAGGAGCTCCTGGCGGAGTTTCCGGCCAACCCGGACGTCCTGTGGGGGGCGGCCATTGCGTTGAGCCAGAACGATCAAACCGGGACCCTCATTGCCACTATGCAGCGATTGGCGCATGCCGAACCCAATTCGCAGAGGGCCCGCCAGGGGTTGTTCGTGGGCTTGCTTCGGGCCCAGCGCTACGAGGAATTGGCGGCGCTGGTAGGCGAGTGGATCGACCAGGGCGAACAGACCGGGCAGGACGTGGGGGGCCTGCGGGAGCGTCTGGCGCTGGTCCAGTTCCTGGCCGGCAACTATGACGCCTGCCGAGCGGCGCTCGGCGAGATCGCGGGCCCCAAGGATCGATCGACCCAGGAAAGGCGATTGTTGCGCCAGGTGGCGACCTTCATCGCGGCCGGGCGGTACGACGACGCGGTCGCCGTTGCCGATGCCCAAACCGACGGCTGGGCTCGCACGTCGGTTCAGTGGGGGTTGATCGGCGCGTTGAGGGTGGCCAAGCAATACGACCGGGCGTTGGCGGTTCTGGATGATGTCCTGGCCGGCCCGTACAGTGGGAATGAGGGAGACGACGGTGAAGAGCTGCGCGTTCACATCCTTCTGGCAGCCGGCCGGGCCGACGAGGCCGAGGCCATGCTGGACGCACGGCTGTCCGAGAAGCTTCGCCCGGGACATCGAATCTACCGCCAACTGATGGTGCGGGTGCTGGCCCGGAGCGGGCGGCTGGACGAGGCGGTGGCCTATGTCCGGCGCGAGGCCCATGGCGCCGGCGACAATCCGATGCGGCGGGAGTTGCTCTGGCATCTCTTGGCGGCAGATCGTTACGAGGAGATGGCCTCCCAGGCGGGTCAGTGGGCTCGCCAGAGCCCTGTGGTCCGGTCTTCGGAGATGGGAAAGCGCTGGCGCGATTGGCCGCCTCTATTGCTCCTAGTCAAGGTGCTTCGGGACGGCCGCCAATGGTCGTCGCTGGAAATGTACCTGGACCATTGGCACGACGGACTTAAGCCCGTTATCGGCGACCTGGCCGAAGCGCCGCCGCCGGCGACGGACGATGATGCCGTCGAGACGTGGCGATATGTTCGCAGTAACATCATTCAAGTTCTGATTCATCGCCAAGAGACTTCCGAAGCCGTCCGGCGAGGCCGGGCCTTTCTCGATGACGACCCCAACAGCGTTTCGCTGCTGGTAATGACTGCCGCGGCCTTGAATGAAGACGGACAGACGATGCCAGCGGTGGACCTGCTGAAGAAGGCCTACGGAATCGTGTCCGAGGAGTCCTACCAGATCGATTCGCTGCCGCCGGCGATTCTGGATCGTCAGGGCAATTCCTACGCCCGATACTGGCGGAGTATGGAGCAGGCCCACGTGTTCAACAGCCTGGGGTACAGCTATGCCGACGAGGGCATTTTGCTGCCGGACGCCGAGCACATGATTCGCAGTTCGTTGGAGATACGGAAACGTCTCCGGGGCCAAGAGCCATCCCACACGCTGGATTCACTGGGATGGGTTCTGTATAAGCAGAGGCGCCTGCCGGAGGCAGCCGAGACATTCGTTCAGGTCTTAGCCACGGGGCGTCGCGAGGCGACGGGCGAGGACCCCCAACCCGAGCAGGCCGTGCTGTATGACCACGCCGGCGACGTGCGTTATCGAATGGGTGATAGCGCCGGCGCGGTGAGGTTGTGGGCCAAGGCGCTGCGGCTGGCGGCCACGGCCGAGCCCCGCCGGGACAACCGACGGGTCCAACAGACGACGCCCCTGAAGCTGCGGGCGATATCGACCGGACGCGTGCCCCCGGTGGCGCCGCTGGGCAAGGGCGTGCCCGATGATCTGATGCGATTCCAGGAAGAGCGGGCCGCCGAACGGCTGGCACCGTCGGCGCCGTGATGGGAACGGAGAACAGCAGTTATGGCAGGACATTCACATTGGTCGAAGATCAAGCGAGCCAAGGCCTCCACCGACGCCAAACGCGGACGCGAATGGTCCAAGCTGGCCCGGCGAATCATCGTGGCCGCCAAGGGGGGGGGCAATCCCGATGACAACCTGACGCTGCGCTACGCCATCGACGACGCCAAAGCCGCCAACATGCCCAATGACACCATCGATAAGGCGATCAAGAAGGGCGCCGGTGAGTTGGGCGGCGAAGACTACGAGCAGGTCATCTACGAGGGGTACGGCCCCGGCGGCGCGGCGTTCCTGATTGACTGCCTGACCAACAACCGAAACCGCACCGCCGCCGACCTCCGGCACCTCTTCGAGAAGTCCGGCGGGCAGCTCGGCGCCTCCGGCTGCGTGGCCTACCTGTTCAAGCAGCGAGGGCGATTCGTGGTTTCGGCCGAATCGGCCGATGAGGACACACTGATGGAAATCGCCATCGACGCCGGCGCCGACGACGTCCAAGGCGAGGAGACTGTCTTCGAGATTACCACCGACGTCCGGGCCTACGGGGCGGTCAAGACGGCCCTGGCCGAGAAGGACATTGCCACGGTCGAGGCCGAGATTGCCATGGTGCCCGACAACACCGTGGCGGTCGAATCCGACAAGGCCCGTCAGGTGGTGAATCTCGCCGAGGCCCTGGAAGATCACGACGACGTGCAGAAGGTCTACTCGAACTTCGAGATCCCCGAAGACGTGATGGTCGAGTTGGAGGCCGGGGCCGCCGGCTAAGGCCCTCGACGCCTCAGTCGGACGTCTCCCGCAACTGCTCGCGGAGGCGGTTGCGGGCGGCGGAGAGGAACTCGTCGTATTGTCCCAACGCGTAGTCGGGGAAGGTCCACTCCAGCGGCTCCCAGATTCCCCCGCGGAACAGCAGCGTGACCTCCCCGTAGACGCCCCGGTCGAGGTAGATCCGATGGGCGAAGTTCTTCATGCTGGCCAGCACCAACTTGGAGGCGGTCACGTAGCCGACGTCCAGGTTGACCGGGCGCGGCGGGTCGCCGTTCTGGCTGGCCTGGGCGAAGCGGCTCTCGATATCGTTGGTCTGGCACTTGGCCTCGGCCAGGGCCTGGGGATCGGCCAGGGGCCCAAACGCTACGAACTGCCGCCACAGGGCCTGGCCCATCTGGTCGGCGTAGTAGGTGGTCAGGTCGAAGGGCACGACCTCGCCGGTCAGTTCGACCGGGCCAAAGCTTTCGGCCAGGGCGTCGGCCGCGGCCGTCAGCAGTTCCTGACGCCCGGCGATAATGCCGCAGATCAGCTTAACCGGAGTTGGTTTAGACGCGTCCGCCATAGATTGTCCATTCTCTCGAAAAGGGCCGTTTCTGTCAAATCCCGCCGGGCCCTGCGAGCTCAGCTGGCTTTGCGCGGCCCTTGTGCCGATATTCCCTATGATGAGAGTGGCCCCACATCCCTGGGCCGCCACCGGGAGACGCCAAACTGAAAAAGACTGTGGTCATCGCGTTGGGGGGCAACGCCCTGGCGCCGCAGGCCGAAGAAGGCACCGTGGCTGAGCAGTTCCGCCACACGCGCGAGTCGCTGGGGGCGATTGTGGACCTAGCCGCCGAGGGCTGGGGCATGGCGATCGTCCACGGCAACGGCCCGCAGGTGGGCAACGCGCTGATGCGCCAGGCGTTGGCGCGGGATTCCGTGCCCCCCTTGCCGTTGGGGGTATTGGTGGCGTCGACGGAGGGGTGGATCGGCTACATGATCCAGCAGTCGCTCCAGAACGCCCTGGCCCGGGCAGGCGTGGACCGTCAGGTGGTGACCATGGTCACACAGGTGCTGGTGGATCCCTCGGACCCCACGTTGTTGCACCCGACCAAGCCCATCGGCCGACCCATGGACGAAACTCACGCCCGAGCGATGGCCGACGAGATCGGCTCGGAGGTCGCTCATCTACCGTACGGCTGGCGGTGTGTGATCGCCTCGCCCAAGCCGCTCGATATCGTCGAAGCGCCGATGATTCGGTCGTTGGTCTCCGAGGGCCACGTGGTGATCGCCGCGGGCGGGGGGGGCACGCCCGTCTACGTGCATCCGACCTTGGGGCTGGAAGGCGTCGACGCGGTGATCGACAAGGACCGAGCCGCGGCGATTCTGGGCCGGGAGATTCACGCCTCGGTCTTGCTGATTCTGACCGACGTCGAGGGGGTCTACGAGGACTTCGACACGCCCCAGCAGAAGCTGATCCGCAAGCTGACGGCCGGCCAGGCCGAGGCGCTACTGGGCTCGGGCTTTCTGGGGGCCGGCAGCATGTCTCCGAAGGTGGAAGCGGCCATTGAGTTCGTCCGTAGCGGCGGCGACCACGCCACCATCGCTCGCCTGGATCAAGGCCGCGCCGCCGTCGCCGGTGAGGTCGGCACGCGGATCATCCGCGATTAGGCTGTCCGTCACGAGCGCGTCAATCGTTCGATCAGATCGCGGGCATGGGGGAACTGGGCCGTCAACTGAGCTCGCCCCGCCAACTCGAAGTCCTCGAAGTCAAACCCCGGCGACACCGTGCACCCCATCAATGCGAACGGGACGCCGTCATCCAGATAGACCCCTTGCCAGACACCGGCCGGGACGAGGGCCTGGGGTCGGCCGCCGGCGGTCAGGTCGGCCCCGAGCATGGTGGTGCGGGCCCCGTCGCCGGCAAGTTGGACCAGCCTGGCCGGGCCGCCGGCGTAGGCGTGCCAGACCTCATCGGACGCTACGCGGTGGAAGACGGAGACATCGCCCGCTTCCAGCAGATAATAGATGCCCGTGCTCGCGGCGCGCTCGCCGCGGTCGGACGAGATGATTTCGGCGCTGCGGTAGACCTCGCGATACCAGCCGCCTTCGGGGTGACGGGCCAGCCCTAGCCGTTCGATAATGTCGGCGGCGGTCATGGGCGGTCTAGCCGGCGGCGCCGGCCGGCACGACCAGCACCGGGCAGGTTGCGCGCTTCAGGACCGCTTGGCAGGCGCTGCCGGCCAACAACTGGTGCAGCGCCCCGTGGCCGTGCGAGCCGATTACGACCAGACCCGGGGCCAGGCGCGCCATTTCTTCGACCAGTTTCTCGGCCGGGGCGCCGGGGACCATCATGGCCGTCACGTCAAGCCCTTTGGCGGCCAGAGCCTGCTGAGCGTCATGCAGTTTGGCGTGGTCTTCGCGGAGGTCTTCGGCCATGTCGTCTCGGATGTACTTGGGGCCGACCTCAAAGCCCACGAAGTCGGACTCGGTCTGGGCGACGTGGACCAAGGTGACAGCCATATCCAGCGATTGGGCCAGGCGGGCGGCCTCGGCCAGGACGCGGGCGGTGACGTCCGAAAAGTCCAATGGTACGAGCATGTTTGCCATTTAGTTATCCCCTGTGAAAGGGCTGTAGTTGGGGTCTGTCGAATCCGAAATACATCATGGAGGCAGGGACCATTGTACGCAACCATTGAGTTCGCCGGTCGTTGAGCCGGCTATGTTGACCCACTATGGCCAAAGCAGAGGATTTCGACGCAATCCAAGAGAGCTCCCCCCGCGGTCATCGCGATCAGTGGATCGTTGACCACGAGCCGCTGGTCCGCCAGATCGTTCGGCGTATCTGTCGGCACGGATCGGCCGACGACGTGGACGACCTTGTCGCCGCGGGTACGTTGGGGCTGGTTCGGGCTGCGCGCCGGTATGATCCGGCGCGCCAGGCTCAGTTCAAGACCTACGCCACGCTCTGCATTCGCGGAGCGGTGATGAACGAAATCCGTCGCCGGTCCTTCGTGCCGCGCGGCGTGCACCATCAGTTGCGTCGGCTGCGAACCGCTAACGACCGCCACGTGGCCACCCACGGCGAACCGCCGGATGAGACCGCCCTGGCCATCGAAAGCGGCATGGCGCCCAAGCAGATTCGCCGCCTGCTCAGCCAGCTTCGCCCGCACGTATTCTCCATCAGCGGGCAGGCCGGTTCGACCGAGCGCGATTCCGGCCCGCAGCCTGCGGCCGAGAACCTGTCCCCCCACGACCTGGCCGAACGGCGCGAATTGTTCCATGAATTGAACGAAGCGCTCGAGGACCTGTCGGCCCGGGAGCGCTTCGTGTTGCTTCTGTACTACGAGCGTGAACTGAGCGCCAAAGAGGTCGCCCAGACGCTGCGGATCAGCCTCTCACGCGTCAGCCAGCTGCACGGCGAAATCCTCGCCAAGCTCACGCGTCGGATGAGCCGCCGGCTGGCCGCGTAACTGACCGGCGGGGGCTACTTCTTCTCGTCGGCGGGATTCTCGCTCTTGGCGGTATCGCCCACGCCGCGGATGGCCCATCGGGCGAACCGCATGCGGATGTTGTTGGTCTCGTCGGTCTTGACGACGACCTCATCGTTCTTGACCTCGATTACGGTTCCGCAGATGCCGCCAATGCTCGTGACCTTGTCGCCCTTCTTGAGTTCCTCCAGCATCTTCTTGCGCTGGGACTCCTGCTTCCGTCGGCCGCGGCCGGACATGATCATCATCAGCAGGAACACGCCGCCGATGATTAGGAAGAACGTCCACTGGTTGCCGCCAAGGCCTTTGCCTTTCTTGCCGGCCGGCTGGGTCGTCGGTTCGCCGTCGGGGCCTTCGGTGGCGGGTACACTTTCTCCGCCGGGGGCCACGTCGTCGCCGGCGCCGAGGCCTTCACCGGTCCCGAGGGCTTCGCCGGAAGGGGCGGCGTCGGTTGCGTCGGCTGGGGAGTCCTGAGCCACGGCCAAGCCGGTCGTCAGGGCCAGCGCCAGCAGAGACATCAGCATCATGCGCTTCATGGGGGGTCCTTTCACATCGTCGGTTGCCATTGGGCCGCGTATTGTGGGCGATTTGCGCGGCGGCGTCAAACCTGATCCACGTCGTCGTCGGCCTGATATATCCGCTCCAGCCAGCCGACCGAATCGGCCGCGAAGGCGCCCGCTTCGATGCTGCCTCGCGCCGCAGCCATCAATTGCGCGAAGAACCGCAGGTTGTGGATGCTGACCAGCGTGGGCCCGAGCATTTCCTTGGCCATGAACAAGTGTCGCAGTAGGCCTCGGGAGAAGTTCCGGCAGGCGTAGCAGTCGCAGTCGGCGTCGATGGGCGCCGGGTCGTCGGCAAAGCGGGCGTTGCGCAGTCGCAGTCGTCCGTCGAAGGTGAAGGCCTGGGCGTTCCGTCCGTTGCGAGTGGGCAGGACGCAGTCGAACATGTCGATGCCGCGCGCCACCGCCGCCAGGATGTCGCGCGGTTCGCCCACGCCCATCAGGTAACGGGGTCTGTCGGCGGGGAATTGGGCGTCAACGGCGCCGAGAACGCACGTCATCGGTTCGTGACCTTCGCCCACGCTCAGCCCGCCGATGGCGTAGCCGGGCAGGTCGAGTTCCACGATGCGCTGGGCGGATTCGGCCCGCAGATCGGCGTGCACGCCGCCTTGCTGGATGGCGAACAGGGCCTGGGGGGGCGTGTCGGCTTCCAGCCAGCGGTCTTTGCATCGCCGGGCCCAGGCGGCGGATCGTTCCACGGCGGCGGCCACGTGGTCGTGGGGGGCCTGGCCGGGCGGGCACTCGTCGAGTTGCATCATGATGTCGGCCCCCAGGGCCCGTTGAATGTCGACGGCCGATTCGGGGGTGAGTCGAACGTCCGAACCGTCGACGTGAGATTTGAACGTCACGCCGTCGTCATCGAGCTGCCTCAGGTGGGCCAGCGAGAACACCTGATAGCCGCCGCTGTCGGTCAGGATGGGCCCGGGCCAGGCCATCATGCGGTGCAGCCCGCCGAGGGCGCGGACGGTCTCGGGCCCCGGACGCAGCATCAGGTGATAGGTGTTGGCCAAGACGATCTGCGCCCCGGCGGCAGCCACGTGGTCGGGGGTGACGCCCTTGACCGCCCCGGCTGTACCGACCGGCATGAAGACGGGCGTCTGCACGTCGCCGTGCGGCGTGCGCAGGCAGCCGCGGCGGGCGGCGCCGTCCGTTGCGAGCAGGTCGAGAGAGATCATGATGCGTTAGGGCTCGCCCCGCGCCGCGTCGAAAATGCGTTTGCACTCGGCCAGTACGCGGGCCATGTCGTCCAGAGGGATTTGGCAGGCGGCGTCGGACTTGGCCTTATCGGGCTGGGGGTGGGTCTCGATGAACAGGGCGTCGGCCCCGGCGGCCAGGGCGGCCTTGGCCAGCAGGGGGGCGAATTGGCGCTGCCCGCCGGAGGAGGTGCCCAGGCCGGCCGGCTCTTGAATGGAATGGGTGGCGTCGAAGACCACCGGGGCCAGCGCCTGCATCTGCGGGATGCCCCGGAAGTCGGTGATTAGACGGTTGTAGCCGAAGCTCGTGCCGCGTTCGGTCAGCAGCACATTGTCGTTGCCGACGGCGCGGACTTTTTCGACCGCACCGACCATATCCCACGGGGCCATGAACTGGCCCTTCTTGATATTGACGGCCCGGCCGTGCTCGGCGGCGGCCGCCAACAGATCGGTCTGACGGCACAGAAACGCCGGGATCTGCAGGCAGTCGACCACGCCTCCGACGGGCTGGGCCTGGTCGGGCGTGTGGATGTCGGTGACCAGCGGCGCGGAGAGCTTCTCGCGGACGGCCTGCAGGTAGGCCAGCCCGTCGGCGACGCCCGGCCCGCGGTAGCTTTCGGCGCGGGTACGGTTGGCCTTATCGAAACTGGCCTTGAAGGCGTAGCCGATGTCGAGGTCGCGACAGATCTCGGTCATCGTCTCGGCGACAGTCAGGCAGAGGGCGGCGTCCTCGGCCACGCAGGGGCCGGCGATCACGACCAGTTTGCCCGTTCCGATCTCCAGGGGGCCTATTCGGCAGGCGTGTGTCATAGGGGCAACTCTCCCTTCCAGGGCCACAGCCCGATCCCGTGCCGATGGGCCGGGATGAGCAGTTTGACGCGTTTGGGGTCCACGCCCACCTCGATGGGGGTCGCCGGACCCATGTCGCCGTCGGCCTGGCAGGCCACGGGCGGGTCGGTTTCGATGCGGCAGTTCTCGATTTGCCGGTAGACCACGTCGCCTTTGAGCGGGTGGCGCCGCAGGAGCGTCCAGGCCGCATGCAGGACCAGGCGCGATTGCTTGCGGCAACGGAAGATCACCAGGTCCAGCTTGCCGTCGTCGTAGGCGGCGTCGCAGCAGATGCGCAGGCCCACGGCGTACCGGGAAATGTTCCCGATAAACGCCAGGCCGTAGTCGTCGAAGATTTCTTCCCCGTCGGCGACCACCCGCATGCGGGGGAAGTCGTGCTCCCAGAAGGTCCGCCAGATCGGCCAGAAGTAGCTGAGGTGCGAGATGTGGCCCGTTCGCCCGGCGGTGACGCGGCGGACCACCTCGCCGTCGAACCCGATGCCGATGATCAGCAGGAACCGTCGGCCGTTGATCAGCCCGACGTCACAGTCGACCAAGTTGCCGGTCTTGAGGGCGTCGGCCAACCGGCGCGGGTGGAGGGGAATCCGAAGCTCCTTGCACAGGAGGTTTTCCGTGCCGGCCGGGCAGGGCAGGATCGGTACGTCCGTCCCGGCCAGGGCGTTGGTGACCTCGTTGACCGTCCCGTCGCCTCCCCAGACGACCACGGCGGCGGCGTCATCGACGACGCTGGCGGCGTAGTCGGTGGCGTCCTTGGGCCAGCGCGTGCGGTGCTCGCGAACGGTCCAGCCGGCCGACCGTAGCGCCACGCGCAGCTCGCCGACCAGGGCCTTGGAGCCCCCGTAGCCGCTCTGCGGGTTCAGAATGACGTGGACGGGTTTGGTTGAATTGATGTCCGCCATGTGGTTCACTGGTCGCGCCCGGGTTGCAGGGGCCGGACGGGTGGCTATAATAGCCGATTCAATCTAGCTGGCCAACGTGGACCTTGTACACTCCGTCCACAAAGTGATCATGGAGACTCTAACATGGCCGAAGACGTTAAGGACATGCTTTCGGAACTACTGGCGAAAGATGCTTGGACCGCCGAGGACTACAACGAGGTCCTCAAGGCGCTGTTCGAGACCAACGACGCCGCCAACAAGCTCAAGGGCTTCCTGGCGAAGTTCGAAGACGACAACCCCGCCCCCAGAGGCGCCGTGGCGCTGAAAGTCGGTATGGTCCGGCTGATGCTCAGCCGTTTTGCCGACGCGCTGGAGGTGTTGGCCGAGGCGACCGACAACAGCGACCGCCATTTCTTCCAGGGCGTCTGCCTGATGAACCTGCGCGAATACACCCAGGCCGTCGAGGAGTTCGAGCGGGCCAAGGCCCGCGGCGGCGACGCCAATTCGCTGGACCTGAAGGTGGCGGAGGCCCAGGCCCTAGCGGGCGATCTGAATTCAGCCGGCAAGGGGGTGACCCGTCTGGCCAAGCGGATGGACGACGTGGCGCTGTTCCACTACGTTCGCGGACTGCTGAAGGAACTGCAAGGCTTCGGGGCTGAGGCTGCCGATGCCTATGAACAGGCCCGCACGCTGAATCCGGCTTGCGGCGAGGCGACGTTCCGCCTGGCCTATTACCTCGACCTGCACGGGGACGAGGACGAGGCGATGGCGCTGTACCAGGAATGCATTTCGCAGCCGCCCGTTCACGCCAACGCGCTGCTGAACCTGGCGGTGCTCTACGACGACGCCGGCGAGTACGACTTGGCCGTCCAGACCGCCCGGCGCGTGCTGATGCTGAACCCCGCCCACGCTCGGGCACGACTGATCGTCAAGGACGCCGAGGCCTCCAAGGTGATGTTCTACGATGAGGAGCAGGTCCGGCGGCAGGCGGTTCGCAACGCCGTATTGGATACGCCCGTGACGGACTTCGAACTGTCGGTTCGCGCCCGCAATTGCCTCAAGAAGATGAATATCCGCACCTTGGGCGACCTGGTCCGAACGACCGAGGCGACCCTGATGAGCTACAAGAACTTCGGCGAGACCTCGCTGAAGGAGATCAAGGACATGCTGACGGCCAAGGGGCTGAGCCTGGGTCAGGCGGTGGACGCGGCGGAGTCTCCGTTCGGGCCCTCCCCGGATATTTCGAGCATCATTTCGGCGGACATAGACTTCTCCGACGGCGACGCCGCCAGCACCCCGGTGGCCCAGGTGGAGTTCTCGGTCCGGGTCCGGCGGGCGCTGGAAACGATGGGCCTGGTGAGCCTGGGCGATTTGGCCGCCAAGAGCGAAGCCGATCTGCTCGGCTGTGGGAACTTCGGCCAGACCAGCCTCAACGAAGTCCACGCGAAGTTGTCCGAACACGGACTGCGACTGGCGGGCAAACGCTAGCCAGCCGCGGGGATGGATCCCCATGCGGCGAGCACATAGACATCGCCGGCCGATTCGGTCGGTCGGGTTGGCGGTCGTGGTGGGGGCGCTGTGTGCGGCGGGGGCGATCCTGCCGGGCTGCCGTCAGGGGGATGACTGGGTCGACCACCAGCCGGTGATCCAAGGGGGCATCGCGCTGATTCGCGTTCGCTTGACGGCCCAGGCGGTCTCCTCGGTCACCGTTGGCGCCGGCGCCGGCTATGAGCTTCTGGCGGACGGCCGCCGCGTGAGTCAGTCGGCCGGGCCGCTCAAATCGATCACCGTGACGCGGCGCGGGGGGCTGTGGCTGCTGAATCGGCCCGTCTCAGCGAAGCGGCTGGTCTTGCGGTCCGAGGCAGGCTTCGTCCGCCTGGATCGGACTCGCTACCGCGGGGAACTGCACCTGGTGTCGGTCGATGACGACCATTTCTGGGCTATCAACGCACTGGACGCCGAGAGCTACCTCGCGGGTGTTCTGGCTAAGGAGCTTTACCCGAAGTGGTCCCCGGCGACCTTTCGGGCCCAGGCCATCGCGGCGCGCAGCTTCGCGCTCTATCATCGGGCCACCTTCGGGCGCACCCATGAATACGACCTGGGCGCCGGAACGGCTTCGCAGGTCTACGGCGGCATGGACGCCGAAACCGACGCCTCGTGGCGCGCGGTGCGCGAAACCCACGGGAAGATTCTGGCGTTCGGCTCGGCCGGGCGGGAGCGAACGTTCCTGGTTCAATACTCGGCCTGCTGCGGGGGGATCGTCAACGGCGCCGGCGTGATCCGCGCCGCTCACCGGATCGAGCCGCTCATGGGTGGCCAACGCTGCGACGATTGCCGCCCCTGTCCCCGCTACCGGTGGCCCCCCGTGCGAATTGCCAAGACCGACCTCTACGCGGCCCTGGTGTCGGCGAATCCGAAGATCCGGGAGCTAGGGGGCCTCAAGACGATCCGCGTGAAGTCCCGGACGGCCTATGACCGGATGGAAACCGTCGACATTGTTGGCATCAACCGCAAGAAGCTCACGATCCGCGCCGAGGACCTCCGTCTGGCGGTGATTCGCAGCGGGGCCAAGACCGACGGCACGTTGTATTCGATGAACTGCCGAATTACCGATCGGGGCTCGGCGGTAGAGCTGCGCGACGGGCGCGGGTTCGGCCACGGCGTGGGCATGTGCCAATGGGGCGCCGAGGGCAAGGCCAATCGCCGTTGGTCGGCCGAGAAGATCCTGCAGTTCTACTACCCCGGCGCGACCGTTGTGAAGGCCTACTAGCGGGTGCTTGCAGGATTCGTTGGCGAGAGTAAACTTGTCGGACGCCGGCCGGGCGCTCAGGCCCGGCCCACCATCGGCGCAGGAGCCCGCAGGCAATGATGAACGCGAACGTCACGAGCCGCGAACGTGCGAATGTCAGCATCTTCCAGGACAGCGCCTCGGCCGCCGTGGCAGTCGCCCAGCGCATGGCCGACCTGATCCGCCGCCGCGCCGCCGAGGGCAAGCCTTGCGTGCTGGGGCTGGCGACCGGCCACACCCCCATCAACGTCTACCGCGAGCTGATCCGCATGCATCGGGAGGAAGGGTTGGACTTCTCCCACGTGGTCACCTTCAACCTCGACGAATACTGGCCCATCGAGCCGACGGCCATCCAGTCTTACCGCCTGTGGATGGACGAAAACGTTTTCAACCACGTCAACATCCGCCCCCAGAACGTGCACATTCCTTCCGGAACGATTGCCGAGAACAAGGTCGACGCGCACTGCCGCGAGTACGAAGACGCCATCGCCGAAGCCGGGGGCATTGACTTCCAAATCCTGGGCATTGGGCGGAGCGGGCACATTGGCTTCAACGAGCCCGGCTCGGGCCGCGACAGCCGCACGCGGCCGATCCACTTGGACAAGATCACGCGCCTGGACGCCGCCAGCGATTTCTTCGGCGAGGAAAACGTGCCCGAAATGGCCATCACCATGGGCGTGGGAACGATTCTGGCGGCGCGCGAAGTGGCGCTGATGGCGTTCGGTGAGCACAAGGCCCCGGTGGTCCGCCGCGCGGTGGAAGAGGACGTCAGCCGCGAGGTCGCCGCCAGCTTCCTGCAGGACCACCCCCGGGCGTGCTTCTATCTGGACGAAGCCGCCGCCGGGCAGCTGACCCGGATCGCCACGCCGTGGCTGGTCGGCCGATGTATCTGGGATGAGGTCCTCCAACGCCAGGCGGTGATCTGGCTGGCCAAGACCGTCGAAAAGCCCATTCTCATGCTGACCGACGAGGACTACGCCGAAAACGGGCTGGCCGAACTGCTGCGAACCGGCGGGGGCGCCTACAACCTGAACCTGAAGGTCTTCCGCACCATGATGAAGACCATCACCGGTTGGCCGGGCGGCAAGGACGGGCCTAGGAATGTTCTGGTCTTCAGCCCGCACCCCGACGACGACGTCATCTGCATGGGCGCTACGCTGATGCGGCTGGTCGAGCAGGGCCACAACGTGCACGTGGCCTACATGGTCAGCGGGTCGCTGAGCGTCTTCGACGTCGACGTGACGAGCTACACCGAGTTCGTCAATGGGTTCCACAAATTGTTCAAACTGGGCGGCAAGCAGGTGGCCGGCATCGATCGGCGGATCGAGCGGTTCCTGGCGCGCAAAAAGCCGGGCGAGATCGACACCGCCGAGATCCAGAGCATCAAGGCTCTGATCCGTCGATGTGAGGCCGTCAACGCCTCTCGCTATTGCGGCGTGCCCGACGAGTGTCTCCACTTCTTGAACATGCCCTTCTACGAAACCGGCGCCGTGCAGAAACATCCCATCGGCGAGGTCGATATTGCGATCGTGTTGGAGTTGCTGCGGGCGGTCAAGCCGGACATGATCTTCGCCGCGGGCGACATGTCCGACCCCCACGGCACGCATCGCCAGTGCCTGGAGGCGCTTCTGGCGGCGCTGGAGACCTACAACAAGCGGCGCAAGAGCCGCCCTGTGGTGTGGTTGTACCGTGGCGCGTGGGAGGAGTGGCCCGCCGGTCAGGTGGAGATGGCCTCGCCCATGAGCCCCGATGAAATGCGGCGAAAACGATTCGCCATCTTCCGCCACGAAAGCCAAAAAGACCGCGCTATGTTCCCCGGCCCCTACGACAGCCGCGAGTTCTGGCAGCGGGCCGAGGACCGCAACCGCGACACCGCCGCCGACTACGATCATCTAGGCCTGCCGCAATACGCGGGGGTCGAGGCCTTCACCACCTGGCCCCTCGATCGCGCCGAAACCGTGGCGCGGCAATTCCTGTAGCCACCGGAGACTTCTTGCCGTGACTGACATGACCAAAGCTGTGATTCTGGCCCGCGGGCTGGGTACGCGAATGCAGAAGGCCGACGAGTCGGTCGAACTGTCCGACGCCGAAGCCGCCGTCGCCGCCAAGGGGGTCAAGGCCCTGATCCCCATCGCCGACGGCCGCCCGTTCCTGGACTTCGTGCTGACGCAGTTGGCGGATGCGGGGTACAAGCAGGTCTGCCTGGTGATCGGGCCGGAGCATGATGCCGTCCGCGACTACTTCGGCGGGCTGCAGGCCGAGCGCATCGAAATCGATTTCGCCGTGCAGGTCGAGCCGCGGGGCACGGCCGACGCGGTCGCCGCGGCCGAGACGTTCGCGGCCGGCGAGCCCATTCTGGTCATCAACTCCGACAACTACTATCCGCTGGAGGCGTTCAAGACCTTGCGGGGTCTGGATACGGCGGGCCTGGCCGCCTTCGAGCGCGACAGCCTGATCGACGGCAGCAACATTCCGCCGGAGCGGATCACGAAGTTCGCGGTCATCGAGATGGCGGACGGCTTCATGAACCGCATCATCGAAAAGCCCACCGAAGACCAGATTGCGGCGCTAGCCGAGCCGGTGTGCGTGAGCATGAACTGCTGGCGATTCGGCCCGAAGATCTTCGATGCTTGCCGGGCCATCGAACTGAGCCCACGCGGGGAACTGGAGATCACCGATGCGGTTCAGCACAGTATCGAAGTCCTAGGCGAGCGTTATGCCGCCCCGGCCATCCAGGCGCCGGTGCTGGATCTATCCAGCCGGGCCGACATCGGGCCGGTGCAGCAGGCGTTGCAGGACGTCGAGATCCGCCTGTAGGGGCCGACAGGAGTAACGCCTCTGCTTGGTCTGGCCTGCCATGTATCCGACGGGAAAGGAATGAGTTGGGGGATGGTAATGCGTGTACGTCGTCAGCGACAATGGTAATCCGTGGGCGTTGAACTAAGTCACGGA
>CAYRZU010000045.1:0-28593 GCA_964428895.1 uncultured Planctomycetaceae bacterium
GATGTTCATCCGCTTGCCGCCGTGTCGCCAGGCGTCGACGGCGCCCTCGGTCAGCGACAAGCTCGGATCGGGGACGATCAGGTCCTCGTCGAACTCGAGAATGGTGCCCAATCCGTCGCAGCTTTCGCAGGCGCCGTAAGGGCTGTTGAAGCTGAACATCCGCGGCGACAGTTCCGCCAACTGTACTTCCGGATGCTTGGGGCAGGCGTAGGTGGCCGAGAAGATCATGTCCTTCCAAACCGGCTCGGCTTCGACGGGCGCAATCATCTCGCCAGACGCATCGGTCGACGCGTCCGGTTCGCCCTCAGCCGGCTCGGCGGGAACTTCATATGCAATGGTCACCAACCCGTTGGCCAGTTCCAGCGCCGTCTCGATGCTGTCGGATAGCCGGATGCGGACGGAGTCCTTAAGGATCAGGCGGTCGACGACCACCTCGATGGTGTGCTTCTTGGTTTTGGTCAGTTCGGGCAGGCTCTTGAGGTCGTAAAGCTGGCCGTTGATCCGCACGCGGACGAAGCCCTCTCGCTGAACGTGCTGCAGGGCGTCGGCGTGTTGGCCCTTCTGGCCGCGAACGATCGGCGCCAGCACCATGAACCGCGTGCCTTCGGGCAAGTTGAAGATCACGTCCGCCATCTGCCCGACGGTCTGGGACGTAATCTGCCGCCCGCACTGCCAGCAATGCGGCACGCCCACCCGGGCGAACAGCAGCCGCAGGTAGTCGTAGACCTCGGTGGTCGTCGCCACGGTCGACCGCGGGTTCGACCCGCCCGCCCGTTGCTCAATGGCGACCGTCGGCGGCAGGCCCTCGATGTGCTCCACGTCGGGCTTGGCCAGTTGCTCCAGGAACTGGCGAGCGTAGGCCGAGAGGCTCTCGACGTACTTCCGCTGGCCTTCCGCGTAGATGGTGTCAAAGGCGAGACTGCTCTTGCCTGAGCCACTAAGTCCTGTAACCGTAATGAGCTTATCGCGAGGGATGCGAACGTCGACGTTGCAGAGATTGTGTTCTTTCGCCCCCAGAACGACGATTTCCCGCCCATTGCCGTTGCCCCTGCCGTTGCCGTTGGCCTTCTTGACAGCCGCAGCGGTCTTGCCGTTGGCCTTCTTAACGGCCTTGACCTTCTTGACGGTCTTCTTGCCCGAGGCGGCCTTGGCGGTTGCGCCTTTGGTCTTCGCGGGTCGGGATGTACTAGCCGACTTAGCCATGACGACAGAAACGAGCATTATACCGGTTTGGGCGATACCCCACAAGGCCATGGCCCATTAATCGGAGCATCGCTATAATGCCGCGACCTCCTCCACCGGAGGCCCAACAAGGAGTGTCCATGAACATCCGCCGTTGCTATCGCCACTTTGACGTGACCCCCTTGGTCGTGCCCGCCGACCGGACCACCACCATCGACATCCGCCCCCGCCAGCCGCAATGCGCCTGTGACGAATACGAGGTCAGCTACTTCGCCGTGGACGGCTACGGTAGCCAGGCCGGGTGGGGCCAGCCCGAGCCGACGACCCTCGCCCTGACCGACGGCGTCGCCCGGATCGACATCCACTTTGAAGGTGAACAGGAGCACAAGCTGTTCCTGACGTGGAAACAGCCTAACGGCCCGCAACGGACCGAGGAGTTCCGCTTCTACTCCGTACAGCCCGACCTGCTCGGACGACGCCCCTACAAGGGGGACTTACACCTGCACACCTGGTGCTCCGACGGCAACAGCTCGCCCGCCTACGTCGCCGGGGCCTGCCGCCGCGTGGGCTACGATTTTCTGACCATCACCGACCACGGCATGTATGGGCCGTCCCTGATGGCCATCGAGTCGCTCAAGGATGTCCCCACCGATCTGCGGATCTACCCCGGGGAGGAAGTGCACCTGCCGTGCACCCTGGTTCACATTCTCAACATCGGAGGCCGTGAGAGCGTCAATATGACCGGGCCCGAAGACCACGCTCCGCACCAGGCCGAGATCGAGGCCCTGGCCGATACGCTCGGCGAGCTGCCCGAGGGCGTCGATCGAATGAGCTACGCCGAATGCGTCTGGGCCTTCGACCGCATCCGCGCCGTCGGCGGCATGGGCGTGTTCTGCCACCCCTACTGGATGACAGGGGGTCGCACCCACCCCGGCATGCCCCTCAGCAATCACCTGTTCAACACGCAGCCCTTCGACGCCTATGAAGTCATCGGAGGCTTCAACCCCGACTGCGACAGCAACACCCTCCAGGCCGCCCACTACCACGAGCTTCGCGAGGCAGGCAAGGAATTGCCCGTGGTGGGCGTGAGCGACTGTCACGGCTACGACGGGCAGAAGCCCGGCACGTTCGGCTGGCAGTACACGATTGCCTTTGCCCCCACGCCGGATCTGGCCGACGTGACCGCCAGCATCAAGGAGTTGTACTCCGTGGCGGTCGAGTCCATCCCCACTGATCGGCCACGGCCCGTGGGCCCGCTGCGCCTGGTCAAATTCGCCCTGTTCTGCGAGCGGGAGATATTCCCCATGCACGACGAGTTCTGCGTGGAGGAGGGCCGGCTGATCCAGGCCTTTGCGATGGGCGAGGACTCGGCGGCAGAACTGCTCGGGAAGCTGGCCGGCCGAACGCAGGCGCTCTATGACCGCCTGTGGGCGTCGCGCTAGTCCGTCGAGCCGGCCGCCAGTTGAATGCTGGCCAATGCCGTGGATACGTCGTTGGTGAACTCGAAGATATTGTCCAGCCCGGTTACGCTGAACACGCCCCCGACCTGCCGGGCCACCTCACACAGAATCAGCTTGCGATCCAGGCCGGCCATGATCTTGCGCAACCGTAGCAGCAATGCCACATTGGAGCTGTTGATGTAGTCCACCCCGCCGAAGTTCAGCACCACGTCCGTCGGCTGGGCATCCAACTCGTCCACCACTTCGTTGAGGTCCTCGGCGAACTGCGGATCATCCTGCAGTTCGACGACGGTGATAGTCTCCGACCACTTCTGAATCGCCATGTCCGATCCCTTCCCAGGTCTGCGGCCCGGTGTTGGTCTTATCGGTCGATCCGCGGTCAGTCTGAAGGTCCACTCTCAGCGGCAACAACGTCCGCCGGCCCGGCGGGCAGGCCCACGCGCTGGGCCGAGGCCGCCAGCAACGTGTCGACCACCAAGTGAATCAACAGGCCGATCCCCATGAACATCGCCGTCTGTCGGGTGGCCGCTTCTTTGCCCGAACTCCAAACCACCAACGAGATGCCCACCAGCAGCACCACCAACGTCACGAACAGAAAGCCCGACCAACTCAGCATCCGTCGGCCATGCGCTTTGCCCGCCATCAGCAACACGCCACCCATGGCCGCGTAGATCGTCGCCACCAGCAGGTATCCCGCCGCGGTAACGCGCACCGTGCCCGGCACCTCGGCCATGGCGTTACCCAACGACAGGCCCCCAATCGCCCACGCCGCCAGCCCGGCCAGGTTCAGCAGCGCCCACAGCACCGCCAGCCACGCAATCCGCGTAACCGCCTTGGTGCGGACCACGCCCGGAGGCGGCGGGTACTCGATGAAGGGCTTGACCGGTTCGGCGACCTCTTTGGGCGGCTTGCGAACGAAGCCTCGAATCACCGACACCACGGCCATCACGGCCAGGGCCACCAGAATGAGGAATATGACGTAGAAAATCGCTTCCATGTCGAGCCTTTCCCGCCACCCGCTCAGGCGAACCGTTCATCGCTGTAGCTTCAACCTTAGCAACCGCGCCAAACGATGTCCAGACACTCCCCTACCGACCTGCCCGCCCGGGAGCCCCCACCCGCTGGGCGATAGCGGCCAGGACCACGTCCACCGCCAGGTGCACCACCAGGCCCGCCAAGGCCCAACCCGCCAACTGCCGATCAGCGGCCGACGTGGCCCGTGTCCGAGCCAGCAGCAAGATGCCGCCCCCCAACACCCCAAAGACCGTCAGCAGATAGCCGGCCCAGGAAAGCAACTGTCTGCCTAGCGCGCGGCCGTGAACCAGGAACACCCCGCCGGCGGCCGCGTAGAGGATCGCCACCAGCATGTAGGCGAGCAGTGTCACACGGACCACCATGTGAACGCCCGCCAGCGACCCGGTCATCACCAATCCACCCGCGGCCCAGG
This sequence comes from uncultured Planctomycetaceae bacterium, assembly GCA_964428895.1. Lineage (GTDB taxonomy): Bacteria > Planctomycetota > Phycisphaerae > SM23-33 > SM23-33 > HyVt-337. The sequence goes on from CAYRZU010000045.1 coordinate 4,090, forward strand.
CCAGCAGCACCACGAAGTTCAGCAACGCCCACAGAACCGCCAGCCATCCCACCCGCAGCACGCCCGGCGTGATCGATACCGGCGCCGGGGCCGGAAGGTCCAGGAACGATACCGCGCCCGCGTCCGGTGAGGCCGGCCCGCCCCGACGGGCCAGGCCCCGGAAGACCGAGACAATCGCCACCGCCGCCAAGGCCACCAACACCAGAAGAACGATATAGAACACAGCCTGCATGGTCGTCGCCTTGTCCTCGTCGGCCGATAGGCGGCCTAGCGCGTGCGGAACAGTAAGTGAGGGTCAATCCCCAATCGCCGTACGGTCGGTTCGATCTCCTGCCAGAAGCGCCGGCCGTCCGTGTGGTAGCCGGCCGTCGGCGCCAGCTCCGGCAAATGGCCCCGCCAGAAGCCGTTCAACAGTTCCATGTACAACTCGCGGATGTATTTGCTCAGCATCGATGCCAACGCAACGGGCAGTTGCTTAGCGTCGCCGCCAACCGAGAACGTCAGCGACATGTCTCGCCGGCCGTCCGAAATCTCATAGGCGCTGCACTCGGGCTCTTCGGTCAGCACGCGCAAACTGCAACCGTCGAAGACGCGTTCCAGCCCTTCGCGGTAGCGCTGTCGGCCGCCCAGACGGTCGACGTAAACGCACAGGCGATCCTGACCCACCCCGCGTGCCCACACCAACAGACGGCTGACGATGTCGAACAACGTACTGGCCTTGTTGCGCGTGACGCCCACCAGATCGTTGAACTGGCCGGCGAAGATGGGCTCGGACCGCATTCCCACCAGGGCTACCCCCGATTCGCTCATCGCCTTCTTCAGGGCATTGCCGGCTAGCACAATGTCGGTGCCCTCGGCGCTGCGGGGCAAGGAGCGTGTGTCATCGACATACCACGGATACCGGGCGAGTTTCCCGACCGCCTCGGACGCCACCAGTTGCAGCAGCGCTGTCGGTGAGGCCGCCTCGCGCCCGGCCGACGCCAGCGACGCCAGCACCCCGCGCTCCAACGCCCGAAGCCCCCCCTTGGACCGAGAACTGTAGAGCTTCTTGCTGTCGTTGATGGCCAGGGCCGACTTGCTCGACCGCTTCCGACTGACCGCGCCGGCCAGCACATCCCACAACGGCGTATCGACCTGATCGTCCGGCACGCGCATGGCCACCGCCGAAACCACCAGCGGCCCCAGGACCGGACTGAGCCCCGCTTCGTCAATGCCCACCACCATCGTCACGTTCGTCCCCTACGACCCACCCGCGTGCCGGGCGCTGCCCGAGATCACCCGCAGGCTGATGTCTTCAAAAGAGGCCGACGTATTCTGCACGCCGATCGCAATCCGCCCCACGCCGACCGGCTCGACCGATCCCGGCAAGGACAACTGCCCGAGGTCGCCGCTCCAATTGATCGCCAATCCACCCGTAGCCACCGCCGATACGCTACACCGCCCGCCCAAGTCCTCGACCTTGACCGTCATCTGCACGGGCTTCTTGGCCGGCAGGCTGAAGGTCTCGACGCGCGTGGCGTTGCCGGCCAATACGTCCCGGCCGCCTACGCTGGACAGGCCACTGACCCCCTTGGCGTCGATCACGAGCAGGATGCTCCGATCGCCGACCGGCAGGACCACCGTTACCGGGCCTTCGCCGGTGTGGCGAACGAGTTTCATCCGGATCTCGTAGGACCCATTGACCACCACCGGGAAGACCAAGGCGCCCTTCGGCGAGCCACCCGCCAGCAGGCCCGCCGCCGAATGGCGCCAGGCGCCCGCCCGGGCGTCCCTGGCCAGGTCCACCTGGCTCACTAGGCCGTAGGGGCGGTCGACCGCCATCTCCTCGCCACCGGCCAGGGCCAGTTGGCCGGCGATGTCCGCTCGGCTTCGCAGGGCCTGTCGGCGCAGAGAGCCATGACATCGCGCCACCGCCACCTCCAAGTAGGCCTGCGCTCGCGTCAGCATCGCCTCTTTGCCGGCGCCGGATGATTGGCCTCCCAGGTGCTGATACCACAGCCCCAGTTCCAGCGCCGCCGCTGGGTCCAGTTCGTTGGGGTCCGCCGCAGCCAGGGGGACATACGTCCGAAGGATCTCGTCGGTCAGGCCGTCCACGTATTCCTGGGCGCTTTGCGGATCGTCCATCGCCACCACACACAACTGCACCAGTTCGCGACGCGCCTCCTGGTCGTCGGCATTGTTTCGAAGTCGATCCCGATACGCCGCAGCCCTGGAATCCGCCTCGCGTCGACGCTTCATGTGCTCGCGGGCGGCCAAGACCTCGGCCTTACGCGACGGCACGTCCTGAGAGACCAGGCCGTCCGCCTCGGCTAGCGTTCGGGTTGCCCCGGCCAGATCGCCCCCTCGCCCCTGGGCGTCGGCCAGCGCCAACAGAGCGTCCGCCAGCGCCTCCCCCGCGGTCATTCGCTTGGCGGGGGGCGCGATTCCTCGACGCCGGCGCCACATCGCCACCGTCAGTCGGCGGGCCTCCAACGCCTTGCCCGGCGCCCGCCGCGCCAGCAGGGCCATGGCCTGACCGGCGATCTCGCCGCCGTCGGCCACGTCGGCCGTCAGGTCATAGGCGCCGCGACACAACGCCTCCAGAAGGTCCGGCGCATCGGCGCACTCGCCGGCCAGCGCCAGCATCTGCGCCGCCAGGGCGATGTCGTCGGCGGCCGTCTCCGTCGCCTCGACCGTCTTGAGTTCCTGGCCGACCAGGGCCTCCACCAGCGCAGCGCTGTTCATCTGGCCGACGGCGACACCGGCGCCCGCCACCAAGACGAACAACACCAGGCCGCTCCGGACCCAACCCACAAATCGTTTCCGTTGTTGCCGCACGCGTAGCCCCTCAACTGGTCCATCGAATCCATTTCGTAACGGCCGTCATTCTAGGCGGATTAGGCCCGCCCGGAAAGCCTCCGCCGCCGCCAAAGCGCGACTCCGTGAGGCAACTTTTTTTCCGGCAGCGATGACACTCTCGGCGCTTTGTGTTATATGAACGCCCAGATGCGGAAGGTGGGAAACACCTAGCGATCTGGTCAGGAGTACTGTTCATGCGTTATGCAGTTATTATGGCCGGCGGCGCCGGTCGACGGCTGTGGCCCCTCAGCCGCCTGAACCGGCCCAAGCAATTGCTGCGTCTGTTGGATGGCAAGATGCTTCTCGAGCTGGCCATCGAACGCCTCGAAGGCGTCTTCGACCGCGAGAACATTCTGGTGCTGACCAATTCGGAGTACGCCGACCTGATCCGCGAGGCGATCCCCGACCTGCCGGAAGAAAACATCATCGGCGAGCCCGACATCCGCGATACCGCCAACGCCATCGCCCTCGGCGCCCAGTTGCTCGCCGGACGCGACGAAAACGCCACCATGGCCCTGTTCACGGCCGACCACGTGATCCGCCCCCAGGAGAAGTTTGTCGCTTCGGTAGGCCTGGCCTGCGAAATGGCCGAGCAGAACGCCAACTCCCTGGTCACCTTCGGCATCCGCCCGACCTGGCCGCATACCGGCCTGGGCTACGTTCACTGCGGCGAGCAGATCCGCCCCGGCGTGTACCACGTTCGGGACTTCCGTGAGAAGCCCGACCACCTCACCGCCCGTCAATACGTAGAGACCGGCCAACACTTCTGGAACAGCGGCATGTTCGTCTGGACGCTCGGCACCATCCGCCAGGCGCTCCAGAAACACCTCCCCGATTCCATGAACGCACTCGACGCCATCCGCCAGGCCGTCGCGAACGGCCAAGATTACGGCCCAATCCTGCGCGAGGTCTATCCCACCCTCGAACCGATCAGCATCGACTACGCCGTGATGGAAAAGGCCGCCAACGTCCTGATGGTGGAACTCAACTGCGAGTGGCTGGACGTGGGCAACTGGCCCGCCCTCGACGATGTTTGCACCCAGGACGCCGAAGGCAACGTCGTAATCGCCAACAACACCGTGGTGACCGACTCCAGCCGAAACATCATCGTCTCCGAGGGCGAACACCTCCTGGCCGTCGTCGGTATGGACGACTGCATCATCGTTCACACCAACGACGCCACGCTGGTCTGCAACAAGTCCGACTCGCAACGACTGAAGGAACTCCTCAAGGACATCGAGAGCCGCTACGGCGACTCGTTCTCCTAGCGTCAGACCCATGGGACGATGGCTGGCAGTGGATCACGGCGTCAAACGCATCGGCCTGGCCATAGGCGAGACCGGGCCCGGCATCGCCAGCCCCCTGGAAGTCGTCGAAGCCAATGAGGCCCTGACGCGAATCCGCGAAATCATCGGCGAGTACGATTTGGAGGGGATCGTGGTCGGCTGGCCCCTGAACATGGACGACACCGAAGGCCCTCAGGCCCACCAGGCCCGCCGGTTTGCCCAGACCCTCACCGACGCAACCGGTATGGATGTCCGCATGTGGGATGAGCGGCTTAGCAGTTTCGAGGCCGATTCGGCCTTGGCGGGACAACTGACGCGTAACAAGCGAAAGCGGCGGCAGGATGCGATCGCCGCGGCAACGTTCTTGCAGGACTTCCTGTCCTGCGACGGCCCCCATGCCGCCCCAACCCCCGCCGACCTCGGGGATGCCCCCAAAGAGGCCTAGTCGTCTTCCTCTAATTCGCGTTGAAGTTCTTCCAGCGCGCTGAGCGGATCGTCGGCCTTGCCCGACTTGGCGTTGGCGTCCAACGACACCGGCCCATTACCAACGGTATCATCGGCGCCCTCCTCGTCCGCTTCGAGAATCTTGGCGACCTCGGCATCGATGTCCTCGACATCGACGGTGGCGTCCTCGGCCCCCAGGGGCTCTTCCGGCGGAGATTCCGGAGGCGCCTGACTCCCGGCAGCAGCGGCAGCGACCAACGAATCATCCAGGGCCGGGCCGTTCAGGTCCGGCTCGTCCGTGGCGGCGCTGAAAGCCGCGATCTCGGCCGGCTCGCCGTTGATCTGCACCATGAAGTTGATTTGCCCGGCCCGCAGCAGGTCGCCCGCGCCGAGCTGGACCTCCACCACCTTATCCCCGTTCACAAAGGTCCCGTTGGCCGAATCCAGGTCCTTGACCCGGACCTCGCTGTTTTTGATGATCAGTTCACAATGCTCTCGCGACACGCTCGCCGCCGGAACACGGACCTGACACTTGGGGCCTCGACCGATCGTCACGGTCTTGCTCCGCAGCGGGATATTCACGCGCTTCCCGTTCGACTTAAATGTCACCAACGCTATCTTCATGCTCGGTTGCTCCGCCCAACCCGCGGCGACCCCCGATCGAAGCCGCCTGGAGAGCCAATTAGTGTACCGAAACGCCCGGACGCTCACCAAGGCAAAATCCTTGCCCCTCTGCGAGCCTGCTCATGACCCCCAGCGCCGAGCCCATCCGCGCACTGTACGTCCACGTCCCCTTCTGCCGGCGAAAGTGCCGTTACTGTGACTTCTACTCCGAGCCCGTCGAGGACGCCTTGGCCGATCGCTACCTTGCCGCCGTCTTGACAGAACTCCAGCCCGGCAAGGCCCTTCTGGCCCGGCCGCTATCCAGCATCTTCCTCGGTGGGGGAACGCCCAACGCGCTAGGCCCGGACCGGCTGAGGCAACTCCTGGCCGGCCTGGCGCCCTATGTCGCCGAGGCCACCGAGTTCAGCATCGAGCTGAACCCCGTGGCGGTCGATGACGAGCTCGCCGAGATTCTGATCGCAGCCGGGGTCAATCGCGTCAATGTGGGCGTTCAGTCCTTCCGCAACAACGACCTGAAATTGCTGGGCCGATTGCATGCCGCCGAGCAGGCTCTAAGCAGCGTCGCCATCCTCGACCAGGCCGGGCTGGACAACCTCGGGCTCGACCTGATCTACGGCCTGCCCGGCCAGACGCTCGATACCTGGCGAGAAGGCCTGACCCAAGCGCTGGGCCTGCCCATTGCCCACCTGAGCTGCTATGCCCTGAGCTTCGAACCGGGCACGGGCCTGTGGAACGACCGCCGCGACGGTCGCGTTCAGGAGATGCCCGACCACCAGCAGCGCCCGTGTTACGATCTGGCCGTCGAACTGGCCGAAGCTGCCGGATTGCGCCGCTACGAGATATCCAACTTCGCCCGCCCCGGCCGGCAGTGTCGACACAACCTGACCTACTGGCGCAACCAGCGGTATCTCGGCGTGGGGCCGGCGGCGGCCTCCTACGTGGACGGTCGGCGATCCACCAACGATCCAGATCTGCGCACCTGGCTCGCGGCGATCGAAGCCGGCCGGCGCCCGCCCGGACGCACCGAACGCCTGACCGGTCGCGAAGCCATCGCCGAAACGTTGATGCTGGGATTGCGACTGCTCGAAGGGGTCGATCGGCCCGCCCTCGCCCGGCGGTTCGGCCTCGATCCGGTTGATGCGCTTCCCGAGAGCTTCGGCCGCTACGGCCGCCAGGGCCTCATCCGCATTTGCGATGATCGAATCCGAGTCGCCCCCGACGCCTTCTTCGTCATCGATACGATCCTGGCGGACATGTTGGCCGAAGCCCACGCTCATCCTTCCTCCCAAACCCCTCCGCACCCCTAGTTTTACGATTCCTCTGGCGCAATTTCTGCCGATACCTACAATACGTAGCTACGAACGCGCGAAGCCCACGGATGGGTTGTCGCAACGCACGGACAAGGATGGTCTAAAATGACGTCGCCGCTTCGGGGATTGATCCCTGCCTTCATCGGTCTAGCGATATTCTGCGCCGTTGCCGCGGCGACCGATCCCTTGGCCGAGGCCATTCCCGACGAAAGCATCGCCCGCCTTCCCGCACTCCTGCAGCCGTCCGGAACGCTCCCCAAAACCCAAGCCGAACGCGACCAAGCCGCCCACGCTAGACGCACCAAGCGCCAGCAGGCCATCGAGCTTGGCTACGAACTCACGGACCAATACCCCAAGGCGCCCAACCTGGCGGTGGTGCAACAGTACATGTTGGCCGCAGCCCTCCTCCTCCACGAGGCCGACGCCAATGAGGTCAACCGGCAGCAGTTGATCACCGTTGCCAATGACGTCCTCCAATCGGCCGACGCACCTCGGCAACGCCTCCAGGCCGACGTCGCTCTGTTCGGCCTGGCCCTTACCGACAGCGCCGACGACGACCGGAAGACGCAGGCCGCCCTGGTCACAATGGTCGGCCGTTACCACAAGACCGCCGCCGAACCCAACGCCCTGATCGCGGCGGCCACCCTCGCCGGCCGGCAAGGCTGGCACGACCTGTTCCGCCAGTTCGTCGCCCGCCTGGCCGAAAGCCACCCCGATCACGGACAGGCCGCTCGCTTCCTGGCGCGGATCGGCCACCCCATTCCTTTCCAGACCGAATTGACTGATCTGGAGGGCCAAACGGTGACCCTCCCCGACGACCTGCGCGGCAAAGTGGTCGTCGTCGAGTTCTGGGCCACCTGGTGTGCCCAGTCCAAACGCTGCGAGCCCTACCTCCGCCGCCTCCGGGAGGCCTTCGCCGACCGCGGCGTAGAGATCGTCACGATCAGCCTCGATCCGCCCGACCAGCTTGCCGCCCTGAAGGCCCATGTCGCGCAGGAACAACTCCATTGGATCCACACCTACAGCGGGCTGGGTCTGGCCGACCCGACCTTCACACATTACCGCCTGGATGAGACGCCCTCGATCTGGATTCTGGATCGAAATGGGAATATCTTCACGGATAATGCCCTGTTCGACCGGGCAGACCCCGCGGCGCCATCGGCGCTGAGCAACATCGAACGAAATGTCCTTCGGGCCTTGGCCCTGGACAACAACGAACCGACTACGAAATAACCAGGCTTCGAAAGGATTTTACGATGCGCATACGCCTTTGGATTGGTTGTCTGCTGGTGCTCGCCACGCTCGCCGCCGGATGCGAATGGAAGGGCTGGAACCGAAAGTCCACCGCCGAAGAGGCCGAGCCCATGGTCCCCCGCACGGAGATGCGGCGACTGGAAGACCAGATTGAAGACCTCGAGGCCCAGCTGGATCAACAAATCCTCGACAACAAGAAGCTCACCGAAAACAAGGAGCAGCTGGCCGCCGATATCGAGGAGCTACGGTGGGTCAACGACGAACAGAGCCGGGCCATTCGCGATCTCGGCACGGTCATCGACGAGCGCGACCAGCAGCGAGACGTCTCCGAACAGCTCCGCCTGGATAAGATGCGCCTGCAGAGCAAGATCAAGGAACTGGAAGCCAAGAACGCCAGCCTCACCGAGCAGTTGGAGGCCGCCCAGGAACTGTTCGAGGCGGGGAAGGCTGTCGAGCCGCCTTTGCCCGATGGGCCCGCCATTGAGACGCCTGTCGAGACGCCCGAAACGCTGCCGACGGACGCGCCCGAGGCCCCTGAGGCTCCGGAAGCTCCGGAAACGCCCGACGCTCCGGAGAAGCCTGAGAGGCCGGCCGTCACGTCGTAGAGCCCAGCAACGTCTTGCCAGCGGAGTCTCGTGATGCGGATCGTGGTGACCGGACAGGTCGGCGTCGACAAGAAGCCCTTCTTGGCTCGGGTGGCCGAGCTGGCCGCCCAAGCCGACCATGAGCTGGCGGTCTGCAACGTCGGCGACATGATGTACGCCGAAGCGCCGGACGTGGCCCCCGGGCGAATCCTGGACCTGCCCCTGTCCCGCCTCAACGGCCTGCGACGCAGCGTGTTCAAGGACATCCTCTCCACCTGCGGGCAACAGCCGAACGTCCTGATCAACACTCACGCCACTTTCCGCTGGCGGCACGGCCTGTTCTACGGGTTCGACTACGACCAGATGGCCGAGATCGACGCCGATCTCTACATTGTGCTGCTGGATAACATCGACCGCGTCCACCGCCGCCTGGCCGACGACAACCACACCGACCACACGCTCAAAGACCTGATGGTCTGGCGGGAAGAAGAAATCCTGGCCACCGAGCTGCTCAGCCAGATCGTCCGCGGCCATGGGCGGTTCTTCATCTGGTCGCGCAGCTTCGATGACAGCACCGCCGAGGCCCTGGTCCGCCTGATCTTCCGGCCCGCCCAGAAGAAGGCCTACCTGAGTTTCCCTATGACGCACGTGGCCAACGTTCCCGACGCCCTGGCGGAGATTGAACGCTTCCGAAAGCAGCTCAAGGCCTACTTCATTTGCTTCGACCCGGCCGACCTGGAAGAGAAGTACCTCACGAGTGTGGCCCTGCAGGCGGCCCAGGACGGCCAGCGAACGGTTACTATCGGCCCGCCCAACGAGCGGGTGGCCGTCGACGTGGCCCAATTGGTCGATATCATTCCGGACGTGGACGGCCAAATCTACGCGCGAGACTTCAAGCTCATCGATCAGTCCGACATGATCATCTCCCTGATCCCCGAAACCGCCGAGGGCCGCCCGGGCCTGTCCAGCGGGGTCGAGCGAGAACTCCAGCACGCCTACGAAAGCACCAAGGATGTGTTTGTGATCTGGAAGCCCGCGGCCGAGCCCTCCCCCTTCATCACCGAAACCGCCACCAAGGTCTTCGGAACCGTAGACGACGCGATCGCCTATTTTCACAAAGCGGGATACATCCAGCCCCCCCCCACAGGCACGCTGTTTGACACCTAGCCCCCGTGTTCGGGGGCCGCGTTGCGGTTCCACCCCGGTATCCGGACCACCACGTCCCCTTTCACCACCGTCAGGCACGCCAGGCGGCTGCCCAGGGCGTTGTCGGGAACGCGGTCGATAACGTCGAGCTCTTCATCGTCGGCGTCGCTCAAGTTCTCCGGGCCGCTTTCGACAATCACGTGACAGGTCCCGCACGCCCCGATGCCGCCACAGGCATTCTCCATCGGCACGCCGTGATAGAGGGCAATGTCCAGCAGACTGCCCGGCTTGCCGTGGCGGCCGTAAGGGTACAGCGATGGATCGACCTGAACGGTCACATTCCCCGGCAAGAAGGTCACGGTGTAGGTGGCCATGGGCGGCTCCAAAGGATCACATCTCGTCGAGCTTCTTGCCCTGGACCGTCTGTTTGAGCACCCGGTTCATCTGGGCCGAGGTCAACGGCTCGGCGGCGTCATTGGCGGCGGTCATGGCCTCGTAGAGGGCGTCAGGATCGTCGCCCTCCATCAACCCCTTCAGCGTTGCGACGGCCCCATCCAATCCTTGTCGCTGCTCGGCCGATAGCACGTCCCCAACTTCCACCAACGCCTTGTCGATGGCCGACAGCACGCGGTGGGCTTCGTTGCGGGTGTCGATCAGTTGGTGAGCCTGCATGTCCTCGATGGCGTGGGCGTAGGAGGCCTGGACCATCAGGTCGACCTCGTCGGTGGTCAGGCCGTGCGCGGGCGTGATCTGCACCGACGCCTCCTTGCCGCTGCGAAGCTCGCGGGCCGACACGTTCAAGATGCCGTTGGCGTCGACCAGGAACGTGACGCGAACGCGGGGCATGCCGGCGGGCATGGGCGGAATGCCCGTCAGCTTGAACTCGCCCAGGCTGCGACAATCGCCGGCCAATTCCCGCTCCCCCTGAAGCACGTGAATGTCCACGCCGGTCTGCCCGTCCACATAGGTAGTGAAGGTCTCGGCGGCCTGACAGGGCACGGTGGCGTTGCGCATGATCAGCTTGCCCATCGCCCCACCCAGCGTCTCAATGCCCAATGACAGCGGAATCACGTCCAGAAGCAACGTGTCCTGACGCAAACCGGCCAAGATGCCGGCTTGGACCGCCGCCCCGAGAGCGACCACCTCATCCGGGTTAATCGCGGTATAGGGCTTAGCGCCGAAGAACTCGCCCACACGCTGGCGAACCAGGGGCACGCGCGTCGAGCCGCCCACCATCACCACCTGGTCGATTTGCTCCGGCGAGAGTTCGGCATCTCGCAGGGCGTGTTGACAGTGCTCGATGGTATGTTCGATCCACGGGCCGATCCGCGCCTCGAACTCGTCCCGCGTGATGGTTCGCTCAAACCGTCGGCCATCGCCGAGGTCCACGTCGATACGGGCCTCATTCCCGTCGGACAAGCGCATCTTGGCCGCTTCGGCGAAGTTCCGCAGGGCCTGTTGTGTCGACGGGCCGAACACCAACTCCTGGCCGTAGTCATCGCGGATCTCGCTGGTGATCAGGTCGATCAGTTCGCGGTCGAAGTCGTCCCCGCCCAAGGCGGTGTCGCCTTGGGTGCTCAGCACCTCGAACACGCCGCCGGCCACGTGCAGGACAGACACGTCAAACGTCCCGCCCCCCAGATCGTAAACCACAATCGTGCCCTCGTCGGCCCGATCCAATCCGTAGGCCAGCGCCGCGGCGGTCGGCTCATTGACGATCCGGCGGACGTCCAGCCCCGCGATTCGCCCGGCGTCGCGGGTGGCTTGTCGCTGAGAATCATCAAAGTAGGCGGGCACGGTGACCACCGCCTCGGTAATCTCCCGGCCCAGGGCGGCTTGGGCCCGGGCCTTGACCTCGCGCAACACAATGGCCGACAGCTCCTGGGGCGTCACCAACTGATCGCCGACTTGAACGCACACCGTTCCATGCGGGCCCGGCACAACGCGGTACGGCAGGTGCTCAGCCATCTCGGCCACGTCGTCCATCCCCCGCCCCATCAACCGCTTGACCGAATAGATCGTCGACAACGGATTCTCGATGGCGTGGGCCCGGGCCTCGGCGCCAACCGTCACGCCGTCGGCCAAGAAAGCCACCACGCTGGGCACAATCGCCTCGCCCGCCGGATCACGCAGCAGCTCCGGGCCGGCCGCCCTCATCACGCCCGCTAGCGAGTTGGTCGTCCCCAAATCAATACCCAGAATGAGCTTCTCGTCACTCATCGTGTCTGACTCAGTAGCTTCTTGACGTAGGAGACCGCGTTGAGCTGGCGGCGAATCTCGCCCAGCAGGTCCTGGCGGACCGCCTCGCAGTCCACGCTGCGCTGATGCTCTTCGAACAGCCCTTCAATGCGAGCCATCAGTCCGTCGTGTTGGGTCTGCAGGACCTCGCGGGTCCGCACCCGCTCGTCGGATTCGTCCTGGTCGGCCGAATCCGCAATCTCTTCCTGCATCATCATCATGGTTTCGAGAAAGCCCTCCGGCACGGACTTATCCTCAGCCAGGCTGGGCCCGCCCAGCAACTCCAACAGGCAGTTGGCCCGACTGGCCGGGTCGCGGAGGACGCGGTAGGCGTCGTTGACGTTAGCGGACAGCCGCAGCGATAGCGCCTGCACCTCGGGCGTTTCTTCGGCGTGAAAGTCCGGATGGGCGTGGCGATTCAGGGCCAGGAACTTCTGGTGGATCTCATCGGCGTTCAGATCGAACCGCTGGGGCAGGCCCAGCATGCTGAAGTAATCGACCTCCGCGCCGGCCGGGTTCAAGGCGTGGCAGAAGTCGCACACCAGCGGCTTGGACATGGGCTTGCTGCACTTGGCGCACTTGGCGGGAACGGCCGAGCCGGTTGGTTCGCTCATCGCTAGGAGCCCTTTGCTGGATAGGAAGCCGAGCGTCTAGGTCGAAAAACTCGCGCCGCAGCCGCAGCTCTTCTTGGCGTTGGGGTTGTTGAACACGAACCCCCCGTTCAGCAGGTCGTCGTTGTAATCGACCTCCGTGCCGTTGAGGTAGAGGTAGCTCTTGGGGTCGGTCACCAGCCGAACGCCATTATCGTCGAAGACCTCATCGTCGGCGGCGGGAGTCTCGGCAATATCCAGCGTGTAGCTGAACCCGCTACAGCCGCCTCCCTTGACCCCGAGCCGCAGCGCCGCGCCCTCGGGCAGGCCCTGCTCGGCGAATATCGTCTTAATCTTCTGGGCTGCGTTTTCTGTGATGGTCAGGGCCATGGCTAATCTCCCTGGGTCTCGCCGACCGTTGCCTCGGCAGAGCGGGCCTCGTCGGCCGGCAGACCGTTCTTCTTCTTGTAGTCGTTGATCGCCGCGATCACGGCGTCCTCGGCCAGCACCGAGCAATGCACCTTCACCGGCGGCAAGGACAACTCCCGCGCAATGTCGGTATTCTTCAGCTCGTGGGCGTCGTTGATGCTGCGCCCCTTGAGCCATTCCGTGGCCAACGAACTCGACGCGATGGCCGAGCCGCACCCGAAGGTCTTGAATTTGGCGTCTTCGATCGTGCCGTCGTCGCCGACTTTGATCTGAAGCTTCATCACGTCGCCGCACTCGGGGGCGCCCACCACACCGGTGCCCACATGCGAATCGCCCTTGTCGAGCGAGCCGACGTTGCGCGGGTTGGTGAAATGATCGACAACCTTGTCACTGTACTTCATGGCGAGACCTGTTGGCCTTAATGCTCGGCCCAGTCCACGTCCTTCAGGTCGATGCCTTCTTCGACCATTTCGTAGAGCGGGCTAAGTTCTCTGAGTTCATTGACGGCCTGAACCACACGACCGACCACGTGGTCGATCTGCTCGGCCGTAGTCGACCGGCCCAGACTGAACCGGATCGATCCGTGAGCGAGTTCGTCCGGAACGCCGATCGCCCGCAGGACGAAACTCGGCTCGAGCGACTCACTCGTACACGCCGACGCCGCGGAAACCGCCACGTCCGGCATCTTCATCATAAGCGACTCCCCTTCGACATAGCCGAAGGAAAGATTCACGGTATTGGGCAGGCGTTCGGTGGGGTGGCCGTTGAGCGTCACGTACTTCAGTTGGGCGGTAACGGCCTCGTGCAGCCGATCCCGTAGGGCCTGGACGCGCGGGGCCTCACCGGCCATCTCGGCCCGGCAGATATCCGCTGCGGCGCCAAGCCCCACCACCCCGGGCACATTCAATGTGCCGGATCGCATGCCGCCCTCATGCCCGCCGCCATGCATCTGCAGCGTCAGGCGTACCCGCGGAGACCGCCGACGCACGTACAAACACCCCACACCCTTGGGGCCGTAAAGCTTGTGGGCCGAGACGCTCAGCAAGTCGATGCCGGCCGCCTCCACGTCTACCGGAATCTTGCCCACCGCCTGCGTGGCGTCGCTGTGGAAGATCACGCCGCGGTCCTTAGCCACCCGCCCGATCTCAGCAATCGGATGCAGCGTGCCGATCTCGTTGTTGGCCGCCATGAGCGTGATCAGAATGGTCTGGTCGGTAATGGCCTGGGCGACCTGATCGGCCGAGACGCGGCCGAACTCGTCCGGATCGAGGAAGGTGACCTCGTATCCGCGCTCGGCCAGGAATTTGCACGTGTCCAAAACCGCCTTGTGCTCGGTTTTGCAGGTAATGATGTGGTTGCCCTTGTCGCGGTACATTTCCGCAACGCCCTTGATAGCCAAGTTGTCGCTCTCGGTCGCCCCGGAGGTCCACACGATGCTCTTGGGCTCAGCCCCCAGCAGCTCGGCGATCTGCGATCGGGCCTGCTCCACGCCCTCCCGGGCGCGCGTGCCGTAGGAATGCGTCACGCTGGCCGCATTGCCGAACTCGTCGGTCAGATACGGCATCATCGCCGCCAGCACGCGCTCATCCAGCGGCGTGGTGGCGTTGTGATCCAGATAGATTGGACGCTCTAGCTGCACGATTCAACTTGCTCCTTCTGGGGGGACGACTGCCACTGCCCGCTATTGTCGCCGGCCGCCACCAGGTCCGCCAGCGTCACCGACTTCAGACAATCGGCGATCCGCCGCTGGACCAGGTGAATGGGATCGGCAATCGGACAGGTCTCGATCAGGGCGCAGGTGACGTCGTCGCCGACCTCGTCGTCCTCGCGAACACACTCGGCCAACCGCACCGGACCTTCCAGCAGTGTGACGATTTCCATCAGCGTCACGTCGGATGCTCTTCGGGCTAGCCGATACCCCCCCCGCGAGCCACGCACCGATTCCACCATGCCCGCCGCGGCCAGTTCCTTCAGCACGTTCATCAACAGCGACAGCGGCGTGCCGTGCTGGTCGGCGATTTCCCGCGCGCTGCGGAGTTCACCGGCATCCAGTTTCGCCAGATACGTCAACGCGATAAGTCCGTATCCTGTCTTTTTCGTTAGCCCTAGCATAGGAAGGGCTCCTCTGTTTCGTAAGGCCCACCCAGCCTTTAACCGCTACGAAAGCCTTACATAAGTAATATAGAACCTACAAAGTCCCATTTCAAGTCTATCGTCCCTGGCTCACGAGCTGTGTCACCCGGGGCGCCCACACCGTACAATACAGCTTGATCGTCACGCCGACCAAAGGAGCATCTCATGTCCGTTCAAATCACTTGGATTGGTCATGCCAGCTTCCGTCTTGCAGGCGATTCCGTCGTCTACGTTGACCCCTGGAAGCTTCAACTCAAGGCCCACGATGCAGATATCGTTTTCGTGTCCCATCCGCATTCGGACCATTATAGCGCTGATGACGTGGAAATAGTCTCTGGCCAAAGTACTTGTGTGCTTTGTCCGCCCGGCACGGTCCCGGGCGTCCCGGCCGAGAACCTTCTGTCGGCGGGTCGGAGCTTCTCAGCGGGGCAGGTCAGCGTCGAGGCCGTCCCCGCCTACAACACTGACAAAGACTTCCACCCCAAGGCCAACGGCTGGCTGGGAGCGGTCTTTACGATCGGAGGGGCCCGGGTCTACTACGCCGGCGATACTGACGTGATTCCTGAGATGGCCGAGTTAAGCGACATTGACGTTGCGCTACTGCCGGTGGGCGGGACCTACACTATGGACGCCGACCAGGCCGTCGCCGCCTGTGAGCGAATCGGATGCGCCGCGGCGATCCCCTACCATTGGGGCGATATCGTGGGATCGGTCGAGGATGCGAAGCGGTTCACCGATTGCGCCGGATGCCAGGTCCATCTGCTCCAACCCGGCCAATCGGTAACGATCTAGCTCCGCCCAGCTTGTCCCCTTGCGCGCTTAACCGAGAATGCGTCAGTCGGACCCGCCCGAGCCGCACGGCAGATGGCAGACCGCCGCCAGCTTGACCTCCGCCAGCTTGGCTTTCATCGTCTCCTGCAGTTCCCGCCAGACCGCCCGGGCCGGGCAGGCTTCATCCTCGCACTGCGGCGGATCGTGCTGGCAGAAGTTCAATGCCAGGGGCCCCTCGACCGCTTCGATGACTTCCAGCAGTGAAATCGCGTCGGCGGCGCGGCTCAGCAGGTACCCCCCGTGCTTGCCCCGGACCGGCCGAACGATGTCGGCTCGAGCCAGCATGGAGAAGATCTTCACGAGGTACTGCTTGGGCAGGTCCGCCTCGCTGCAGATCACGTCCATCGGTACGGGCCGGTCGCTGGCCTTTTCGGCCAGCACGCGAACGCCGCGAAGAGCCAATTCCGCTGCCGGTGATAGTTGCATAGTCGCTTTCCCAAAAGAGGGTAGGAAGCGTGTATTTTGCGCCTTTTACGGCCCCCGTCAAGCCCCGCAATCACGCACCGGCAGCATGCTCCAAGCTGGGAAGAAGATAGTCGTTGACGATCCGATCCCAGCTCATCTGGCGGGCCAGTTCATAGCCGCGTTCCAGGCGGGCGGCCAACGCCACCGGATCATTCCGCAGGCGCTCCAGCAGCAACCGGGCCAGACGTTCGCCTTCGGCTGTCTCAATCTGATCCCGCAGGGGGATGTCGATCGCCTTGAGTTCATCGATGCACTCGACGCCGCCGACGTTCAGGAAGCTGCCTTCGATCACGTTATCATCCAGGTCGCCCTGGCCGGCCGCCCGACGGGCAAAGCTCATGCACCCGCACACATCCGACGGTACACAGATCGCCCCGAAGCACAGGGGCTCGAGCTGGCTAATGCCGAACGGCTCGTACACGCTCAGCCCGAACTCCACGTCCGTCCCCCGCCGCATATCGGCGAACGTCATCGCCTTGGGCATCTGCCTGCCGCAGGCTTCGGGCGTCCAGTCCCATTGGTTGACGAAGACGACCTTCACGGCGTGATGGTCGGCGTTGAAGGCCGCGAAGGTCTCGCCGAGAATCTCCTCCCCGCCGCAGAGGTCCGGATAGCCGTATTCGTGGCTCAACGGCCAGCCGTAGTCGGCTTCCATCTGTCGGATATCGCGAGGCCGTCGCTGCCCCCCGAGCGTGCCCAGCATGAAGTAAACGCACCGTTCGCCCCGCCGCGTGAGCTCCGCCTCCATGCCGTGCAGCACGCGCAGATCGCGCCAGATGCCCTTGCTCAGTACCGGCCGCGCCACGTGCGTGGCGATCCACGTCGGCGGCTCGCCCAGCAAGTTGCCCGCGTATTCCTGCATGCGGGAGCGGCTATCCTGACGCTGCTCCCACGTAATGGCCTCAGCCGGAATGCCGTTGAAGACCACGTCCACGTCCATCTTGGCGAAATGCGGCTCGACGAACGCCAGCTCCCGCTGGATGTAGTCCCCGACGGCGAAGACCTCGTCGCAAAACCGGGCCGCCTTTACCAGCGGATGCTTGTAGTTGGCCAGCACCGACGGGAAGACCTCCTCTAGCGTCTGCCCGGCGGCCATGGCGCGGTCCATCACGTTGTAGAACATGGTGTCGTGCCCGGGCCAGTGCTCCACGATCGGCCGTACCGATGCGACCTCGTGAGCGTAGAACACGGTCCGGACCTTAGGCGTCCCGTCCAGCATGGCCTTCAGCGCCGTCGGCATGCCCATGTACTCGTGGGACAGGATCAGCACGTCCTCATCGCCGGCGCCGCCGGCATCGATCGCCTGAAGTGCCTCGAAGGCCGGCTCGGCCAGCCGTACGTACTGATCGAAGTCCCAGATCATCTCGAACTGGTCGGAGGGGATGCCGTACGTTTCGAACAGCCTGCCCTTGAACAGGTTCAGCCGCTGCTGGTTGGCGTGGAAGACATCCACCAACAACACCTCGGTCTCCACCGTCGCGCCGGTGCACGCCTCGGTAACCGGCCGATGACCGTAGACCAAATGAACGTCGTGGGTCTGCTCGATGGCGCCGAAGCGGCTGCGCCACTCGGGCGGCTCGATGCCGTCCATGGAGCTATACTCCACGCGCCCGCCCTCGCCCATCCGCCGGTTGGCCGGGGCCTCGGTCTGGAACATCGGGCCGACCAGTATGGTCCGGCTGACCTGCTGCTGGTAGGCCTCGCTGGTCACCAGCCCGGCCAGCACCGTGCCGATGCCGCCAATCTTCTCCACCGCCTCGTGCGTTACGTGGACAACGATCATCAACGGACCTTTCTCGGGCGTACCGATGCGCACACCTCGCCCACTCCATCATCGGCTAGCGAACCGGGCCCCATCAATTCCTTTGCGTCGGCCAAATCCAAACCGTATCCTCCAATCGATAGCCGACCCGTGGTTTTGGAGACCCAAGATGGACCTCAACGGCCTCGCCGTCGACCAATCCTCCCTCAACGAAGAGCAGTGTCACCAGATCATCGCCGCCACCATCGACCAACTCGAGGTGGATGGCAAGCGACTGCTGGTCGTAATCCCAGACCACACCAGAACTTGTCCCCTGCCGCTCATGACGCGACTGCTGCATGAAGTCGCCGGCGGCCGCGCGGCCAAGCTGGATTTTCTGATCGCCCTCGGCACGCACCCGGCCCTGCCGGAAGAGAAGATCGACGATCTGCTCGGCATCGAGCCCGGCCGCCGCGGCGAAGCCCTGCCCGGTTCGGACGTTTTCAACCACGAATGGACCAATCCCGACGCTCTGACCAAGATCGGCACCCTCACGTCCGTTCAGGTCGGCCGAATCACCGAAGGCCGATTCGCCATGGACGTCGACGTCACCGTCAACAAGCGCATCTTCGACTACGATATCCTGATCGTGCTCGGGCCGGTCTTTCCGCATGAGGTGGTGGGCTTTTCCGGCGGGGCCAAGTACTTCTTCCCCGGCATCTGTGGCGAGGAGTTGCTGAACTTCTTCCACTGGCTGGGGGCGGTCATCACCATCCCCAAGATGATCGGCGTCAAGGACACCCCCGTCCGGACCCTGCTGGAGGCGGCCGCCGACATGATCACCCAGACCAAAGTCGGCCTGTGCATGGTGGTGGCCGGCCACGAGATGCCCGCTCTCTTCGGCGGCGATTTGCGGGAGGCCTGGTCGGCCGCGGCCGACGCCTCCGACGCGCGGCACATCATCTACACCGAGCACGCCTACGATTCGATTCTGTCCTGCGCCCCGCCGATGTACGACGAGCTGTGGGTCGGCGCCAAGTGCATGTACAAGATGGAATGCGTCGTCGCCGACGGCGGCGAGCTGATCATCTACGCCCCGCACATCACCGAAATCGCCGAAGCGCACGGCCGCATCATCCAGGAAGTGGGCTACCACACCCTCGCCTACTTCCTGCACAACTGGGAGCGGTTCAAGCATTACCCCTGGGGGGTGCTGGCCCACTCCACCCACGTCCGCGGCGTGGGCGAAATGTTCGGCGACGTCGAACACCCCCGCGTGCGGGTCACGCTGGCCACCGGCATCCCCCGCAACATCTGCCGCCTGATCAACCTCGGCTATCGCGACCCGGAATCCATCGACCCGGCCGAGTGGCAAGGCTTCGAAGATGGCGGCGGCGGACCCGAAGCCAACCAACGCCGCCTCCACGTCCCCAAAGCGGGGGAGATGCTCTACCGACTCGAGGATCCGCCGGACTGGGCACGCGTCTCCTAGCGGGCCAGCCCTACGTCCTCACCGCCCCTCCCTCGCTCTGCGCGCCGCTGAGCTTGACTGCCGTGCCGTAGGCGAGCAGCTCGCTGGCCGTCCCCACCACGCTGGTGGTCATGTAACGGACGTTGATCACCGCGTCGGCCCCCAGCGCCGCAGCCTCGGCTTTCATCCGACTCATCGCCGTGGCGCGGGCCACGCCCATCATGTCCGTGTATTCGGTCAGCACACCACCCACGATCAGCCGCACCAAGGCCGACAGGTCCTTACCCAGCCAAATCGCGAACACGGTGTGGCCCTGCACCAGCCCCAAGCTCTTGGTAACCACGCGGCCGGGCACCTGATCGGCGTTGACCACAACCATCTCGCCGCCGGCAGCTTCCGCCAGAGTCGCCGGCCGCTCAGCCAGCAGCGCGCGGACCTTCTGCTCCAACGCCACCGTCACCAGCACCACCAGAATGCCGCCCAGCAAGCAGAAGATCGCAATCCGCAGCCACCACGGCACAGCCGGATCGTCCTCAACCATCACATGCCAAGGCACACCCCCAAACACCGCCACAAACAACCCCAACACAAACGCCAACGATCCAATCTGTCGAATGATCTTCATGACTTGTTCTCCCGCACGGCCCGAGCACCGCACAGATTGTAGGGTGGGCATGCTCGCCCACCATGTCAAGGCCGGTCCATGCTTGACACGGCCGTGAATCGATCTATGTTGGGTGGTGTCGCGTGGGCAGGGGCTTGGCGCGGCGGCCTATCTACGAGCTTTGCGGATTCGAGGAAGGAGACCTTCGATGAAGCTGCATATCTATCTTGTAGCGATCCTGGCGATGGCGGCGATTCTGGTTGGCTGTGAGCCTGAGCCGGAGGTGATGAAGACCGAACTGGTTCAGGGCGTGGAGCGCGTGGCGGTGCTGCCGTTTGCCGACGGCCCCGGTGCGCACGGCTCGGGCGAAACGGTGACGGGTTTCATCACGGCCGAGTTCGTCAACCACGATCGGTTTCACCTCGTCGAGCGCAGCGAACTGAAGACGCTGATGGCCGAGCGCGACCTGCAGTCGGCCGACGTGATCGACGCCAGCGAAGCCGTCGAACTCGGGCGGCTGCTCTCGGTCGACGCGGTGGTCACCGGCACGGTCTCTCAGTACGAGAAGGAACACACCAGCATCTATGCCTATGCGACCTCCATACCGGTCACGACCTACAAGGTCGGCGCCACGCTCCGCATGATCGACGTGGCTACCGGCGAGGTCATCTACGCCCACAGCGCCCACGGCGAAAGCGGCAGCAACTACACCCAGGCCGGCCAACAAGCCGCCGACAAGCTGCTGAACCCGCTGGATACAGCCGCGCCGTAACGATCGGCTGAGGACTTGCATTGCGGACGCGGCGGATTGGGAAATCCGCCACGCTGAAGTGGCGAAGAAGGCATGTCCCCCTACGCAGCGCGGCGGGTCTCCTGACCCGCCGCGACAAACTTACCACTGTCTCGCCACTTCGATCATCACATCCGTTCGCCCCGCGTAGTTTCTGGCGCTGGACCACTCATAGTCCTCGGCCTGCCCGATCATGCCAGCCCTAACGGGGTTTTGATGGACATACTCAAGAATGGTCCCCATCTCCCGACGACTGCGAATGGCGTTGTCGTCGTATCGCCGTTCCCACAACGAACTTCCGGCGGCCTTCGCCTGATTTCGGCGTGAGGTCCACTTCTTGAAATCACGCACGATCGCGCTGAGTGCGAGCTCCGAAGAAGGCTGCAGGATCAGATGGATGTGATTGCTCATGATGACGTAGCCGTAGAGGACGAAATCTCCCCGGCTGGCGAAGAACGCTATCGCATCGAGGATGCGCTTCTTCTCGGGGAGCGGGGCAAGGTGGAACGCTTCGCCCAGCGTCCGTGTCGTCACGTGGTAGGCTGTCCAGTCGTCTTGGCCGTGTCTCACTCGTGCCATGGTCTTCGGCCACGCGGCGGATTAGGAAATCCGCCGCGCTGGGTGTTTTGGCCCTACCCCTCCGCGCCAAACAGCGGCCCGCCGGCGGTTGGGCTGGAGGTGGCGGCAGCGAGGCGTTGCTGGGCGGTGTCCATCTGTTCGGCCGTGGGGGCCTGGCCGGTGGCCATCATGTCCCGGAAGCAGTCGAACAGGTAAGTGGCGTCGTGGGGGCCGGGGGCGGCCTCGGGGTGGTACTGCACGCTGAAGATCGCCCGGTCGGGAACGGTGAAGCCTTCCACCGTCATATCGTTGAGGTTGATGTGCGTGACGGCCGCGCCGGCGGCGGCCAGCGAGTCGGCGTCCGCGGCGAAGCCGTGGTTCTGGCTGGTGATCTCGATTTTGCCGGTCGCTTCGTTGCGCACCGGGTGGTTGGCCCCGTGGTGGCCAAACTTGAGCTTGTAGGTCTTCCCGCCGAGCGCCCAGCTCAGCAGTTGATGACCGAGACAAATGCCGAAGATCGGCGTCTTGCCCACCAGGCCTCGCAGCGTCTCTTGCGTGTAAGTCACGGGCTCGGGATCGCCCGGACCGTTGGAGACGAACACGCCGTCCGGCTTGGCCGCGAGGATTTCGTCGGCCGTCGCCGTGGCCGGCACGACGCGAACATTACAGCCGGCCTCGACGAGGTTCCGGAAGATATTGGTCTTGGCCCCGCAGTCGATGGCAACCACGTTGAAGACTTTTGAGCCTTCGGGCAGCCGTTTGGGCTGATCGAAGTCGGTCTCATAGCCCGCCGACCAATCGTAGGCCTCGGCGGGGGTGACGGTCTGCACCAGGTCCAGCCCGGCCATGGAGGGTAGGTCCCTGGCGCGGGCGACCAGGTCGGCGTCGTCGATCGCCTCGGTCGTCAGCACGCCGTTGACCGCCCCGCTCTCGCGGATGTGGCGAGTCAGGGCGCGGGTGTCGATCTCGGCCAGGCCCGTCACGCCGGCCTCGCTCAGGTAATCGTCCAGCGATTGCGTCGACCGGAAGTTGCTGGCCAGCGGCGAGAGGTCCTTGATCACGAACCCCGCCACCTGCACGCCGCGATCGTGGGCCTCGACGTCGTCGGGGTTCACGCCGGTGTTGCCGATCTGCGGATACGTCATCACCACGATCTGGCCGGTGTAGGAGGGGTCCGTCAGCACTTCCTGGTAGCCGCTCATGGCGGTATTGAAAACCACCTCGCCGCCAACCGTCCCAGCCGCCCCGAACGCCCGGCCCGTAAAGACCAACCCACTCGCCAACCCCAGCTTACATGTCTTCGATTCAGCCATCTTTGCCTTCGCAGCACTTCTTGTATTTCTTGCCCGATCCGCACGGGCAGGGATCGTTTCGTTTCACGCGGCCGTCCGATTTGATGGGCTCGACCTTGGGCGTCTTGGCCAGGAGTTCTTCCTCGGACTCGATATCCTCAACGCTGCGCAACCGCTGGGACAAATCGTCCAGCTTGGACTTGTCCTTCTTCTTTTCAAACCGGTCGCCAATTCGGTCCTTGGCCATGGTTCTATCCCGTCGCGCCGCAGCACTTCTTGTACTTCTTGCCCGAGCCGCACGGGCAGGGGTCGTTTCGGCCGACCTTGGCCACGTCGCGCTTGATCGTTTCAACCTTCTTGGGTTGGGCCGCCTGCTGCTGGGCGGCGGCATCGCGGGCCACGCCGTCGTAGGCGCTCATGGCCTCGTGGGCCATGTTGGAAATCTCGAACACGCTGTTGACCTGCCGCTGCCCGGCGAGGCGGACCTTGAAGATCATGTCGGTGACCTTCTCGCGGATGCCGTCCATCATGGCGTAGTACATCCGCCCGCCCTCGCGCTTGTACTCCACGCGGGGGTCGCGCTCCGCGTAGGCCCGCAGGCGAATGCCGTCCCGCAGATGGTCCATCATCCACAGGTGGTCCTTCCACGAGCTGTCGTAGATCTGCAGCAGCACGTACCGCTCCAGCTCGGTCATCTCCCACCGCAGGAACTTCCAGCCGGCTTTGGTGACCATGTCGATCACGTCGCCGTCGAAGTCATCGGCCGTCAGGGCCGTCGCGAACGCCTCCCTCGCGAACTCGATGGCCGCATCGACCGTGGGCTCGGCCCCGATCGCCGTGACGATCCTCGCCCGCAAGACATCCTCTCGCCGGGCCTCGTCGGCGTCGGCGACCAGCAGTTCCCGCAATTCCCGAACGCGCTTGCCGCGAAGGTCCTCAACGGTGTAGGCCCGGTCGAACTTGCGGTTGGCCCAGTCGATCAGCGTGCCGAGGGCGTAGACGTTCTCCGAACCGTGCTGGACCACGGTCTGCTCCAGCACATCTTCGACCGGATAGGTCACTTCCTGCCGCTGGTAGGCCTCTCGCACCTTGGCCTGCAGGAGTTCGGTGACTTCCTCGGCGTGCGTGTTCAGTTCGTCCGCGTTGACGTCGACGGTGAACTTGAACCGCGCCCATTCGGCCAGCGACTCTCGGGCGTACCCCTCCTGGAGGAACTTGCCCAGTTCGCCGAATTCGAAGGCGTCGATTCGCTCGAAGGCCGACTCGGTCAGTTGCTGTTCGACCTGGTCGGGCGTCATGTCGCGCAACTGGTTCTGGGAGATATTCACCTCAAAGCGGCTCATCGCCCAGCCGCTCAGGCCTCGCAGGTCCCACTCGCCCGGCTCGACATCGACGGACA
The DNA here is from genome assembly GCA_964428895.1 of uncultured Planctomycetaceae bacterium. Lineage (GTDB taxonomy): Bacteria > Planctomycetota > Phycisphaerae > SM23-33 > SM23-33 > HyVt-337. The sequence continues at coordinate 28,117 of CAYRZU010000045.1, forward strand.
TGTACTCGCCCAGCGTCACCGAGGTGTCCTCGAGCACTTCATCCTTGGCCCATCGCCGCAGATCGTCTTCCAGGCCGGGCAGGTCCGCGGGCTCTTTGGCGCTGATCTGCTCCGGCGAGACGTTCAACTGTATGTTCTGCCGGGCCCACTCGGCAATGGTCCGCGCGACGTAGTCGCCTTCCAGATAATCGGCCACCGCCTGTTCGATGGAATCGCCCAGCATCTCCATGACCAGGCCTTCCAGATCGCGGCCTTCGAGGATGCGTTGGCGCTGGCTGTAGTAGCCCCGCCGCTGAAAGTCCATGACCTCGTCGGTTTCCAGCAGGTGCTTGCGGATGTCGAAGTTCCGCTCCTCCACCTTCCGTTGGGCCCGTTCGATGCCGTTGGAGATGCGCCGGTCCTCAATGGCCATATCGCCCTGCAGGCCCAGCCAGCCCAACACGCGAACCGCCCACTCGCCGGCGAAGATGCTCATCA
>CAYRZU010000046.1:0-28565 GCA_964428895.1 uncultured Planctomycetaceae bacterium
TCGGCTACAGAAAGAGGTTAATGAGAGAAAAAAAAGTGCTTTGCGGAATAGCTGCTGCGGGCGACCCGACCAGAAAAACTGCGCCTAGTTCCGGCGTTCTCGGTCAGCGAAACGGGACCAGTGGTATAATGAAGTGCGAAGGCCGATGGCCTCGATACAGAACCGCCACTCCGTGAAGCAGGCGCCCCTTAGGGCGGAAGACGCATATACGACACGGAGCGAAAGGCGATCAGTATCTTTGCCGTCGGCCTCCTTTTTGCGCACAAGGAAGTGAGGCCGGTCCGGCGCGCCGCGGCGGGGGGGGGAGTTGGAGGACTCAGGTATTCGCCGGGTTGATCCAGGCGCGCGCTCGGGTACAATGGCGGGATTGGAGGAGACAGACCATGACTCGTAGGACTTTCCTGGCCATCATCGTGCTCGCGTGCGTCGGTGTGGCCCATGCGGGGACCCGGGCCGGCCTGAGCGGCAACTTTGTTGTGGACTTCCAGGCGACCATGGACATGCCCTTTGTGACCGTTAGCGATCCGGGCAATGGCGACAGCGTCGACGGTTACGGCAACGTGGACGTCGTCTACAACATCGGCAAGTTCGAGGTGACGGCCGGCCAATATACGGAGTTTCTCAACGCGATCGCCGCCACGGATACTTACGGCCTGTACAACGCGGACATGTGGTCCAGCGACTACGGCTGCAAGATCCAGCAGTCCGGCCCGGCCGGCAGCTACACCTACGCGGTGGCCGCCGACTATGAAGATCGGCCGGTGAACTTCGTCAACTGGGGCGATGCAGCACGCTTCAGCAACTGGCTGCACCACGGCCAGCCCACCGGCGCCCAGGACGCCACCACCACCGAGGACGGGGCCTATGCCCTCAATGGGGCCATTAGCGACGCCGCCCTCGTGGCCGTGACGCGCCAAGCCCACGGGCAGTACTTCCTCCCCAGCGAGGATGAGTGGTACAAAGCCGCCTACTACGATCCTGACTACCACGGCACGACCATCTACTACGACTATCCCACTAACACCAACGCCGGGCCGAGCAATGATCTGGTCGATCCCGACCCCGGCAACAACGCCAACTTCCATTTCGGTAGCGGCGACTACACCGTCGGCGCTCCGTATTGGCGTAGCGAGGTCGGGGAATTCGAGAACTCCGACAGCCCGTGGGGCACGTTCGATCAGGGCGGCAACGTGTGGGAGTGGAACGAAGCGGCCATCTCCACCTCGCGCGGCACACGTGGCGGATCCTTCGGCTACCCTCACGGCGACTCCCGCTTCTACCTGCTGTCCGCTTATCGCAGCAGCAACAGCCCGACCACCGAGAACGAGTACCTCGGCTTTCGCGTCGGGCAAGTCCCCGAGCCGGGGACGCTGTCATTGCTTGCCCTCGGCGCCACGGCGTTACTGAAGCGGCCAAATAGGTAGCCATTGGGCGTAAACAAACGCGGCGGGATGGGAATCCCGCCGCGCTGGGGTAATGGGGTTGCGTCGTCTACTTTCCCAGTAGCGTTTTGGCTGTATTCTCTCCGCCGTTGATTAGGTGGAGCAGGGGCTGGGGGCGGTCCGTGCCTTCTACGAAGGCGGGCCTAGCCGACCAGGGGGTGACCGACAGAACGTTGGTCATGTCCATCCAGTGTTGCAGGCGGGCGACCGGCAGGTTCCACGTCATGTGGAAGTGGTTGGCCGGGGCGAACTGCTTGTATTCGAGCATGGACGCGTACTTGGGGACGACCCAGGTGTGCGGCCAGTCGGGGGTGGAGGTATTGGCGACGGCCTTGGCGAGTTTGGGCGGCATGGACGTTGTCGTGGCCTCATCCCAGACGAACGAGAACATGCCGTTGACGCTGGAGTAGGCGATCCGTGCGGCCAGTCCATCGATGCCCGCCGGCGTCATGAAGGTGACGCTATTACCACCGCCGGGGAAGTAGCCCAGGTCGGCCAGGGGCATGCCCACGTTCTTCATGCACTGAGCTTCGGAACTCCCGGGCTTGGCCGCCCAATTGAAGCTGGCCGAGCCGCTATTGTCGCCATCGACGAAACCACGCTTGGCCCACAGTTCGCGGCCGGAGACTTTGATCTTGAGCTTCTTGGCCAGGGCCTTGATCTCCCAGGGCTCCCAGACTTTGCGGAAGTCCATGAACAGCGGCGGCTGCCCGCCGGATAGCCACGTCATGAACAGCTGGGTGAGCAGGCCTTGCATGTCGGCCTCGGTGGCGTAGGGCAGGGGAGCTTTGGGGCCGTTGTGGTCGAAGGTGGAGTTAAAGAGGCTTTCCATGACGTCGGCGACGGGCAGGGGCAGGCCTCGCGGATCGGACCCCCACTCGAGCTGACTCATGAAGCCGCCGCCTGCGGCGTTCAGGTCGGCCATCAGGTCGCGAACGATTAAATACATCGCCAGCGACTGGTTGAACCGTTCGCTGTCGGAGGCGTCCTTGAGGATGAGTCGCTTGCCGACGTGTTTGTCGACCCAGCCACGCAGGGCCGATAGCTCCTTGTTGCTGTAAGCGCCCTTTTCGAGCATGTCGGCCAGCAGCTTCATATCCAGCCGCGTGATCTCCAGGCCGAACGCCTTGCGGGTGGGAATCACGTGGGCCAGGGCGGTCTCCATGCCCATCGAATCGTGCCCGAGCACCACCACTCGCTTTCCTCGCAGGCCGGCGGCGGTCATGGCCGCGTAGCACCAATCCACCAGGGCTTCGGCCGTGCCGGGCGTCATCTTGGGGTTCTGACCGGTATCAGGCCAGGTGCCCACGTTCAGAGCGACCAGTCGGCCGGTTTGGGCCAGGGCTCCGGTGACGGCATGGGCGTAGACCACGCCGGGCTTGGGTCCGCTGTTGCCGCAGGTGATGTTGACCGGGACGTTGTTGGGGAAATGGCTCAGCAGGCTGATCAGCGTGAGCTGTGGAAATGCCCAGGTGTCCGGCGCGACAACAATGGCGTCCACGCCGGCGTCGGCGAATTGAGCGGCGACCATGTCGGCCTGGGTCTCGCCGTCGATGAGCACGTCGGAGTAGACGACCTTTGCCGGCGTGCCGCAGGGCAGGAGGACCTCGGCGCCGATGGCCTCGGCGACCATGGCGACAATGTTCTGGGATCGCTTGCGAGAGGCCTCGTCGACGCGCGGATCACACGTTGCACACACGCCGAATGTGAAGGTCTTGGGTGTGGCGGACTTGGGGGCGGTAAGCTTGGCGGCCTTGGCCATGATCTATCTCCTGTGGGGAACGAACGGAACCACGACGGCCGTCGTCCAAGAGGCGACGGCCAAGCCGGTAGCTTACGTCGGCCGGCGTCGGCCATGCAACCGATTTCACCGGTCCGAGCCGGTCGTGGGGGTGGGGCGTTGCCAGGGGCCGCCGTCGGCCCTTACAATTCCAAAGACGGGAATCGCCAGAGACGGCCCCGGCCGTCAGGAGACACTCTATGAAATCACGGCGGGCGTTTACGCTGACGGAACTGCTGGTGGTGATCGGGATCATTGTGATCCTGGTGACGCTGACGATGCCGATGCTGCAACGGATTCGAGCGATGGGCAAGCGCACGGTGTGTGCATCGAACCTGCGAGAATTGGGCCGAGCGATGCAGTTTTACACGGCCGAGCACAAGGGGTTCTTTCCGGCGCACAAGATGGCGGGGCTGACGGGGGCTGTCGGCAAGGCCCGCTGGTGGGGGCGAGATGAGGCCGCCGACGTTATTGATGATCAGCCTGACATGTCTATCTACCCGTACGTTGACGAAGACGAGCTCTACCACTGCCCTGCGCTGACGTCGGTCGAGGTGGCCGAGGGGGGCGCCGGCCTTCGGTGGGAGCTAACGCCTAAGAATGTGGGGTATGGGTACAACGCGTTCTTCCTCGGCCGTGCCGACGGATCGGATACGGATCCCTATCCGTCTGAAGCAGGCGTTGTTCCGGATACGCGGTGCAATATCGCCTACGTCAACGACAGCAGCCTGACGATCCTTCTGGCGGACGCGACCGTTCGCAGCGGGGGCTCACATACCGAGAGCTATGTGATGTGGTGGCCTGACGCGACAACCACGAACTTCATGGGCCCCTACACGCGGCATCTGGATACGGCCAACGTTGTCACGGTAGATAACACCGTTACACAGAGGCACATTGAGGACGTCCTGGCGACCTCCGCCGGGGGCAAAGAGCTCTGGTGGAACCCCAGGTACAAGCCCTAGCCGATCTCGGTTGTTGGGCTCAGACTACGGCTGCTGAGGGGTGGTGGTTGAACTGGCGCGTCCCTGTAAGGCCGGGAGTTTCTCCCGGACTTCCTGGGCCATGCGGCTGTTGGGGAATTCACGCATGATCTGCTGGCCGGCTGCAATGGCTTGGCTCCACTGCTCGTCCTCAACGAAGATGGCGAACTGCACACCCAGGTTGTTGAGCCTGGCCTTGAAGACGCCTCGGGCCGATTCGCTTAGGGCGGCTGCCTCGGCGGGGGTCAGATACGCGTCTAGTTGCTTCAGCAATTCGATGCTGCGGTCGACGTCGTTCTTACGCGTGGCCTCACCGTAGGCCTGCAGCAGTTCCCGCTTGTGCTTGGTCCGGGCGGCGTGGATTTGCTGGGGCAGTTCGATGATGCGGGTGTTGCCGGCGAACAAGGTCGATAGCCGCTGGGCCTCGCGTAGGGCGCGCTGCCAGTCGCGGCGGTCGACGAACCGCTGCACGCGGTCGATGGCCGCCTGGACTTTCTCTTCTTCGGTCTTGTTTCGGAATTCCTCAACTTCAGTCCGTAGTTGCCGGGCTTCGTTGGCATAGCCGAGCTCCTGATCGATCCGGGCGATAAGCTGCTCGGCGGAGTCGTAATCTTGGCCGAGCAGGGAATGGTGGACGGCCTCTCTGAAGGCCTCCATTTCCCGGTCGCGATGGAGGAGGCCTTTGGCCTTGTCGGAAATCGAAGCCAGTTCGCGCAGATGCTTCAGGGAGTCGGCCTGGCTACTCAGGCCGCTCTCCAGCCGTTCCAGTCGGCTGGCGGCGGTGTAGACCTGTTGCTCATTGGCGATCAGCACGCGGACCAGGCCGTAGCCCACTCCCGCCCAGGCCCCCACGACCAGGGAGACCAACGCCATCACGAAGAATCCGGCGTCTTGGCCGACAGAGCCTTCCGAGCCAAGCAGGGCCAGTAACCCCATGGCAACGTTGCCGATGAATCCGATGCCTGCGACCACCAGCGTTAGGATCAGGGCAATACGGGCCAGCCTTGCGACAGGGGCGAACGGTCCGGTCTGATTGGACATAGCACAATCCTTTCACCGCGGCCAAGCCAGCGGATAGCCGAGATCCTCCGGGGCCGGCGATCTTACTGAGAGTGTAAGAAACTCTAAGAAATGAGTCGGTATAATCATTGTAAGTGCTTGAGAGAAATGGGTCAAGCAACGGGCGATTGTGGAGCGCCGAATGCGGATTCCGCAATGAGGCTCTGCGGCGGCGTGGCTTGTGGAGGGCCAGGAAGGTCAGTAGGATGTCGGCCATGGCTGACGACATGCAACCGGAGCGAGGCAGGCTGTTCGACGCGGCGTTTCTGGCTCGGCTGGAGCAGCTTCATGTGATGGCCAAACGGCTGAGGGGGGGAGATTCGGCCGGTCGTCGGCGGTCGCGACGGGTGGGTGACGGGCTGGAGTTTGCCGACCATCGGGCCTACGCGCCAGGGGATGACGTGCGGTTCATCGATTGGCCCTATTATGCCCGGATGGAGCGGCTGTTCCGTCGGCTGTTCCACGAGCACAGCGAGGCGCCGCTGGCAATCTTGCTGGATGTGTCGGCTTCGATGGGGGCCGATGTCCCGGCCCGGGGGCGGCTGGGGAAGTTCGACTATGCCCGACGGGTGGCGGCGGCCTTGGTGTACGTGGCGGTGGCAAGCCTGGAGCGGGTGACGTTGGCGCCGTTTGCCGGTGGGCCGGCCGAGCCATTGACGGTCGGGCGGAACATTCGGCAGATGCCCCGCGTTCTGGCGTTCCTGTCGGCCCTGACGCCGGGCGGGCCCACGCAGTTGCTCGCCGCGACGCAGCGGCTGGTGGGGCGATACGACCAACCGATGACGGTCCTGCTGGTCAGCGACCTGCTGGACTGCGAGGACGACCTGTCGAGTGCGTTGGCGGCGTTGGCTCAGGCCCGGTGCGATGTCACCGTGTTGCAGGTACAGTCGCCGACGGATGCCTCACCGGAGATTCGAGGGGCTGCGGCGCTGGTTGGGACGGAGGCAGATCGGCAGATGAATGTCGAGATCACCGATGACCTGATAGCCGCCTACCGTCAGCAGTGGCTGCAGTTCGTTGACGATTGCCAGCGGGCATGCGCGGCGCGCGGGGCGATCTATGTGGGGGCCCCCACGGACGTACCGGTCGAGAAACTTGTGCTGGAAGGCCTCCGCCGGGCGGGCGTGCTGGTGGGGTAGCGGCCGGGGGCCAGGGAGGGAACTTTTCGGCAGGACCATGCGTATAAGTAGAATGAGGCGCCCGGTTTGTCGGGCGAGTTTCTATTTGTGACGAAGGAGCAACCGATGAGACGCGCGTATCGACACTGGATGCCTGCGCTGGGGTTAGTGGGGGTCTTGGTGGTGGCGATGTTCTTGGGTCCGACGGTGGCCGAGCGGATCGCCTATGCCGCCGCGGAAGGCAAGGCCCGGGCCCAACGTGAGCAGTTGGTCGAACTGGCCCGGACCGACACGCTCTCGCCGCTGTTCCGGGCGGTGGCCGAGGTGGTCTCGCCGGCGGTGGTGGAGATCGAGGTGACCAAGCGGTTCCAAGGCCAGCCCATGGACGAGATGCTCAGGCGGTTCTTCGAGGGCTCGCCGTTCGGGGCGCCGGGGCCGCAAGGGGCGCCTCGGGAGTACTTCGCACGTGGGGTCGGCAGCGGCGTGATTGTCGACGCCGAGAACGGCTATGTCATCACCAACTATCACGTGGTCGGCGGGGCCGACGAAGTAGAGATTCTGCTCTGGGACGGCCGAAAGGTCACCGCCGAATGGGTCCGGACCGACATGGAGACCGACTTGGCCGTGGTGAAGATCGACGCCGACGGTCTGATCGAGGCCCCCCTGGGAGACAGTGACGCCGTGGCCGTGGGCGATTGGGTATTGGCGTTCGGATCGCCGCGCGGGTTGGAGCAGACGGTGACAGCCGGCATTGTCTCGGCCAAAGGGCGTGAGTACGGAGGACTGAGCGCTTACCAGAACTCCATCCAAACCGACGCCGCCATCAACCGCGGCAACTCCGGCGGGCCGCTGGTCAACACGCGGGGGGAAGTCATCGGCATCAACAACGCGATCGCGTCATCGTCCGGCGGCAACGAGGGGATCGGCTTTGCGATCGCATCCAACATGGTCCGCGACGTGATGGCCCAACTGGTCAGCAACGGCAAGGTCACGCGTGGGTATCTGGGTATTCGGCTGCAGGACATCGACGAGGCGTTGGCCCGTAGCTTCAAGTTGCCGCATACCGAGGGGGCGCTGGTCGCGGGCGTTGAGCCCGGCAAGCCCGCCGCCGAGGCGGGAATGGAGGCGGGTGACTTCATCACCGCCATCGACGGCCGGAAGATCGGCGGTCGCGCCGAACTGCAGCGCGTGGTGGCCGGTATAGCTCCGGGCACGGCAATAGCGGTCACGGTGATTCGCGACAGCAAGGACGTGCCATTGACCGTCACCTTGGCGGCTCGCCCGGGCGATCTGGTCATGGTCCGAACGCCTCCGCCGGCGGACAGACCCGTCGCCAGCGGCTACGGGTTGTCGGTCCAGCCCCTCACGCCGAAGGTGGCGGGGCGGCTGGGCTATGACGAGTCGGTCAAGGGCATACTGATCGTGGGCGTGGTCCCCGGCAGCGAGGCCGCCGAGCAGGGCGTGGCGCCCGGCATGGTGGTCACGCACGTTCAGGGCCAGGCCGTTACCACGGTCAGCGCGTTTGCCGAGGCCCTGGCCGTCGCGGAGGACGGCGAAGGCGTTCGCTTGCGCGTCCAGACTCCCCATGGCGGGCAGCGCTTCGTCATGATCGAAGCCAAACGGGACGCCCACGATGATGACGAGGACGACGTCGAGGTCGACGAGGATGCCGACACCGAAGAGGACGCCGGCGCCGATGATCCCGACACCGACGACGAGCAGGAGACTCCGTAGCGCCGGGCCTGCCGGCAAAAGGCAAAAACGATTCCCCCCTCCGCAACGGGTGCGATAGAATACGCCGGTGCGGTCGTCGACGGGACGGCCCACCGGCTTGTTCTTTATCCAAGCGTGTGGTGTCACATCCGTCGCTGCGAAAGGCAGGGGCAGCTATGCTAACCGACGACGTTCAAGAGACCATGCAGCGTCACGAGATCACCAGCGTTCGTCTGCAATTCGGCCAGAAGATCGACAAGGTGGTGGGGACGGGCTTTCGGCCCGTGCGATCGGACGATCTGTGGGAACCGGCCGTTGATATCTATGAAGACGACACCAACTACTACTTCGTGTTCGAATTAGCGGGGGTCTGCCCCGACGACATCGACCTGAAGATCGACCCAGAGCGCCGGGTGATGACACTGCGGGGGCATCGATCGAGCCCGAAGGTGGCCGATCCTCAAGGCGCGGTTCGACAGCGGATGATGACGATCGATCACGGCCGATTCGGCCGGTCGATCGGCTTGCCGGATAGTGCGTGCGTCGAGAAGGTCTCGGCGGAATACCCCGGTGACGGCATGTTGTGGGTGACGGTAGCGAAAGGGGCGTAGGCGGCCATGGCGACGGGCTCACCGAAACGCAAAGGAGTGTTCGGCCCGCTGGCGGATCTGACCGACGGCGCGGATGACGACCAGGATGATCGCAAGGCGTTGCGGCTGGAAGAGGATCGCACGACCGGTATCGTGATTTCTCCCAGCGGGCGCCGCGCCGGCCGAAGCAGCGATGCCGAAGAAGATGAAAACGGCATCCCCTCTTCGGCGGCGGTGCTGACGGTCCGGAACATGGTGCTGTTCCCCGGGTCGGTGGTCCCCCTGGCGGTGGGGCGGGAAAAGTCGCAACGGTTGCTCAACGACGCGCTGCCCAACCAGAAGATCCTGGTCACCGTCTGCCAGAAAGACCCCGACCTGGACGACCCGAAGATTGAGGACCTCTACCAGATCGGCACGGCTGTGATGGTGCTGAAGATGCTGGAGATGGAGGACGGCAACCAGACCGTCATCGTTCACGGCATGAGCCGCGTTCGCATCGATCAGTGGATTTCCACCGAGCCCTACTTCCGCGCCCAGATCACCGAGCTACCCGACAGCGTTGTCGAGTCGACCGAGACCGAGGCGTTGATGTTTAACGTTCGCGCTCTGGCCCAACGGGTGATTACCATGGCGCCCAACGTGCCGGACGAGGCCGCGGCGGTGCTGGGCAACATCGATCAACCGGCGGCGCTGGCCGACTTCCTGGCGGCCAACCTGGACATCGACGTGCCCGACAAGCAACTGCTTCTGGAGGAAATCGACGTCCAGAGGCGCCTGCGGGCGGTGGCCGACAGGCTTCAGCACCAGATCGAGGTGTTGGAACTGTCGGGCAAGATTCAAAGCCAAATCAAAGCCAACATCGACAAGACTCAGCGGCAGTACTTCCTGCAAGAGCAGCTCAAGGCCATCCGCAAGGAACTTGGCCAGGTCGACGACAAGACCGCCGAGGTCCAGGAACTGCGTGACAAGATCACCGCGGCGGCCATGCCCGAGGCCACCGAGGCCGAGTGTATCCGCGAGCTGGATCGCATGGAGAACATCCCGTCGGCCTCGCCGGAGTACAACGTCATCCGAACCTACCTGGACTGGATGGTGGAGCTGCCCTGGTCGATCACGACCGAGGACAAACTGGACGTCGCCCGGGCCGAGAATATCCTCAACGAGGATCACTACGACCTGGAGAAGGTCAAGCGGCGGGTGCTGGAGTACCTGGCCGTCCGGAAGCTGGCCCCCGAGTCGCGCGGGCCGATTCTCTGTTTCGTGGGGCCCCCGGGCGTGGGCAAGACGTCGCTGGGCCAATCCATCGCCCGCGCGCTGGGGCGGAAGTTCATTCGGATGTCCCTGGGGGGCATGCGGGATGAAGCTGAGCTGCGCGGTCACCGGCGCACCTATATCGGCGCCATGCCCGGTCGGATGATTCAGGAGATCCGCAAGGCCGGCACGAACAACCCCGTGTTCATGCTGGATGAACTGGACAAGGTCGGCATGGACTTTCGGGGCGACCCGACCGCGGCGCTGCTGGAGGTGCTGGACCCGGCGCAGAATGGGACCTTCCAGGATCACTACCTCAACGTGCCGTTCGATCTGTCCAAGGTCATGTTCATCGCGACGGCCAACTACATGCAGCCCGTGCCGCCGGCCCTGCGCGACCGCATGGAGGTGATCGAACTACCCGGCTACACGCATCGGGAGAAGCTTTACATCGCGATGCGCTACCTGGTCAAGCGGCAGCTCAAAGACAACGGCCTGGCCGCCACCCAAGCCAAGTGGACCAAAGAGGCCGTCAGCCGCATCATTGACGACTATACCCGCGAGGCCGGCGTTCGTGAGTTGGAACGGCAGATTGGCTCGGTCTGTCGCGGCGTGGCGGCGATGATCGCGGGGGGCAAAGCGCGCAGTCGCACCATCAAGCCCCCGCTGGTGGTCGAACTGTTGGGCCCGGCCAAGTACGAAAGCGAAGTCGCCCTCCGGACGGCCGTGCCCGGCGTGGCCACGGGATTGGCCTACACACCGGCGGGGGGAGAGATTCTGTTCGTCGAGGCGGCCATGTACGACGGGGCGGGCAAGCTGGTGCTGACCGGCCAGATCGGTGACGTGATGCGGGAGTCGGTCCAGGCGGCGCTGAGCTTGGTCAAGAGCCGGCCCGACAAGTCCGACGTGGTGGCCCAACTGGCCCAGAAGGACATTCACGTCCACGTGCCCGCCGGCGCCGTGCCCAAGGACGGCCCCTCGGCGGGTGTGGCGATGTTCACGGCGTTGACCAGCCTGCTGACGGGCACGCCGGTAAGACCGGACGTAGCCATGACCGGAGAGATCACGCTGCGTGGGCTGGTCATGCCCATCGGCGGCGTCAAAGAGAAGGTCCTGGCCGCCCATCGCGCCGGGATCAAGACCGTCCTCTTGCCGGCCCGGAACAAGAAGGACACCGCCGACATCCCCGCCGAGATCAGCAAGGCCCTGAAGTTCGTGTTCGTCTCGTCGGTCGACGACGTTCTCAAGGCCGCCTTTGCCGGGCCCAAGGTCGGCCCGGCCAAAGCTGGCAAGAAAGCGAAAAAGGCGAAGACCAAGGGCAAACGGGCCGCCAGGAAGGACTGACGGCGGCCCAAGCCGGGGCTGGAAAAACTGACAAAAATCGTTTGATAAGTTCAGAGCAATTCAGTTTGATATCGCGGGATTAGTTGACTAGAGTAAATTAGGCAGACGGGGAATTCAGAAGTACTGCCCGAAGATGCAGGCACATGGGCGGCTGACGCGACTTTGGTGGGTCCCCCCCCGCCCATCAGGGTGTGTCGGTCGCCCACCTTTTTTCCTTGACAGCCGGGGCCTTCGGACGGGCTAGCCCAGTCTTTCCCGCAAGGCCGAAGCGGCCGCCTTGGGATTGTCCGCGGAACTGACCGCGGCGCTGACGGCCACGCACGATCCTCCGGACGAGACGATTTGCTCGACGTTCTCCACGTTGATTCCGCCGACGGCCACGATGGGCACGTCCGTCATTCCCAATGCTTCGGTCAGCAGGGCCGGGCCGACCGGCGGGCCGGCGTCCTTGGTGGTGGTCTCGAAGATGGGCCCGACCGCGATGTAGTCGGCGCCTTCGGCCAAGGCGGCGCGGACCTGCGCGGCCGAGTGGGTGCTCCGGCCGATGACGCCGCCCGGACGCAGTAGTCGGCGTGCTTCGCTGATGGGCAAATCGTCCTGGCCGAGGTGCACGCCGTCGGCGCCGACGATGGCGGCGATGTCCGGCCGATCATTGATGATCAGCAGTCGGCCGGTCTCATCCGTCAGCTCCCGCGCTTCGGCGGCCATGGCCAACAGTTCCTGGTCGGACGCGCGCTTCTCGCGCAATTGAATGGCGTCGGCGCCGCCGGCCAGCACCATCCGCAGCAACTCGCGGAAGCTGCCCTTGCGTTGCGCGCCGGAGACCAACACGTAGAGCTTCACGTCCGCGAAGCGTCCGGCCACGGTCAGCCGGTTGACCAGGCGCTGTTCGAGCGTGTAGCTGTCGTATCGCATCCGCTCAACGCGTTTGACCTCGCCGGGGGCGATGATCTTGCTGTACTCCTCGATGGTCCGCAGGGCTTCGGTCAACCGTTTGCATGCTGCCACGGCCACGTCCAGCATGTTCTCACGCGTGGGCTCGCCGGGGCTGGTCAGTTCCGTGCCGATATCGCCGGGCGTATCGCGGGAGGCCACCAACTCTCCGGCCGGGAACGCTCCCAGGACGTCCTTCAGGTCGCTACGAAGGTATTTGGCGATGGCAGTGATGGCCGGGTCGTTGAGGGCGAAGCGCCCGCAGTCTTCGGCCACGCGGAGGGCCTCTCGTGCCCGGTTGAAGTTGGCGTCCAGAATTCGGTAGATCTCTTTCATTACCTGTCTCCTGGCTACGCCGCGGCGCGTCAGACGCGCTGGGCCGGTATCGGAAACTGTCGGCAGAATTCGGCCACCACCCCGCGGATGCGGGTGATGGTGGCTTCATCGCCTTGGGACACTAGGATATCGTCGATCCACTCGGCCAGTTGGGCCATTTGGTCCGGCCGCATGCCGCGGGTGGTCACCGCCGGCGTGCCGAACCGCAAGCCGGAGGTCTCCTGGGTCGACCGCGGATCGAACGGGATCATGTTCTTGTTGCTGATGATGCTCGCCTCGGCCAGCCACGCCGACGCGGTCTGGCCGGTCAGGTCGGCGTCCTTGCTGCGGAGGTCGACCAGCATCAGGTGGTTGTCCGTGCCGCCGGTGACCAGTCGCCACCCACGCGCCATCATCGCATCGGCCAGAGCCTTGGCGTTGGCGACGATGGCGGCGGCGTACCACTTGAACTCCGGCTGCATCGCTTCCTGGAAGGCGATGGCCTTGGCTGCGATCACGTGGGGCAGGGGCCCGCCCTGCATGCCGGGGAAGACAGCTTGATCGATGGCCTTGGCGAACTGCTCGCGACACAAAATGATTCCGCCGCGCGGGCCGCGCAAGGTCTTGTGGTTGGTGGTGGTCACGAAGTCCGCGTGCGGCATGGGGTGGGGGTGCACGCCACCGACAATCAACCCGGCAATGTGGGCCACGTCGGCCAGCATCAGACAACCCGCTTCCTTGGCGATTTGCCCGAAGGCCTCGAAGTCGACCGTGCGCGGATAGGCCGACGCGCCCACGATCAGCATGTCGGGCTTCTCGGCTAGGACCGCGGCGCGGACCTCGTCCATTTCCAGCCGCTCGGTTTCGCGATCGACGCCGTAATGAACGGGGTTGAACCACTTGCCCGAGAAATTGATGTTCAATCCGTGCGACAGGTGCCCGCCATGATCGAGCTGCATGCCCATGATCTTGTCGCCGGGCCTGAGGGCGGCCATATAGACCGCCAGGTTCGCGCTGGTGCCGCAGTGGGGTTGCACGTTGGCGTGGTCGGCGCCGAAGAGTGTCTTGGCTCGGTCGATGCAGATCTGCTCGACGTGGTCGATATTCTCACAGCCGCGATAGTAGCGATTGCCGGGGGCGCCCTCGGCGTACTTATCGGTCAGCACGGTCCCGAGCGCTTCCAGCACGGGGGCCGAGACATGGTTCTCCGAGGCGATCAGCTCGATGGTGTTCGCCTGCCGGTTGATTTCCGCGTCGATGGCTCCGGCAATTTCCGGGTCGACCTTTTCAATGATGCCCATGGCGCCTCCTGAGGGCGAAAGGGTTTCGGCGGTCCGTCCGGAGCAATCTAGCCACCGGCCCCACCCGACGCAAGCACCAACGGCGCTCGGCGTCAGTCGATCTTTTCGCCGAACACGCCGTAGATGATGAAATGGTCGCCCTCGGCCTTTCGCCAGGTGATGGGGCGTCGGGATCGCGTGCCGTACGACGACTGATACCGGTAGCGAGATCGTTTGGCCAACAGATCGTCGAACAACACCCGTGGGATGAACTTGCCGGGCCCGCCTTGTTCGGCCCTCACGCGGGTCCGCCCGGACAGCATGCCCACCAAACGCCGGTCGGCCGTGACCACGGGGGCGGCCGATTCGCCCGCGGCCAGTCGCTCGGCCGGTTGCACGTGGGGCGCGGCCTGGACCAGCGTGGTCCGAACGGGACGGACCTCCGTGCCCATCTCGGCCAGGACGTTGACCCCGTAGGTCTCGACTTCGTCGCCGACCTCGAAGATCGCGTCGGCGCTGACGGCCATGGGCGTGAAGGTGTAGCCCACCACGCTGACCAGCGCCAGCTTCTTGTGGTGGGTTTGCTGCCCGCGGGCGACCTTCCCGACCCGACCGATGGCGATGGTGTCGCCGTCGATGCGGACCAAGACGTCCAAGGCGCTTTCGACGACGGCGGCGTCCACCAGCAACGTGGTCTTGTCGATGGCGGCGGCCATCGCCTGGCGGACCACCAGGCGGTCGTAGGGGGGCTCGGGAATGTAATGGTCCCGAACCGTCCAGCCGCGGTCACCGGGCATGAGCCAGGTGAACTGCTTGGATCGGGTGGGCTTCCGTAGCCAATCTTCCGGATAGGTACCTAGAAGCTCCTGGGCCCGCCTGAACATGTTGTCGTCCGCCTGCAGGCCGGGCACCTTCTTAATGGCGTCGTCGACGGCGCGCACCGCGGCCGGGTCGTCCGGGCGGAGCAACAGCGCGTCGGTCAGGGCTGCCAGGCTGGCCAGTTCCCCCTTATCGATGTGACGGAGCGCCATCCCGGCGCCTTGGTGGTAGGCCGCGATCAGGGGGTTAGATTCTCGGGCCTGCTTGAAGTGCTTGTAGGAGTCGTCGTATTGCTCGAGTTGGTAGTAAGCCACCCCGAGCATGAAGGCGCGCATGTCGTCGTCGATCCAGAGCTCGGCCGCCCCTTCAGCCTCGTGGGCCAGTTCCCGTTGGAGCTTCTTACGTTCGGCTTCGGCGTTCTCGTCGTCATCATCGATCCTCTCGATGTCCTTGAGAATGGCCTCGATCTTTTCGACCTGCTCGTAGTATTCCTGTCGACGGAGGGTGAACTGGCCGGGCTTGACCCAACTGCTTCCCCGTCGGCGGAGTCGATCGTGTGCGGCGGCCTGCCAGACCTTGATTTGGTCGCGCAGGTCGTGGGTTTCTTGCCCGGGCGGGGCGGTCTTGAGGCGCCGCATGAACACGAAGGCGGCCGACTCCGGCATGGTGATGCGGTCCATCGAGAAGGTGATGGCCGCGGGGACGACGTTGCCGCTGTCGGCGAAACCGGAGGAGGGGGGCTCGGGGAGGTCTTCGGCCTCGGGCGGCTCATCGGCCGGTTCGTCGGGCGTCTCTTCGGGCTCATCTGGAGTGTCGGGTTCGTCGGGGGGCTCGGGGGTCGGCGTGTCCGGCTCGTCGGTGTCGGAGACCACCGCAATGTGGAGGACGTCCTTGGCTTCGAGGGTGACGGTCTGGCCGTCCTCGGTCTCGACGATCACGTGGATGCCGTCTCGGGTGACGGTTCCTTCGTGGCGCCCGCCGTCTTTGGTGTAGACGATGTCGGCCCCGGCGACCGCCGCCAGCGAGGCGCACAGACACGCATAGATCAGGGAGGCAAGTCTCAGATTTACGTTGTTGATCCGCATGAGACGTCAGGTCGTGTTTGTTATCCCACGGTCGGCCTGCTAGTTTAACGAACGTGGTCGGGCTTTACTTCAGCAAAAACGCATCAGGCGTATCGACGGAATGGCCGGCGGCTAGAATGATGTAGAACGTGAAAGGGCGAATCATGCGAGCGGCTCTTGGTTGGCTGGTGGTGGGGATGATGGCCTCGGTGGCGGCCGGGCAAGTCGAGGCGCCGCCGTTCGACCCGGCCAGCCTGTTCGGTGGGGGATCGCAAGTGCAGCTCAAGGCCGTGCCCTCTCACCGGACTATCGGCGAGGCCGATGAACTCATCGTCGCCCTGGTCGCGGGCATCGACGATGGATGGGTGCTGTACAGCCCGGACCCCATTGCCACCGACGCCTACGAGCCCACCGCGGCCGAGCTGACGGTCGAGGCCGAGGGGTTCGAACACGTCGAGACGCTCTGGCCCATGCATACCTACCATCCGCTGGTGCTGGCCGATGACGATCTCAGCAGCTACGGGTATGAGGACGGTCTGGTGGTCTACGTCCGACTTCGCCCGACCGATGCCGCCGGCAAGATCGCCCAGACCATTCGCCTGACGCTTTCCGGGCAGGTCTGCAAGGACATGTGCGTGCCGATCAACCAGACCGCCGAGGTCGAGGTCCTGCGGGGCGATTGGGACGTTCCGCACACCGACTGGACCGAGAGACTGGCCGCGGGCGTTGATGAGGGGCTGACGGTCGAGCAACTCCGGGCAACGCGGGCCGGCGCCGGTCGGCCGTTGGCGACGATGACGGCCGGCGGGGATTACTCCGTGCTGGGCGGGCTGATGTTGGCGATTCTGGCGGGGTTGATCCTCGATGTTATGCCCTGCGTGCTGCCGGTGATTCCGATCCGGATTCTGACCATCGTGGACGCCGCCGGCGATTCGCGGCGGCGGTTCGTGACGTTGGGGTTGGCGTTCGCCGGCGGCGTGCTGGCGTTCTTCGTGGGCTTGGCCGTCGTCAATGTCGTGGCCAAGCTGGCGTTCCAGACGGTGCTGCCGTGGTCGAGTCACTTTGACTACCCGGCCTTCCGCATTGGCATGGCGCTGCTGCTGGTGGCGCTGGCGGTGAACCTGTTCGGCGCCTTCAACGTGGTCGTACCCCGCAAGGTGGCGGGGCTGGATAGCAAGGTCACCGGCAGCCAGGCCGGGCACGTCCGGGCGGCGGGCATGGGGCTGATGCTGGCGGTGCTGGCCACGCCGTGCAGCTTTGCGCTGCTGATCGCGGTGCTGGGTTGGGCCCAAACACAGACGCTAATGATCGGCACGATGGCGATGGTGCTGGTGGGCGCGGGCATGGCCGCTCCGCACGCGCTGCTGGCGGCCTTTCCCAAGCTGGTCGACTACCTACCCAGGCCCGGACGATGGATGGAACTGCTCAAGCAGGGCATGGGCTTTGCCGTGCTGGGTGTGGCGGTGTGGCTGTTCGGCACGTTGGCGGGCAAAGATGGCGGCTATGCGACGTGGGTGATCGGCTACGGCGTGGTGCTGGCCTTTGCGCTGTGGATGTGGGGCACGTGGGTGCGGTACGACGCGCCGCTGGGTCGCAAGCTGATCCTGCGCGGTCTGGCCGTGGTGCTGGCCATCGGCGGCGGATGGTTCATGCTCTCCCCGGCTGCCGAAAGCCCCGTTCACTTTGAGCCCTTCAGCAAGGCCGCGCTGGCCGAGGCCCGAGAGGCGGGCAAGCCCGTGCTGATCAAGTTCTCGGCCGCCTGGTGCCTATCCTGCAAAACGGTCGAGCGCGAAATCTACCATCAACAGGACGTCGCCGACGCACTGGCCGAGGCCGGTATCGTGGTGCTGTCGGCCGACGTGACCGACCACAACACGCCGGCCAGCAACTTCCTCTACAAGGAACTCGGTGCCAACGGCATTCCCCTGACGGTCCTCTACACGACCGAGGGAGACTTGATCGCACTGCCGGGCAAGTTCTCCAAGGACGACCTCTTCGCCGCGCTGAAGCGGGCCACCGAGCCGTAGCGATTGTGCGCCAACGTTTGCGATTGGCGGGATTGGCGGTAGAATCACCGGACTATGGACCCCGCGTTGATCCGCAACTTCAGCATCATTGCGCACATTGACCACGGCAAGAGCACGCTGGCCGACCGCATGCTGCTGCGCTCCGGGGCGATTACCGAACGCGAGTTCCATGACCAGATGCTGGACGACATGGAGCTCGAACGCGAGCGGGGCATCACCATCAAGGCCTCAGCCGTCACCATCAACTACGAACGTGACGGCCAGACCTACATGCTGAACCTGATCGACACGCCCGGGCACGTGGACTTCCACTACGAGGTCAGCCGGGCGCTAACGGCCTGCGACGGGGCGTTGCTGGTGGTTGACGCCGCCCAGGGCGTGGAGGCCCAGACCGTTGCCAACGCCCACCTGGCCGAGAAGCTCGGGCTGACCATGGTGCCGGTGGTCAACAAGATCGACCTGCCCGCGGCCGCCCCGGACGACGTGGCGATGGAGATCGAACACCTGATCGCCCACCCGGCCGAGGAGTGTATCTACACGTCGGCCAAGTCCGGCAAGGGCGTGGACGATATGCTCAACGCCATCGTCGACCAGGTGCCCGCCCCCAAAGGCGACGCGAACGCCGCCACCCGCGCCCTGATCTTCGACAGCACCTACGACGACTACCGGGGCGTGATCATCTACACCCGCGTGGTCGACGGGACACTGTCCGTGGGCGACAAGATCCGCATGATGGGCACCGGCGACGTCTATCAGATCTCCGAGCTGGGCAAGCTGTGCCCGCAGCGGACGCAGTTCGAGACGCTCTCGGCCGGCGAAGTCGGCTACGTGGTGGGCAGCATTCGGTCCATCGAGGCCATCCACGTCGGCGACACCATCACCCAGGCCGGCGCCCCGGCCGAGGAGGCCTTGCACGGCTACCGCCCGCCGCAGCAGATGGTCTTCAGCGATTTCTACCCCGGGCCGGGTACGCAGTTCCCCACGCTGCGCGATGCGCTCGATAAGCTCAAGCTCAACGACGCCGCGCTGACATTTCTGCCGATCAGTTCCGAGGCGATGGGATTTGGCTTTCGCTGCGGGTTCCTCGGCATGCTGCATATGGAGATCGTGCAGGAACGGCTGGAGCGTGAGCACAACGTGGACGTCGTGCAGACCGCGCCGACCGTGCCCTACGAGGTGCTGCGGACCGATGGCGAGGCCGTCGAGGTCGACTCCGCCGGCGAACTGCCCGACCCCGGCGAGATCGAGGAGATTCGCGAGCCCATCGTCCGCGTCGACCTGATCACTCCGGCCGACGCCATCGGCGGCGTGATGAAGCTGGCCGAGGACCGTCGCGCGATCTATCAGAAGACCGACTACCTTTCGGCCGAGCGCGTGATCCTGACGTATGAGTTCCCGCTGGCTGAAATCATTTACGACTTCTACGACAAGCTCAAATCCGCCACCCGCGGCTACGGCACGATGGACTACGAGGTGATCGGTTACCGCGCCAATGACCTGGTCAAGCTCGACATTCTCGTGAACGAGCAGAAGGTCGACGCGCTAGCCGTCATCTGTCACCGCTCCAAGGCCGACGCTCGCGGCCGACGGCTGATCATGCGCCTGCGGAAGGAAATCGACCGCCACCTGTTCGAGATTCCCCTCCAGGCCGCCATCGGCTCGCGCGTGATCGCCCGCGAAACCATCAAAGCGCTTCGGAAGAACGTCACCGCCAAATGCTACGGCGGCGACGTCACCCGAAAGCGCAAGCTCCTCGAAAAACAAAAAGCCGGCAAACGCCGAATGAAGATGGTCGGCAACGTAGAGATCCCCCAAAAAGCCTTCATGGCCGTTCTGGAGGCGGATGAGGAGTAGGGGCCGCTACTGCGGCGGCACTCGGCCTATGGCGTCGGTCAGGTTGGGCATGTCGAAGGTGGGGATGGTTCCGCCGGCGTCGGCTTCGAGGCGTTGCCAGGCTGTGTTGAAGACATCTTCCGGGCCTTTGCCCAGGTCGTTTTGGAGTTGGGGGTCGTTTTCCAGATCGAAGCAGTGGAACTTGTCTTGGGCGATATCGCCGAACAGCCACCATCGGCCGTCGAAGTACCAGACGGAGTTCTCGTAGCGACTGGTGAGGTACTCGCGGTCGCCGCCGTGGTCGCCGGTCAGGGCGGGGATGAATGAGTTGCCGTGGATCGGCTGGCGGGGGCTGACCCCGGTGACGTCATAGATGCTGGCGGTGACGTCCAGGTTGTAGCGCAGGCCGTCGACGGTCTGGCCGGGCCGGCCGAGCGTTGGGTGGCGGACGATCATGGGCAGGTGCATCGTGCCGGGCAGCAGGGCCCAGCCGGGCTTGCCGATAACGTTCCAGATATTGTCGGCGAAGTTCGTGCCGTGGTCGGTGGTGAAGATTACCAGCGTGTCGTCGCGCAGGTCGAGCGTGTCGAGTCGGTCGAGTAGTTTGCCCACCCATTCATCCACCAGCGAGCAATGGCCCCGGTAGCTGCAGTAGGTGTCGGCCACTTGTTCGGGCGTCAGGCCGCCGCGGTCGGCCAGGTAGGGCAGAGCGATGTAGCGGGGGTCTTTGTATCGCCCGTCGGAGTACATGCGGTAGTACTTGGCCGGCGGGTCCCAGGGCTCGTGCGGGTCGAAGCAATCGACCATGAGATAGAAGGGGGTCTTGTGGGCGTTGTCCTCGAGGAATTGGGCCGCCCACTCGAAGGTCCGGCCGGTCGAGGAACCCTCGGAGGAGTGGTACATGTCGGTGTTGGCCACGTGGTAGTTGACAAGCCCGGTCGGTTGGCCGTCGTCCCAGTCGGTCCGAAAGTTGTCGGCGCGGCGGGGGTCGGCGGTGAAGGGGCTCTTCCAGTAGTCCTGCTGCTGGCCGCGAATGTGCTCCCACTGCTTGAAGCCGCGGGTGAAGTTCATGCCCGGGGCGAAATAGGGCATGGTGTCGGTGACGAACCCGGTGTGATAGCCGGCGGCGGCGAGGTCTTCAGCCAGCGTGGATTCCCCGTCGGCCATGGGTTGCCAGCCGGGCAGGTAGACGATGTCCCACGGCACGGGGCGGTAGCTGTGGAAGGGGTAGGCGCGTCGGCCGGTGTGCAGGGCCCGGCGGACGGGAATGGTGGGCAGGCTTTCGGGATAGGCCTGGGTGAAGGTCGCGGCGCTTGCGGCGAAGCGGTCGATGGCGGGCGTGAGGGTATCGGTGCTGCCGTAGCAGCCGACGTTGGCGGTGCGGAAGGTGTCGGTGACGATCAGCAGAACGTTGGTCTTGTCGGCCATGGGGCGCTCCCGAGGTGGTGTTCACGAAGCGGCATTAGGCTACCGGCGAATGGTCCAGGCTTCAACATCACGGGCGATTTGTGGATCAAGCCAGGGGGCGAAAAGGGCCGATAACTAATGCGCGTCGTTGCTGAGAGCCCAGCGTGTGGGCGTATAATGAGGGGCTCTAAGGCCTGATTGGAGAGTGTGTCTTGAGGCGTTATCTTCGTGGCGTGTTGATGGGGTTGGCGGCGGTTTGTGTGGTGGCCGGGCTGGCCGGAGGCGTGCTGTACTTTCACGTGCTGGGGGCGGGGTTTCGGCCGGTCGTGGCGGATGTGGTGTATCGGACGGGTCAACCCAGCCCGGACGAACTGGCGAGTTTGGTCGACCGGTACGGCTTTCGGACGGTGGTCAGCCTTCGGGGGGATTGCGAGCCGGTCCGGGCCGAGAAGGTCGTCTTAGACGAACGGGGCGTGCCACTGGCCGTGTTCGAATTCTCCGAGGGGTACTTGCCGCACCGGCTGGACCTGCAACGGCTGATCCGCACGCTGGAGACGGCCGAGAAGCCGATCCTGTTGCACTGCCGCAGTGGGGTCAACCGTACGGGCATGGCCGCCGGGGTGGCCGAGATGGTGCTCGGCGGGGCCGACTTCAGCCGGGCGATGAGCCAACTACCGAAGGTCAAGACCAACGACGAGCCGATTCACATCGGCGACGTTCTCCGCGACTACGGCGACTACTGCCAGGTCAACGATCTGGACCCGTCCAGCAAGGCCCAGTTCAAGCACTGGGTCGACCGCCGGTACAGTTGGAAGTAGTCGGTGGCGGGCGGCTGATCTGGCGGCTAGGGGACATCCGGAGCGTTAGGATCTTCCAACACGCCCAGGCGGATCATCTCCTGGACGATGGCCTGGGTGAATAGCGGGGCGTCTTCCGGTGCGATGTGCACGAGGTCGGCGGTGGGCATGGCTCGCAGGTCGGGTATATCCATGAAATGGATGGTGACGGCGCCGGTGGCTTCGGCGAGCCGGTCCCAGTACTTGTTGCGAGGCCAGAGGCGCTGCTGCAAATCCCACAGCGGCCCGCTAGCCGGCGCCAGGAAGAGCACCACCTGTCCGCCTCGGGCTTGGATGCGTGAGACTAAGGGCCGTATCGTAGAGACTTGGTGGTCATACCACATTTGGGGTCGCACCCGTCGCTCGGCGATATCGATGGCCTCCAATCGTCTGACATACCGCGTCCGGCGGCGCAGATGCTTCTTCTTGGCCGCTTCCGAAGACCCCTGTCGCTCGGCCATCAGCTTGGCCCAGGTGTCGGGCTCGGCGACGCTGGAATGGAAGGCCCGGCTCCGATCGGGGAACAGTTGCAGGGCCTTGTACATTTCCGGCCGATGCAGTCGGCCTCGCGCCGCATAGCGGATACCGATTCGCGGATTCAGGATGGCAAACCGGCCCTGCAATTCCAGTTCAACCCATTTGCCCACCGCCGCTTGCCATCGGCCGAGATGCCCGTAGGTCCTATGATAGAAGTCGACCCAGCGCTGCTGGTCCTCTCGAATCGCCGCTCGGTAGGTGTCCGGAACGTACCCGTAGATGACGACCCCCCGGAAATTCTCGTCGTCGGCCAGGTCTCGAAGTGCGCCCAGCGGGCGCTGGCCTGCCACACCCAGCAAGACCGTCTCCGTGCCAGGGCAAGCGTCGGCGAGGACCGTCGGCTGGAAGCGCAGCATCCGGCTGGTGCCGAGGACGGCCACGGTGTTTCGGGTATCGCCGGTACGGAGACGGTCGCGCTGGGCCGCCCACAGGGCCCGGTCGTCGGTGACGGACGGCACGAAGCCGAGCCGGCGTGTGGCCCACTCCGCGCCGGCGAAGATGGCCCCGGCCAGCAATAGCGTCAGGGCCCACGTGGCGGCGTAATGACCGCGCGGCGCCCGCTGGTTAGAATTGGAAGTAGATGAAGGCACGATCTTCTCCCGCTGAGGACATGAGGATCAAGACGATCAGAATTGCGACCACCGCGGCCCGGATGGTCCAGTGGGTTCGCCGGGCCGCCCACTCCAGGCTGCGATCTCGAAGGACCCAGTGGATCCCCAGCACCGCCGCGGCGACTCCAAACGCCAGGCACAGCATATGCCCACTGAGGGATTGAGGTTTGGGTGAGCCCACATAGCCGAACATTGAGCCCAGCATACGGAATGCCTGGCCGAATCCGTCGCTCCTGAAGAAGACCCGGGCCAGGCAACTCAGTCCGAAGGTCAGGATCGCGAGCATCGGCCGGACGCCGACCCACCGCCACGACGGCGTGCCAAACAGACGCTTCAGCCCGTGTTGGACGACCAAGAAGACCCCGTGGAGCCCGCCCCAGGCGACGAACGTCCACCTCGCGCCGTGCCAGAGGCCACAGACCAGCATGGTCGCCATTAGGTTGATCACGGTTCGGGCCGGCCCCTTTCGACTACCGCCCAGCGCCACGTAGACGTAATCACGAAACCAGGTGGACATGGTGATGTGCCAACGGGACCAGAAATCCCTGAACCCGATGGCTGCATAGGGGCAGCGAAAGTTGTCCGGCAGGACGAACCCCAGACACATTGCCACGCCGATAGCGCAGGCGGAGTACCCGGCGAAGTCGCAGTAGATCTGCATCGCAAACGCCACCGTTCCCGCCCAGGCCGACGCGGTTCTCATCACCCGCTCGGTACTGTAGACGGCCTCGACAATCGGCGCCATCAGGCCGTCGGCGACGACCATCTTCTGAAACAGGCCCAGCACCAAGAGCGTCAGCCCCCAGCTTACCTGGCGGGCCGACGCGGTCTTGGGCTCGACGCACTGGGGGAGGAACTGGTTGGCCCGGACGACCGGCCCGGCCACGAGTTGCGGGAAGAACGTTACGAACAACGCGTAGTCCAGGAAGGAGGGCCAGGGGCGCGTCTGTCGCCGGTAGACGTCGATGGTGTAGGCCAACGTCTGAAAGGTGTAGAAGCTGATGCCGACCGGCAGAATGATGCTGGGCGCCGCGGGTTGAAAATCCCACCCCAGCGACCCCATTAGGTGCTGAAAGTTGGCCAGCATGAAGCCCGCGTACTTGAAATAGCCCAGCATGCCCAGGTTGACCAGGAGGCTTAAGGCCAACAGACCCTTCCGGCGGCTCGGCGCCGCGGCTCGCCCGATCCACCGGGCCACGGCGAAATCAATGACCGTTGAAATCCATAGCAGCGCCACAAACGGAGGATTCCAGGATGCGTAGAAGACATAGCTGAGCAAGAGCAGGACCAGCTTCTTGACGCGCCAACCGATCGGCAGCCGCGACAGGGCAACGACGACCCCGAAGAAGAGAATGAAGCTGTAGGAGTTGAATAGCACGCCGGCCGCACCGTGGGCGTCGGGATGTCCGCTTGTCGATTGCCGCCGGTCCCAACGCCTTGCGCCCGGCGTATCAGGCCCAGAGGCGCCCGACCCAGGGGGACAGTTCTATCACGGCCGGGGGGGGACGTGTCAACATCGCGACCGGGGCTCCGGCGCCACGGGGAGGCGTGATTCTGACGACCCGGCAAAGATTTTTACGCTCGGTCTGGGCTAACCGTTTGTCAGTTTATGGGTTGTCGGTGTGGCCTGCCGGGGGTGGCTGGGAACGGACCTGTGGGATTTGGTTTTCAGCCCATCTGTCAAACAATCTACTGCAACCGATGTCCGGGCCCACGAAGCCCGGCGCCGGTGGCTAGTCCGACGGGCCATCGTGCTCGCCGGTCTTGAACAATCCTATTACCGCCTGCGCCCGCCGTACGCGCCGGCGGCGAAAGAGGTCTGACCATGACCGACCGACGGAGTTTGCGTGTCGGCATTGTGGCGGTGGCTTTGCTGGCACTGGTGACCGCCGCGCATGCCGAGCCAATGACGTTCAACGGAATGGCGCTCAGCCGGAGTCTGATGGTGCACGATTCGTCCCTCCCCGGGGGCCAGGAAGTCCTGTGGGCGGGCCAGCAATCGATCACCTATCAGGGGGAGGACCTCTGGAGCTACTGCGTTCAGGTCGACCGGGGGGCCGCCTCGATGGAGGCGACCGAACAGCCGATTGCGACCTTGCCCAACTATGAGTTGGTGGGGTACCTGTTCGAGACGTTCGGCCCGCAGATGTCCAACACCGGGGCGGCCGCTTTGCAGGTTGCGATCTGGGAGGCCGTCCATGAAACCGGGCCGGCCTTTGACGCTTCGGCCGGCTCGTTCTTCATCGATCCGGGCCTGATGGTCATCAGTCAATCCAACGCCATGCTCAACAGCTTCGGCGGCGTCTCCACGCCGTCCTCGGTCCTCCTGACCAACCCCCTCTACCAAGACGTACTGATCCTCTCAGACGGCGGCGTCCCGGAACCTATCTCCCTGGGGCTGCTATCCGTGGGCGGGCTGGCCATCCTTCGACGGCGCAAGACTTAAGCCCTCCAACAATCGATAGGCCCACGCGGGCGGCGATCATTACGGTTGTCGCCCGCCTTCTTGCGCGCTCCGAGGGAACAGGACGAGCCGGACATGGCGCGATGCGAGACAACCCGAATTGCCGCGCAAAGAAAGAGCGGCGGCCCGAAGACCGCCGCTCCGATTCGTGCTCAGTTTTCGTGACTACTTCTTGCGTCTCAAGAACGCCATTCCGCCCAAGGCCAGCAGACCCATGGTGGCCGGTTCGGGGACGGCCGAAGCCGAGCTGCCGAAGGTGCCCTTCAAGATCTGCAAGTCGGTGGCGTTGACCACGGTGTCGCAGTTGGCGTTGCCGCCGGCATAGCCGACGCCGGAAGAGCCAAAGGTGCCCTTCATGATCTGAAGGTCCGTAGCGTTGACGACGCCGTTCAGGTCGAAATCGCCAACGTAGGTGCCCGTTCCGTCCGGCGTGCCGTCGCCGTCGGTGTCGTACTCGACGAGGTTTTCGACCATGTAAATCATGTCGTCTTCATCGACGTCGCCGTCGTCGTCCATGTCGTAGGTGGCGGGGTCGCCGCCCATGTTGGCGCACAGAATGTCGATGTCGTCGGCGTCAACGTCGTCGTCGCCGTCAAAGTCACCGGGGGTCGAGATGTCGAAGTAGTACTCCGTCAGACGAACGCCGCAGCGCTGGCCGGAGTAGTCGAAGCGGACCCAACCCTTGATTCCGTCCATTTCGAAGCCCATCTTGCCGACTGTACTGCCCCACGTGCCGGAATAGCCGCCCGTCACGTAGGCGGTACCTATCAGGCCGATCACATCATCTATGAAGAGGCCGTCGACGGTCTGCCCCACGGACATCTGGATGTGATCCCCAGGATCATAATAATCATCACCCAGAATGCCGCCATCGGGAGATGCCGTGATGAAGGTACCGAACTGGTACTGCCCATCGAGGTAGAGCTCTGCCGTAACGTAGATGCAATCCTCCAGGTAGCCGGTGGCGGGGACGGTCTGGTTCGAGACCCAGTCGGAGTAGACGAGGCTCTCGTCCACCCCGGGCGTGCCCGGATCGTCGGGTAAGCCGCTGGGGCCACTGATCATGGTTCCCTGCCCGTGACCGCTATAGGTCCCGGAGGGATTGTGAGCCTGATGCGTCACCGGTATGTCGGTCCAGACCTCACCGGTATAGGGGTTCAACGCCAACAGGACATAGCCGGTAGCGCCGGGGTCTGTTGGCCACGTGTTGGGAGATGTTCCGCCGGCGGGGAAGACCGTGTCCCATTGCGCGCCGTCAACCCAAGGGTCGTACGATTCCGAGGCAATGCCCATGTAGTTGCCGCCGGTGTCCTGCGGGCCGTACTGGACGTGCTTGCCAGATCCTACGACGCCATATTGCACCACACCAGAAGCCATTGATGTGATGGCTGCGATGGCCAGGCAGGCCAAGGCTACATTTGCAGCGCGACTCCTTAATTTCACCATCAGAGTTTCCTCTCTCGTCCCGTCAGACGAAGGTTCCTGCCCCGAGAGATGAAAACCGCGCAAAAAGGCCTCCACCTCTCTGGACTACTTGGCAATCCTCACAGCAATTCTACCCCAAGAGTATACCACGCCTTCACTCTTGACGCGAGAGATGCTTCAGGGCGGTCGGGGCCGGCATCGCGGAACAACACAGGGAACGGCCACGCACAAAGCCAGGCCGCCCGAAGCCGTCAAGGCGGGCGTCAGAAAGGCGCCAGTGCCTCGTCTTCTGTCGAGGCAGCGATCTCGCCCATCTTGATCTCCTCGCAGGTGCCATCGAGCCCGAACCACAGAGACATGTAGTAGGGGCGTTGGATCTCCGTAATAACGCTGGCGTCGTAGAGCTGCACGAGTTGACCCGTTCCCACGCTTCTGACCGACAGCAGCGGCGGGCCCCGCTCGAGATTGGCCTCGCACTGTTCGGGGGTATAGCCTTCGACCTCGTCGTCAACAATTGCCCTCGTGGCCGTATCGAGAGCGAGGTCGCAGCTCCGATCCACCTTGCTGATGGCAATCACCTGGCCATCGCCCATTTCCAGCAGGTACCGGTACTTGCCCAAGGCGTCATACTTGACCGGGTACATGCGCCACTCACGGGGAGGGCGTTGGCTCTGGAAGATATCCTGTGGCGGGCCGAGGATCGCATCGGCCGTGGCCGCTGAGACACCCATCAACTCCTCAGATTTCTCCCTCACGTCAACCTCATCGACGGCAAACCCAACAAGGCCTACCGTTGCGCCGATGGGCGTTGCGCGACACCCCCCGACAGCCAACGCGGTGAGCACAACGACAGCCATTGTGGCGAAGCATCGTGATCTGCTCATTCTCATGGTCTCCTGATGGGCGGCGGCAGGGGGATTGTCAAGGCCGTATGCTATCACCTCGCCCGCCGCCAGGAAAGCCAAGAGCGACTTCTCTCGACCAGTCCACATCTGCGCAACGAAAGAGCGGCAGCCCGCAAGCCGCCGCTCTCAGTGACTACTGGCGTCGTCTCAGCAGCGCCAAGCCGCCGAGAAACAGCAGACCCATGGCGGCTGGCTCGGGAACTTCCCCTAGGATGAAGGGGGAAAGACTGTCGGTGTAAACGGCAATGCGGTTGCCCACGATATCATGGAACTCCCCGGCCTCATCCACAAACAACTGCTCCCAGGAGTGGGGAGGCCCGCCCGGAACGAGATGCCACAGGAACAACTCCTCCTCAGGGACCAGCAGGCCGGTGTCATCGTAGCCGAGCGTCAGGAGGATACGCCCGTTGAACTCCCCGGTGAAGTCGATGTCCCACATTTGTACGGGGTCCGATCCCAAGAATAGGTCCGCGGCCAGGAACTCCTCGGCCGTCAGTTCACTGGCCGGCGTCGGCTCGAACACGCACGAGAAGTCCCCCGCGCCGGTCACGTCATCGAAGACGGCCTCCGCGCCGCCAAGGACATCTGAGCCGCCACCTGTCTCCGTGCTCTGGTTGGCTCCCGAAGACACTTCGACGGTGGTCGGTTCGTAATCGTAGAACACCGTTACCGACCCATCGAAACTGCCCGGGGCTGCGTTGACTGGACCTATCGACGGCGGGGGATCAACCGACACGTAGGTCTGTACGCTCGATGAAATCGTCGTCGTGAACGTGCTTAGCCCCACGTAAGGAGCGAAATCGGAGGATAGCGTGCTTGTACGTCGTCA
>CAYRZU010000047.1:0-28521 GCA_964428895.1 uncultured Planctomycetaceae bacterium
TGGTTCATTCAGCAGATAACCACGAAGTTCCACAGTGGATGGTTTGCCTACAACAAGCAATACATTGAGCAGGTACCGATCTGTGTGCCACAGGGGAAGGACCAAGAGAGAACTGCCAAAGGAATAGCTGATCGAGTTGAGCGAGTTCGCTCGTCAATGGCATCGCTGAGAAAGAAGAAGCTCACCAATCGAGAGCGAGAAAGGCTGCATCGAGAGATTGAAGCTCACGAAGAACGCATCGACGAACTGGTCTGCGAGCTATATGGCGTGGACGGAATCCCATCGTGAGCCAGCTAGCAAGGGGCCGCCTGCGTGAAGTTCACAGAGATGGAGCTCGAGGACTTCCGCGCCTTTGAGGACGAGACCATAGGCTTCGCTGAGCAGACATGCTTCGTCGGCCGAATAGTGCACAATTGTTCTACGGCCGTGTAATGCCGTTGGTGGGCTCGTGGTTGGCGGGACACTATAAATAGGGCGTGAATACAGGGGACTCAAATGGGGTCTGAGAGCAACAGATCAGCGCACAGCGGACACAGAACAGCACTCGGCTGTGCGCAGGTTTTGGAATTCGGGGGTGTCGCGTGTCGTAATGGACGGCCCGGCCGGGGGATGAGTTGGGGGCACGCGCGCCACCCGGCGATGACCTTACTGCGACGGCATCGCCCGGCCTGGCCGACAGATGGCGTCGGCCGTGCGCAACGAACATGCGGCACTTACGGCCGGCGCCCGGCCGGGCGGCTTGCCTCGATCCGCTCGGCGCGTTTCAATGAGGGCGATCTGACGAAAGGACGACCCCCATGGCGATGACTAGCAAGGAACGACTGCTCACCGCACTGAAGGGCGGCAAGCCCGACCGCCTGCCGGCGACGGTGCATCAGTGGCAGGGATACCATCTCAACAAGTACCTCGGCGGCATCGACGACTTGGCGGCGTTCAAGCAGTTCGGCCTGGACGCACAGATTCAGTACTTCGAACTGATGGGCCAGTTCTGGCTGGTCGACGCGGACTTCTCGAAGTTCTCCACCGACACGTGGGTCGACGACGTCGAGGCCGTCTCCGACAAGCCCGACGACCGCGTCAACCATCACGTCATCCACACACCCGAAGGCGACCTGACGTACAAGACGGCTGGCAACCAACGCACCACCTGGATCACCGAGTACCTGGTCAAGACCGACGACGACATGGAACTGGTCCGCAAGTTCATGCCGGTGCCGAAGCTGGATCTAGCCCCCATCGCCGCCCGTCACGACGAGATCGGCGACGACGGCATTCTGCGCGGGTTCGTCTGGGGCGATCAAGCCGGCTGCTGGGCGCACGCCTGCTGCATCATGGACATCAACGAGCTGATCCTCCGGGCCATCGACGAGCCGGACTGGATGCACCACGTGCTGAAGATCCTGCTCGACAAGAAGCTCCAGTTCATCGAGTCGATGAAGGGCGCCAAGCTCGACCTGGTCGAAACCGGCGGCGGGGCCGGCAGCTCGACCGTGATCTCGCCCGACTTCCACAAAGAGTTCTGCCTGCCGTATGACCGGGCGATGCATGACGCGTTGCACGAGTTGGGCTTCCTGACGACCTACCACACCTGCGGCGGCAACTTCGGGCTGGAAGATCACATCGTCGCCAACCACTGCGACGCGTCGGAGACGGTCGCCCCGATCTCGGTCGGCGGCAACCAAGAGCCGTGGGATTACGCCGAGCAAATTGACGGCCGTGTTGCGTTGATCGGCGGGGTGGACCAGTTCAACACGCTGACCCGCGGCTCGGCTGAGGCGATTCGGGCCAACGTGCAGAAGTTGTTCGAGACCTGCGGCGCCGGCGGCGGGTACGTGTGCTCGATGGCGGACCATTTCTTCGAGACGCCGGTTGAGCAGCTCAAGTTGTTCGCGGCTGCGACGAGGGAGTGTGAGTATTAACAGCAGGCTTGGGGCTTGAGGCCTGAGGCTTGGCGGGAGGAATACCCGCGCTCCATGCGCAATTCCCCGCGACGGATTTGTTATAATTGGTCGTTCGCTCTTGGGAGAGGACTTGTCACGGCGTAGTCCCGTCGGGACGAAGCCGGAAGGAGAGGCACATGCGTCGGTCAACGGTTGCTTTGGTCGGTTTGGTTCTCGTGCTCACGTCCGCCCTGCCCTGTTTGGCCGCTTCGCCCAAGAACGTGATCGTGTTGATCGGTGACGGCATGGGGCCGGTGCAGGTTGAGGCGGCGGGGATGTACGCGGGGTCTGACATGTCGTTCGAGGCCCTGCCGTTCCAGGGCTTGACGACGACGTATTCGGCCAACAGTTCGATCACGGACTCGGCGGCCGCGGCGACGGCATTGGCGACGGGCCAGAAGGTCAACAACGGCGTGATCTCGATGGCGTATCCGGGCGATGGCAGTGAGCTGACGACGGCGCTGGAGAGCTACCAAGCGACCGGCCGAGCGACCGGGTTGGTGACGACCACCTACATGACGCACGCGACCCCGGCCGGTTACGGCGCCCACGAGCCCAGCCGCAATAATCTGTCGCAGATCGCCAACGACTACCTCACACAGACGCAGCCCAACATCCTTTTCGGCGGCGGGGCCAACGGCATGAGCAGCGGCGCGGCGACCGCGGCCGGCTATACGGTGGTGACCGACCACGCCGGCCTGGTGGGGCTCGACACGTCCACGGAGACGGACGTCTCCGGCCAGTTCGGCACGTACCACTTGCCGTACGAATACGACCAGTCCCCTTCGGTGCATCTGTCGGAGATGACGGGCGTGGCCCTGGATATCCTCGACAACGACGCCGACGGGTTCTTCCTGATGGTCGAGGGCGGGCGGATCGACCACGCCGGGCACAGCAATCACATTCAGCGGAACATCTTCGAGACGGTCGAGTTTTCCGACACGGTTCAGGTGGTGCTGGATTGGGCCGCGACGCGGACGGACACGCTGGTGGTCGTCACCGCCGACCACGAAACCGGCGGGCTGAGCATTATCCAGGATAACGGCGCGGGCAGCTTCCCCACCGTGTCGTGGTCTTCCGGCGGCCACACCGCCGCGGACGTGCCGGTCTACGCCTGGGGCCTCAACGCCCGCAACATCTCCGGCACGGTAGACAACACCTTCATCCACACGCTGACGATGATGTCCGAGCCGGCCGACTTCGACGGTGACGGCGACGTCGACGACGCCGACATCGACACGCTACGGGCCAACCTCGGCGGCGATGTCGGGACCTACGACCTGGACGGTTCCGGCGTGGTGGACGTGGCGGACCTGGACTTCATTCTGACGGACGTAGTCAGTTCGGCCGTGGCCGATTTCGACCTCGACCGCGTCATCAACGCCACGGACCTGGCGATTATGCAGGCGGGCTTCGGCGCCGCCGGCGGCTGGGCGGTCGGCAACGCCAACGGCGATTTGGTCGTCAACGCCACCGACCTGGCGATCCTCCAGGCCAACTTCGGCTACGATTCGCCCGTGGCCGGCCAGGTCCCCGAGCCGGCCAGCCTGTCTCTGCTGGCGCTGGCCGGACTGGCAATGCTCCGACGACGCCGGCCGGCCTGAGGCCCGCGACAAGCTCTTTTTCGATCGATCAGGCGGGACGGGCGCGCCTGGCTCGGCCCCCGAAAGACCGCAGAATCAGTCGGCTCATTTCGGCCATTTCTCCCCTGCTATAACTATTTTATTAGAAAACCCTTATTAATCAGCCTTCCCCGGGTACCCCATCCACCAGCTCGGACATGGTAAGAACGGAACCCGCCTGTGAAGGTCGGGAATTTGTAACGAATTCTCATTCAAAGGCTTCCAAGTATTGCCGGAATGGGGTGCAATTCTCCCTATAAAGGAGCGGCTGTTCATTTCACGGAAGTAGGAGAAGGAGCAGAGATGAGGATTCGTGCAATTTGTCTCTTCGTTGCCTGCATTATGCTAGGTCTTGCAGGGCCCGCGCAGGCAGAACTATTGGACGTCACGCTGATCCCCCCCATTCTGGTCACGTTCGACCTGAAGGTTACCTATGACGCCGATGGCGGCGCAGGCGGTAACGGCCTGCTGACGGTGCTGGGCAACTTCGACCCGTGGGGCGCTTGGACCAGCTTGCAGGACTACTCCCCCGACGGCGTGACCTCGACTGGCAGCTATCTGGGGTATTTCTTACTCGAGGCCGTCATCGACAAGACCACCCTCGATCCGATCAGCGGCATGGTGAGCGTCGCCAGCGACCAGGATTGGGACGGCTACCTGGAAGCCGACCTGGATTGGTCTGGCGGGAATCTGAACACCTGGGAAGAGGGCAATCGCGCCTGGTCGACCAACCTGGAGGATTTCGGGGCGGGCGGCTCGGGCCTGTTTACGTTCCGATTCTCCGGTGCAACGGGCGACCTGGCCAAAGCGGAAGACTACGGCCACCTGGTGGTCATCGTCGACGGCATCTTCGACGGCTCGGGCGCGTACTCGCTGCCGACCAACTGGGACAACTTCCAAACTGATTTCGAAAACAGCGGATCCGGCAAGGCCGACGTGCCTGAGCCGATGACGCTGAGTATGCTGGCTTTGGCAGGCGCAGGTTTGCTCGCTCGCAGACGACGTCGCTAGAGGCCGGGGTCGTACACATCTGAATTAGGATTCTAAAAGGAGGCCGAGCCGCTCCGGGCGAGTGCGCTCGGCCACTTTATGGACAGGGCACGGAGGCGGGAATAATCAGCTTACTCGGAGGACGTTGTATGAAGACACGCAAGCACAATAGGCTCGACAGCCCTTCGGCCGCAGCGCCGAAGTTTGAACAGCTAGAAGACCGGCTGTTGCTGTCGTTACTCGGGTTCGATCTCGAGTTTCCGCAGGCGCCGTACGACGCGACGGGCACGATGGCTTACACCGCGGCCACGCAGTCGTTCGACGCCGATGCCACGCCGCTGGCTTTTCGGTTTGCCGCTACTGAGGCCAAACCGATCGTCCCGCCGCGTGACTTCCAACTGCGCATCCAGGTCGACAGCACCGGCGGTTTGGTCGGTGGCGTTGCGGGCGACGACTTGCTGATTGAGGGCAAGATCGACCGCGACGGCGACGGCGTCTACGAATATGACGGCGTGCTGATCACGGGCGAGATCCTGGAGTTCGGTTTTCTGGATAGCGGCGGCACGGTCGACCAGTACGACTTCCGTTTCGACCCCACGGGCGGCCAGTTGGTTGATGCCGGCCTGTACGCGGGCAAGGACATCGGCGTGACGATGACCAGCGCCAACTCGACGTTCGCCAACGACTTCACGGTCGACTTCAACGGTAAGAGTCAGGGCGTGATTGCGGCCATCGAATCGTTGGCGCCCCCGGCCGAGCCGGGCAGCATTGCCGGCCGGGTGTACCTGGACGCCAACAACAACGGGATGGACGATGGCGAAGAAGGCATCGAGTTGGTCGAGGTGGCCCTGACGGGCACCGACGTCAACGGCAACGCGGTGAGTTTGACCACCGTCACCGACGACTTCGGCAATTACATCTTCGACAACGTCATGCCGGGCGACTACGTACTGACCGAAACGCAGCCGGACGACCTGCTCGACAACGACGAGACGGCCGGCACGGCTGGCGGCGTGGTCGGCGATGACGTGATCAGCGAGATCGCGCTGGCCAGCGCCCAGGACGCCACGGGTTACACCTTCGGTGAACTGGAACCGGCCGCGATCAGCGGTTTGGTGTGGGTCGACTTCAACAACGACGGCGAAGTCAACTTCAATGAAGATGCCATCCAAGGCGTCGAGTTGCAGTTGACGGGTGTGGACGATCGCGGCGACGCGGTCAGCCTGACGACGGTCACCGACGTGGACGGCGAATACGTGTTCCTGGATCTGCGTCCGGGCAATTACACCGTCACCGAGGTCCAGCCGGCCGGGTATGTTGACGGCATGGATGTCGTCGGCACCGAGGGTGGCACGCTCGGTAACGACGTGATCTCCGACATCGACCTGGGCATCGGCGTGGTCGGCATGAACTACGACTTCGGCGAGCGGCCCGAGGACACCGGCTCCTACGTGTGCGGACAGACGCACACTATCGGCTGGTGGCGGAACAAGCACGGCAAGAGATTGGTCCTGAACCTCAACGGCGGCGCCGAGGCGACGCAGTTGGGCAATTGGCTGGCGGCCACGTTCCCGAACATGTACGGGACCGAGGCCGGCGAGAACGATCTGACCGGCGCGACCAACTACCAGGTCTGGCGGTTCTTCGTGCAGACCTTCAAGGCCCGCAAGTGCGGCAAGTGGTGGAAGCGGCGGCGGCGGTACAAGAGCCGCACCAAGGTCGACTCGCAGGTGATGGCGGTTGCTCTGGCGACCTACGTGACCAACCAGTCGCTGGCCGGTGACGTGGCCGAGAACTACGGCTTCATCGTCACGGACTACGGCCTCGGCACGATGACCTACAACGTCGGCAACGCCGGCGCGGCCTTCGCTGTCGAGAACGGCACGGAAATGACCATCATGGACATGCTGTTGGCGACCAACGACCAGGCGGTGGAAGGCCAGTTGTACAACGGCGACCACCAACTGCGTGCACTGGCCAACGCGGTCTACACGGCCATCAACGAAGCCGGCAAGTGCGGCTGCTCCGGCGAGGCGCTGCGAACGTGGTTCCAGAATCGCCTGCAGCAGTTGCTCAGTAGCTGCTTGAGTTAACGACCGGGCCGTGAATGGACGTTAGGCTCCCCGCAGTCGGGCGAGCCAAACCGTTCCGGTTGGTCTTGACCGACGAGACGTAGGCTGGCCCCTGCGGGGCCAGCCTACGTCTTTCTAATAGGTTACGACGATCGCCTGAGGCAGCCCCCGCGAACGCCTGACGGGCGTTAACTGCAGGTCGGGTTGTCTAAATGGGCCCTTGCGGATATAATTGTGTGGTAGCGATGGTACCATGTTGTAGGAGTGGATCCTGCGCTTGAGGTGACGGCGCGAAGGCGGGTTGTCTCTAGCGATACGGAAGGAGTGGCTCGTGGTGCAACGCCATCTTGGCCCCTGGTGGGCTTTCGCGGTCGTTGTCGCTTTGATTGCTGCGCCGGCACTGGGCATTGTCGAAGGACGAACGGACATCAGCGACTTTTCCGATCCCGGTAGTGACTGGTACGGATTCAACTGGGACTACATCGGTTCGGTCAACGCCGGCTCGGCCGTAGCGGTCGGCCAGCGGTACATGATCACCAACCGTCACTTCTCTACCTATGTCGGCCATACGGTGACGGTCCAGGGCACCGACTACACCGTCCAGGAAGTGATCAACGCCCCGCTGTACTCCGGGGACAGTCCCGACCTGCGCGTGATCAAGCTGGAAACGCCTCTGCCTGGTTACTACGACATCTACGACGGCACCTTCCCGGGCGCCAACGACAAGGTGATCATGGCCGGGACGGGTTACTCCGGCACGATCGACGTTCCCAACAGTTGGTACACCTGGAACACCGGCACGGGCCGTCAGCTCCGATGGGGCACCAACGAGCACGCCGGCTTCGCCAACATCACCTCCGGCAGCTACACGTCGTTCTGCAACGTCTTGAATTTTGACGTCGGCGACACGGAGTACGAAGCCGGCATCGCCTCCGGCGACAGCGGCGGCGGCATGTTCTACAAGGACGGCGGCACGTGGAAGCTGGCCGGCCTGGGCGCGTATGTCTGGAACCGTTCCGGCGCCGCTCCCCCCTACGACGTCAACTACTTCATCTCCATGTTCCTGTACGGCGACTGGGTGTCCGAGACGGCCGTGTTGGAGGGCGATCTCAACGACGACGGCTGGGTCAACGACGGCGACGTCGACGTGCTGTGCGACAACATGGGCGGCGACCCGGGCATCTACGATCTGGACGGCGACGGATCGGTTGACGAAGACGATCTGGACTACCTGTTGGACAACCTGGTCGACGTGGCCGGAGGCGGGATCGGCTCGAAGCGCGGCGACATCAATCTGGACGGCGTCATCAACGCCACCGACCTGCAGATCATGTCCGACAACTTCGGGCAATCGGGCGTGGGCTATGGCGACGGCAATCTTAATTGCGACGATGTCATCGACGCCACCGACCTGATTCTCCTGCAGGCGAACTTCGGCTTTGCCGCCGCCGGCGTGCCCGAGCCGGCCAGCCTGGCCCTGCTGGGGCTCTCGGCCGCGGCCCTGCTCCGCCGGAAGCGTCGCTAGCCGCCACACCACAGCATCCCCTCAACGGGCGGCTGACCCCACGTCAGTCGCCCGTTGCCGTGCGCCGCGGGCGTGTCGGGCTTGCCTGCCGGGGGGATTTCGGGTACACTTGCGGATCGATCGGGGAGGATTGGAAGCCCGCGCGGCATTGAGCGCCCCACACGCTTGGCAAGGCAACCCCTATAGTGCGTACCACAATGTGGGTGGTGGAGGACACGTATTCGTGAATCTTTCGTGGCTTCATGGTTTTGCCCGGCGGTGGGCGTCGGTGATCGTCGTAATGGTCGCCCTGGCTTCGGCTTCCGCGCAGGATGCTTTTGAGGGGTTCGAGACCCAGCACGTCTTCGACCATCACGCTGACGGATACAACTACACCCGCATCCCCGCCCTGATCCAAGCCACCGACGGCGCCCTCTTGGCGTTCGCGGAAGGACGCGCCGATGGCGTCGGCGACACCGGGAATATCGATCTGATCCTGCGCCGCAGCACGGACTACGGCCAGACCTGGTCGGACGTTCAGATCGTCGGCGATTGGGGCGACGACGTTTTCGGCAACCCCGCCCCCGTGGTCGACCAACAGACCGGGACGATCCATCTGTTGGCCACGGTGGAAAGCAATTCGCGAATCGTCTCCATGAGCAGTACCGACCACGGCCTAACGTGGTCGGCCCCGCAAGATATCACCGCCACCGCAGCGCCGGCTAGTTTCACTCGCGTTGGGACCGGTCCGGGGCACGGCATTCAGTTGGAACACGCCGAACACGCCGGCCGACTCGTCATCCCCTGCTGGTATCAGGACGGCAACCAGCCGGACCAGTTCGGGTCCTACACGCTCTACAGCGATGACAGCGGCGCCACCTGGCAGACCGGCGGCGGCATTGCCACCGAATCGAACGAGGCCACGGCCGTGGAATTGGCCGATGGCCGCGTGTACCTCAACACCCGCAACTACGACGGCACATTCCATCGCGCCGAGGCCGTCAGCGACGACGGCGGGGTCACCTTCGGCCCGGCAGGCGTATCGGCGGACCTGAACGAACCGCGCTGCGAGGGGAGCCTGCTGCGGTACAGTTCCGTCGACGACGGCGACGACCGCGACCGCATTCTGTTCTCCAATCCAGACAACCAGCCCCTGGTCCGACGGACCATGACGGTTAGAAGCAGTTTTGATGAAGCCGCCACCTGGACCGACGGCAAGATGATCCATCGCGGGCCCAGCGCTTACTCGGACCTGGTCAAGCTCGACGACGGCACGATCGGCCTGCTCTATGAAGGCGGCTACGGCAGCGCCTATCACCACGTCACCTTCGCGAAGTTCACGGAAGACTGGCTGGATGACCCGACCATGGCCCAGTTGGACTTCGACGACCAGGCCGGCGGCGTGGCCACCTCGGGCATGCAATTGGCGGATAGTCGCGGCTACGACGAGCACGGTACGGCCGTGTGGGATCCGCGATTTGTCGGCGGCGACGAGCGATTCGGAACCGGGTCCGCCCTGCTGTTCGGCGCCGGCGAAGACTGCGTGCGAATCAGCAACGAGTACACCAATCACACCTTCGCCTTTGGGGCCGCCGAGAGCGTCACCTTCGAGGCCAACATTCTGACCAACGCCCATGACGGCGTCGTGGACGGGTCTCGGGGCGTGATCCTGGCCAAGGGCGCCGCCGACGGGCCGGGCTTCTGGTGGACCGTCGAGAACGGGCGCACGCAACTGACGCTTCGAGACGAGTCGGGACAGATCAGTCAGATCACCAGCAACGGAATCGTCACCGACGGACAGTGGCACCATCTGGCCGTGGCGCGGGATGTCGACGCGGGCGAACTGCGCCTGTACGTCGACAACGAACTGGATGCCTGGGCGTGGGACACGCCGGGCGCGGGGGTGGGCCTCACCACCGACCCGTTCCTGATCGGCTGCGACGCCGAGAGCTACGGCCTGGGTGGGGACGGCCAGTTCGTCGGCAGCATTGACTTCCTACGCATCGCCGGCGGCGCGCTGGATCAGAGCGGCTTTGTCGGCGGCGAGGGGACCGACCCCGACGACTACATCAATTGGCGCGACGGCGATCTCAACGCCAACGGCCGACTGGACAGCGGCGACGTCACCTTGCTGATGAGCCGCTACGGACAGACCGACCCGGCCTACGATCTCAACGGGGACACGACCGTCGACGCCGCCGACATGATCTACTTCCTCGGCCACTACGCCCGGACCGATTACGGCGACTTGAATCTCGACGGGGTCGTCAACGCCACCGACATGATGGTTCTCCGCCAGGGGTTCGGCCAGGTCGGCGGGTACGGCCAGGGAGACCTGGACGGCGACGGCCTGGTGGACGCTACGGACCTGCTGGCCCTGCAGTACGCCTTCATGGGCTTTGGGCCTTTCCTGACCCCCCAGAACATCACGGACCTCTTCGACGCCATCGACGCCGGCGACATGATTTGGGACTTCAACGATGACGGGGTCGTTGATCTGGCCGACGCGATCCACCTGGTCGAGGTCCACGGGCGTACGGCCTACGGCGACCTCAACCTGGACGGCGTCGTCAACATTACCGACCTGCAGACCATGACGGACGGCTTCGGCCACGACGGCGGGTACGGCCAGGGCGACCTGAACGGGGACCACGTCATTGACCTGACCGACCTGATGGCCCTGCGGGCGAGCTTCGGACAGGCCGGGGGACCGGTCCCGGTTCCCGAGCCGACGGGAATGGGCCTTCTGGCCGGGGGGGGCCTGGCGCTGCTGCGAAGACGCCGCGGTCGAGCCTAGGCGGGGTCCACGGCGAGGGGGCGTTGAGATGTCGTCTTCGCACGCCGGTTATCGGTGACCCGAAACTGAGACACCTGCGCTAATCAAGGCTTCGGATGCAATCCGTCGGAACGCTCCGAGTCGCCTCGGTCGGCTTGCCGGCGAGCGGGGGTGTCCGTCGGGACCAGCCGCTACTCGCCTGCGGCCGCGGCCCGGACCGCGTCCATGATGATCCGGTAGTCTTCAAAACCTTGGACTCCAAAGAACCGTTGCAGACCTGGATGAGCCTTCATGCCCTGGATGACGCGGACGGCCTGCTCGCGAGAGATCCCTTCGGACAGGGAGAAGGAAGCGGCGTCCCCCTGGTTCAGCGCGCCCGGCTGAGGGATCAGCCCGTATTCGAGCCAATGGGCGTTAATATGACTACCGGGCGTGAGGCGCCAGGGCATGATGTTGACCCCCACGATGCGATCGCAGTTTTCCAGGAGGTAATCAACCGTCTCCTGGGCTTCGGCTTCGGTCTCGGTCGGGAAGCCGACCATCACAAAGAACTGCACCAAGACCTCATTGCGGACGCATGCATCGATCAGGCGCTCGGAGACCTCGCGCGTGTAGCCCTTGTTCATTTTGGCCACAACCCGGTCGCACGCGGATTCCCATCCCAGGCACATGCCCTTGAGCCCCCATTTGGCCGCCCGTTCGATCAACGGAATAAAGCCCTCGTCCATGCGGCACATCGACTCATACGGCAAATACAGGCCCTTTTCCTCGAGCTTGTCGGTCAGCCGGCGGAGCATCGACGGGCTCAGGGCCTCATCGGCGAACATGACAATCTCCACGCCGAAGTCCTTCCTGTAGGACTCCATCGAATCGGCAATGACGTCGACGTCCAGCATGCGATATCCCTGCCCCAGCACGTGGGCATGGTCGCAAAACGCACACTTGTCCCAATAGCACCCGCGCGATGTCATGAGTGGAGCGACCGGCACGGGCGTGATGTACTTGCGGCCAATCCCCAGGCCGGACAGGTCGGCCCGTGGAAGCTCCTTGGCCGGCAGGCAGGGACCGACCGGGTTGAACACCATGGTACGCTCGGCCCGATCAACGCGGACCAGGTTGTCCAGATCGTCCAGCGTCTCGCCGCCCGACAGCCGCTGGCAAATGTCCAGCAGCGGCCGTTCCCCTTCCTGCCGAACGCCGACCGTGATCGCTCGGCCCGCTTCGGTCGACTGCTGGGTAGATGGATTCCCTCCGCCCAGCAGAGAAGTGAGGATGGCTAGCGCCGGCCTTGCCGGGCCCGCCTCCTTCGTCAACGGCAGCGTTTCACCCGTCTGATTACCGACTCGGGCAAATTGGCTGAAATGGGCCCCGCCCACGACGATCGGTGTCGTAACGCCGGAGCTCCGCAAGGCGTGAACCAGATGGACGCTGCAGAGCAACTGGTTACCGTGAGTGACCGACACACCAATCAGATCCGGGTCGAGTTCCGTGATCTGGGGGACCAACGCGTCCCGGCAGTAGTGAATATAGGGGGAGACCTGTTGGGCCTTGGGGGGAATAACGTCGTCATAGTCGTTCCAGACCTTCAGATGATGAGGGAACATCCGAAGAGGAGACAGGATCAGCCCGTCGTCCAGAATCGACAACTGCCCGGCGAAGTCCTCCTTGGTCATTGCGAAGCCCTGGTCGTTCCAGAGCGTCTCAAGGGCCTCCCGAACTTGCCGGGCCCGCGCCGCGTCGAGCGGCGGGGGCTGATGGCCTTCGTCAACGATGCGGTCGCCATGG
This sequence comes from uncultured Planctomycetaceae bacterium, assembly GCA_964428895.1. Lineage (GTDB taxonomy): Bacteria > Planctomycetota > Phycisphaerae > SM23-33 > SM23-33 > HyVt-337. Next base: position 12,690 of record CAYRZU010000047.1, read on the forward strand.
ATCGCCTGGGCCATCTGCCCCGGCAGGCCCTTGCTCAGCGACGGCAAGATGGGCTCGACGTAGCTCCAGAAGCGGTCAGGCTGAAGGACCCAGTGGATGGCCCCGATGTTACCGTCGATGGGAGTCGCCGAAATGCCGTGCGCCTGCAGGTAGGAGCGCAGGGCGATTATCGACAACGGGGGCGAAAAGGCGCTCGCAGCGGGCGCAGCGATAAGAGCTACGTTCATGGGCGACTTCTAACTGGGCGAAAGGCTCTTCAGAGGCGCACGGAACCAGGTCGATTCCTTATGGCATCGTACGCATTGTACGGCATATACCCCACTAAATGAGTGAGAAGTTAGATTCGCCCGCCCCAATTGCCGGGCGCGTTTCCCCCAGTCTCCACGCGAGATTGCTCCTAGGCGCCCTTGGTCCCCACAATTACCCGGCTGCACGGGACCAGCCAGGTCAGCACGTTCGGCACGAGACTCAGCAGTGTGTAGTAGGCCGTAGCCGACCGGCTGTAGCGGTGCATGAAGTTCTTGTAGGGGTGATGGCGGAAGCTCAGGCCTGCTCCGCGGAGGAACCGCCGATACTCACCGAGCGTGTAGTGCTTCTCGTTGGGGTTGTCGTCCTGCCGTTGAACGTGCCGGTGGTACAGCCCCCCCAGCCACCACGGGCGCGCCGGTTCGAGCATTAGCACCAGCCGTCCGCCGGGGGCGAGGATTCGCGCCGCTTCGCGCGCGGCTGCGCCCGGGTCGGCTGTGTGGTGGAAGCTGCCGAAGAACATCACCGTGTCGAAAGCCGCGTCCTCGAACGGCGTATCCTCGGCGGCAGTCGCCCACTTGGCGTCCAGATGAACGTCGAAGAACCGCTCGAACTGAGCGCTCTTGCGGACGGCCTCCTCGGAAACGTCCGAGTACACCACGTGCAGCGATGGATGGGTGTACTTCAGGTAGACGCTGAGGTGGCCGTACCCGCCGCCCAGTTCCAGCAACGATCCGCTGAACGTCAGATCGTATCGCCGAAGGATGTCGTCCAGGGCGTGGAAGCTGCGGGCCTTGAGCAGTAGCGCCCGGGCCAGCGGCGCCGACGCTGACGCCACCGGGGAGGCGCGAAAGCGGTCGTCCTCCACCGTGTATTCCGGACGGCGCTGCGGCAAATGAAGGCGGTAGTCGGCCGCCGTTGTCGAGCTTTCGGTCGGATCGCTCATACCTGGTCGGGCCACAAGGTCGCCAGGCCGTTGTCGGGCCCGCCAAGTTCATCAACGCGAGCCCGGAACACGCACATCACGCCCAGCCACAACACGCCCAGCCATACCAAGGGGCCAAAGGCTCGGGCGTACTGGTCCAGCGCCGCCAGCATTAGCGCCAGTGTCAGCGCGAACGCCCAAATGCAGAGAATGCGCAACCGCCGCGGGCCGACCAGTAACACCCGCCCGGCGACGGCCATCGGCAGGATCAGCACGTTGTAGTAGTAGGTCCACGCAATCGGGCTGGCCAGAAGCATAAACAGCATCGCGATAGATAGCTCGATCGCCCAGCCGGTGGGCGTGCGCAGCGGCGGGCCGCGGTCGCAGACGCGCGCAATGATCCGCAGGATCACCAACAGGATCGCCGCGAACACCATCGCCGCGCCCTTCATCGACAGGTCCATCACGTTGACGTAGAACTCGATGTTCCAGGTCTTGTGGGCATCGACGTGCCGCGTGAACCGCTGAACCTGTCCCCACAGCGCCTGGTTGCTGCCGGAGGTGTCCTTGTGGTCCCACTGACGCTGTTCGCTGCCCTCCATGTAGGGGCGGATGATGCGGTCGAACCAGGCGACGTTATCATTCCAGGTCGGCTCGAACCCGCGGACCAGGCCCGGCACGATTAACGCCCACAGCACCACGCCGATCAGCGTGGTCGTCAGCAGCCGCCACCGCCACATGACAAACAGTGCAACCAGGATTGCCGCGGGAAACGCCTTCAGCGAAATCGCCATGCCAATGGCCAACCCCGCCAGCAGACGCTTGTCCCGCGAGGCAAAGAACGCTCCCAGAACCAGGCACACCAACACCGGCAGGTTGTTGTTGCCGGAGTGGAGTTCATCCATCACCAGGGGCACGAACAGCAGCACCGGAATCAGGAACACAACCGGCTCGTGGGGGAACCATCGGCCGTGCACGATCTTCATCGCCAGCAGCACCGACGCAGCCGCCGCCGCCACCAACAACCAATACCAAACCTCCACGTACACCAGATACGGCAACGCCCCCAGCGGCGCCACGTAGAAACCGAACGCCGGCGGCAGCTTGAAGAACGCCAGGTCCGATTGCCTGTCTCGTAGGCCGGCCGCATCGCCGCCCGCCGGATCGGCCAGGGGGCCGCCCTCTAAGGCCAACTGGGCGATCTTGTACCAGCGGATGTAGTCCTTGGTCTGCCGGTTGGGGTCCCAGTTGGAGCGGAACACCAACGCCGCCTTGACGCCGAAGGCGATCACCAGAGCGATCAGCAAGCCGCGATAGACGTGCTTGCGATTCTGAGCGGGGGTCTTCATAGGGTGGGCATTGTAGCACCGCCCACCACGGGGGCAAACCAACAGCCAATCTTTCCGCCCCCCGGCCGCTTGCACCGCTGCCGGCGGTACTCTATAGCTAGGCCCGGCGGCAACTTTTCTGCGCGCCGCGGCTGTAGAATCCGATGTAGTGACAGGCCATCGCTGCGCTCGTATCGCGGGCGCCGCTGCCCCAGAGGAGACTGGCTATGACTTCCGGAAATCGAATCGCAACGATCCTGCTGATCCTGGCCGCCGCCTTCGCCGGTGGCGCCACGTCCCACTGGCTGCTCAGCGCCGGCTCGGCCGAGGCGGCCCCCCCGGCCGGCGTGCTGAAGGTGGGTAACCCCAATTGGGTCCGCGCGCTGAAGCTGTGGCTGGTCGACGAGAACAACGAGACCAACCGCGGCATCATGATGATCGAGGGCGGCTCGGCCCGGCTGGACCTGATGAACGGCCAGGGCGATACACGCCTGAAGCTGGAAGTCACCCAAACCGGCCAGCCCCGCGTGTCGCTGCTAGACTCGGCCGGCAAGGAACGGGCAACCATGACACTCAACGCCGATGGCGACCCGACGGTGCGGTTGGCCGGCACGCGCCAGAGCCAATTAAGGTTGAGCGTGGCCGACGGGCCAAGCGTGGACCTGATTGACGCGGCCGGCATTCTGCGCGGCCAGTTCGGCCTGGACGCTTCCGGCACGCCGGGACTGAAGATGTTCGATTCCTCGGGAAAACCGGCCTGGAAAGCTCCCTAGGGCCATTTCCGGCGACTTCCTGCGAAGATTCCGGCGAGCCCAAGGACGGGCACGCCGTAACCACTTCTAAGAACATCCGTTCTGGCGATTTTACACCCCACAATCCCTTCGGTCGGCCCTCAAGTGCCGCCCTCAGAAGCCGATAACTCTATGGAGAGGCCATCGAAAGCCTTCTGGAGGGATGTGATATGCCCGATCAATTTCCTGCGCGCCAAGACAGGCGGCGCCCGGGCGACTTCTTGCGCGGCAAGATGTCGCTGGCGTCGGTGGGAGCTCTTGTGGCGGCGATCTTCTTTGCGTCGATAGGTCTGACCACCTGGTGGGCCATCGGCAGCCAAGGCCGTTCCATTAGGGAGGGCCGCGTTGAGCAGGTCACCGGCATCGGCCACGTGTTGGCCCAGACCGTCGAGATCATGCTGGCCAACAACGAGCTCTCGGCGGTTCGGCGAGTCGTGTCGGAGACCGCCCAGACCTACGATCTGCAGCGATGCCGTATCTCCCTGCCGAACGGGCAGATCGTGGCCGACTCCGATCCCAAGCAGATCACGCTGACGCAGTTGCCGGCGACTTGGCCCGGGGTCGCGACCGAAACCGAAGCCGAGACCTCCAGAGACGGCGTCCGGCAAGTGGGCCACTTACACGTGCCTGGGCGCGGCGAGGCCTCGCTGGAGATCATGGCCGGGGTGGCGCCGGGGGCCGCGGCATTCCGGCCGCTGCAGACCAAGATCGGCATCATCAGCATCGGCACGCTGGTGGCGTTGCTGCTATTGCACCGTTCGATGCGTCTGCGGGTCCGGGCGATTTGTGCCGTCCGCGACGCCCTGCTGGACCACGAGACCGGCGACGGGTGCCTGTCGGCCTTGGAGGTCAACCCCGATTGGGGCCGCGAGGCCCAGGCCTGGAACAGCCTGATTCGCACGACCAAGGACCAGCGCGAGCAGTTGGCCCTGCGAATCGCCAACGACGCCATGGGCGGATCGGCCGACGAAAGCAAGGACCTCCAGGCCGCCTGCAATATGTTGCTACAGGGGCTGATCCTGGTGGAAAGGGACCTGACGGCCAAGTACGTCAACGGCGCCGCGGCGGTGTTGCTGCAGACCGATCGTGAAGCCCTGACCGGCGCCGAGATCGCCTCGGTCGTTCCGGATCCGGCCGTGCTGGCCGCCGTTCGCGAGGCCACCGAGCACCCCACACGGCGACGGAAAATCGTGGAGGTCGAACTGGGCGAGGGGCCCACCGCCAGCATTCTGCGGTTCATCGTTCGCCCAGTCCGGCGAGACGACCCCGGCGTGGCCATGATGGTCATCGAGGACATCACGCAACAGCGCGTGGCGGAGCGGTCGCGCGGCGCGTTCATCGCCAACGCCACCCACGAACTGCGGAATCCCCTGACCAACATCCGCCTTTACACCGAAACCGCCATGGACAACACCGTCGAGGGCGAGACCGAGCAGGCCCAGTGCCTCAATGTGATCAACCAGGAAACCCACCGCCTGGAGCGGATGGTGACCGACATTCTTTCGGTCGCACAAATCGAGGCCGGCACGCTGAAGCTCAAGACCGACGACGTCTCGCTAGGGCGTTTGTTCGACGATCTCAAAGCCGACTACGCCCTGCAGGCCCAAGAGAAGAATGTGGACCTGGTCTTCGGCCTGCCGGCCAAGCTGCCGACCATCCAGGCCGACCGCGACAAGCTCATGGTGGGCCTGCACAACCTGATCGGCAACGCCCTGAAGTACACGCCCGAGAACGGCTCGGTCACCGTCGCAGTGACGGCCGAGAACGACCAACTGGTGGTAGAGGTCACCGATACCGGCATCGGCATCGACGAGGCCGACGCGGCGCAGGTCTTCGAGAAGTTCTATCGGGCCCGCGACAAGCGCCTAACCGGCATCCCCGGATCGGGGCTGGGACTGGCGATCGCCCGCGAAGTCATCCGCCTCCACGGCGGCGACATCACCTTGCGATCCGAAATCGACAAGGGCAGCACGTTTATGCTGGAACTGCCCATCCACCAGGAGGCGGCCTAGCGTGATGCTTCAGGAACAACTTTCAGGGGCCGTAACGGTCTTGCGGCCGGAAGGCCCGCTGGCCGGGGACGACGCGGTCGGACTCAAGACCCGCGCCCTGGAGCTGATGACCGACGCCCGCGGGCGATATGTCATCGACACCTCGGCCGTCCCTTACGTCGACAGCCGCGGGCTGGAAGTGCTGGTGGAGGTCAACGAGGCCATGTTCGAGACCGGCCACGTGCTGAAACTGTGCGGCACGAACGAAACGGTCCGGCAGGCCATGGAACTGACGGACCTGGCCGAAACCTTTGAGTTTTTCGCCGACGTCCCCAACGCCGTCAGGAGTTTTCTGTGAGCGACGACCTGACCAAGCCGCGCCTGGGAGAGGCGTTGGTCGAGCAAGGCCTGCTGGATCAGCAGCAGCTCGACAGCGCCCTGGCCGAGCAGCGGACGACGGGCATCAAACTGGGGGAGATTCTCGCCGCCCAGAGCGTCCTCCGCCCGGGGGTGCTGGTCCGCGCCCTGGCCGACCAGCTCGGCGTCAAGGGCTGTCAGCTTCGTCACGGCCTGATCGACCCGCAACTGTTGGACCTAATCGGTGAGGAAGAGGCCGACCGACTCAAAGCCCTGCCGATGTTCAAGGTCCACGAGACGCTGACCGTCGCGATGGCCGAGCCGCAGAGCCTGCCCAAGATCGACCGTCTCCGCCAGCTGACCGGCTGCAAGATCAACCCCGTGTTGGCGCTGGAATCCAACATCGGCGAGTTCGTCAAGAAGTACGCCGGCGGCGATATTGACGTCGACGCGTTCCTGGCCTCGCTCGGTGAATCGGACGTGGAGGTCGTCGACAGCGAACCGGTCGACGAAGGCCCGGTCACTGACCTGGACAACATGGTCGCCGGCAGCCCGGTGGTCAACCTGGTCAACGTGGCGGTGCTGACGGCCATCCGCGACCGGGCCAGCGACATCCACATCGAGCCCTGCAAGCAGAGCACGCGTATTCGCTACCGCATCGACGGCGCCCTGCGCGACCTGATGAAACCCCCCGGCGGCATGCACGCGGCGATTGTGTCGCGCGTGAAGGTCATCGGCAAAATGAACATCGCCGAGAAGCGCACCCCCCAGGAGGGGCGCGTCCGTATCGTGGCCGAAGGTCGCGAGATCGACCTGCGCGTCTCAAGCATGCCCACGCTGCTGGGCGAGAAGCTGGTGATCCGTATTCTCGACAAGGAGAACCTCCACGTGCAGTTGGAGGATCTGGGCTTCCGCGCCGAGGCGCTGGAAGGCTTCCAGGCCATGCTCCATCAGCCACACGGGCTGGTGCTGGTCACGGGCCCCACCGGCAGCGGCAAGACCACCACGCTGTACTCAGGCCTCAGTCTGCTCCGCAGCCCGGAACTGAACATTGTGACGGTTGAAGACCCCGTCGAATACCAGCTCGACCTGGTCAACCAGGTGCAGGTCCAACAGGCCATCGGCATGGGCTTCGCCCGGGTTCTGCGGAGCATGTTGCGTCAGGACCCGGACGTGATCATGGTCGGCGAAATCCGCGACGAGGAGACCGCCCGCGTGGCCGTCCAGGCCGCCCTAACCGGCCACCTGGTGCTGGCAACGTTGCATACCAACGACGCCCCCGGCGCCGTCGCCCGATTGCTGGACATGGGCATCGAGCCGTACCTGTTGGCCAGCGCCCTTCGGGGCGCGGTCGCCCAGCGGCTGGCCCGAACCGTCTGCAGCCATTGCGCCACGAAGTACTACCCCTCGGAGGACGCCCTGGCCGACGCAGGCCTGACCGGCCAGACCCAGTATGTCTTCCGCCAGGGCGCCGGCTGCGAGCGTTGCCACAACTCCGGGTACTTCGGCCGAACCGGCATCTACGAAGTGCTGACCGTGACACCCCGTTTGCGAAAGATGATCCACCAGGGCGCCGCCACGCACGACCTGCGCCAACGCATGCAGACCGACGGCGGCCTGACCCTGCGCGAAGAGGCGGTGCAAGTGGCCCTGAAGGGCCAGACCACGCTGGAAGAGGCCCTGGCGATTTCCGCCGGCGAGTCCGACGACATCATCGACACCCCCGAGCATGAGGAGCCCCAGGCCGCATGAAGCTGGACTATGTCGCCTACGACCGCAACGGCCGGGAAATGACGGCCACCATCGACGCCGCCAACGTCGCCGAGGCGACCGCCGCGCTGCGCCGCAAGGGGCTGTACGTCTCGAAGATCACCGGTGACGAGGCGCCCGTCGACGCGCCGACCCCGGCTACCGCTGGCGAGCCCGTCAAGATCAAGGGCGGCGCCAAGCGGATGCGGCTCCTGGCGTCCTTCATGCGGCAGCTCCACGTATTGGTTGCCTGCGATACGCCCATCGTGGAAGGCCTGGGCGCCCTGGAACGCCAGACTCGCGACGAAGGCTGGAAGCACATGCTGGGCGACGTTCGCAGGCGGGTCGAGGAAGGCGCCTCCCTCTCGCAGGCCATGGAAGCCTACCCGATCGTCTTCGACGCCGTCACCCGAAGCCTGATCGCCGCCGGCGAATCCTCCGGCGACATGCCCGCCATGCTCAACTGGCTGGCCGAAACCACCCAGAAGCAGCTTCGCGTCCGCAACACCGTTCGCGGCTCGCTGCTGTACCCGTGTCTACTGCTGGGGGTCACCCTGGGCGTGCTGGCGTTGGTGCTGCTATTCGTGATTCCCCGGTTCGACCAACTGTTCAAGACCTTGGACGTTCCCCTGCCGCCGACGACGGCCATCCTGATCGGCCTGAGCGCGTGGCTACGCGCGTACTGGTGGGCGATCCTGATTGCAATGGGCCTGGGCGCAGTGGGGCTGAAACTCTACCTGGCCCGTCCCGCGGGGCTGCGAGCGTGGCACACCCTCGTGCTGCGACTGCCCAAGCTTGGACAACTGACGCGAGACTTCACTACCGCCCGAATCGCCCGGCTGCTGGGCGGTCTGATGGAAGGCCACGTGCCGGTGCTGGACGCCCTGACCCTGACCAGCCAGTCCGTCCGCAACTGCCACTACGCCGACCTGATCGACCGGGCCCACACCGCGGTAGGACAAGGCGAGCCGCTCAGCTCGGCCTTCCGCGATACGGACCTGATCAGCCCGTCGGTCTGCGAGGCGATGCACAACGGCGAGCAGAACGGGCAGATTGGCCCGTTGCTGCTAAACCTGGCGGACTTTCTCGACGATGACAATGAAACCGTGCTGCGCAGCCTGACCAGTATCCTGGAACCGGTGATTCTACTGGGGATGGGGTTGTTGGTCGGCACGGTCGCGCTGGGCATGTTCATGCCCTTGTTTGACCTGACCAGCATGACACAGTAAGGATCCCGATGCGCTTCGGCCCGAGACAATCTCCGATCGGCATCAGCTTCGACGGGCCTTTCGTCCGCGCCGCTCAGCTTGTGTGGACGAAAAGCGCCTGGCGGATCGGCGCCGCCACGCAGATTCCCGGCGCGTCGGCTGACGACCTGGCCGGGCCGGGCCGATTCGGCGAGATCAAGGACGTGCTGACCCGCCAGGGCTTCCTGGGCCGCCGCCTGGTGGTCGGCCTGAAGACCCAACAGATGCTGACGGCCGTGCTGGACGTGCCGCCACGCTCGTCCGGAGCGCCGGTCGACGACATCGCCCGTGCGGAATTGGCGGGCATGCACGGCCAAGACCCCGACGCCATCGAGGCCGTCTGTTGGGATCTGCCCTCCTCCGGCAACGGTCCCGGCGCTTCCCAAGCCATGGCGATGGCCTGCCCGCACGCGGTGGCCGAGCCGCTGCTGGCAAGCTTTGAGGCCGTCGGCTTCGACGTGGTCGCCTTGGACAGTGAACTACAGGCCCGCGTCCGAGCCAGCCACGACCGCCTGGCCCCCGACGGGGTCACGGTTCTGCTCGAACTGGGATGGGGCGCCGCCGACCTGTGCATGACCTTCTGCGGCAACGTGGTCTACCATCGGTCGATGGACGAGTTCGGGATCGGCTCGAAGGTCCAGGAACTGGCCCGCACGCTCGGCCTGACGTTGGAGACGCTGGACTACGCGTTATCGGGCTCGGCGGCATCCAACGGCGCCGGACATGGTCCGGCCGCCCTGCTGGAGACGATCGAGACCATGCTGGAAGGCTACTGGTCCCACGTAGCCGCAGAGCTGCACACGCCCCTGAATTACGTCCGTCGCCAGTACCCCGACGCCCCACTCTCACAGATGCTGCTGACCGGCTACGGCGCGTCGGCCGTCGGCGCCGCCCAGCGGTTTAGCGAATACCTTAACCTACCGGCCGACGTCGCTGCGGCCGACACGGCCGGCCCGGCCCTAGCGGCTGCGGTGGGCCTGGCCCGATTCGGCCTGGACGCTTCGTGATGATCAACGCCAACTTCATCCCCGCTTACCGCCTGGCGGCCCGCGAAGACCGGCACCGCCGACGGGTGTGGACCGGCGGCTGCATCAGCTACGCCGGAGCCCTGACGGCCGCGGCGGTGTTGGCGTTTCTCCTGTTCCATCAGGACCTCGGCGCGCTGGAGGCCCAGGCGCAGGCCGCCGACGCGCAGCTCGGGCAGACGCGCGCGTCGACCCAACGGGTCAGCAGTCGCATCGGCCCGACCGAATCGGCCCTTCAGGCTAACCAGGTGGTCCTGTCCGAGCCCGACTGGAGCATTCTGCTGGCGGCCGTCGCCGAAAGCCTCAACGACGAGACGTTCTTGTCTCGCGTCCAACTCGAACCGGTCGTCACCAAGGCCGCCTCCCCGCAAGCGGGCCAACCGGTCGCCGAGCCGACTCGGACGCCGTGCCTGGTGAAACTATCGGGGTATGGCAGGTCGCAGGCGTCGGTGGCGCGGTTCGTGGCGTCCCTGGAGGCGGTGGGCCTGTTCGATTCCGTCAAGGTCGTCCACACCAAGCGCCAGGATCTACTGAACACCGATGCTGTCGCTTTCGAACTGTTCGGCCGATTGGTGGCCGGGCGGGAGGCCACGCCATGACCGGCCAATCCGCCACCCGCGCTAGCGTAACCGGGGTCGCCGTGATGGCGGCCCTGACGGTCGCCTTCTTGGCCGGACCGGTCTGGATGCTCCTGTCCCATCGTCGCCAGACGGACGCCGCCCGGACCCACCTGCAGGCCAAGCAGGAGGAACTCGCTCAGGCCCAGCAAACCCTGGCGGGGGTCAATCGCCAGCTGAACCGCCTGGAAGCCACGCTCGCCGACAGCCCCATTCACTTACGGCCCGCCTCGGCCATCAACACGCGGCTGGGCGAACTGTCGGATCTGGCTACCGACTGCGGCTTGCTGATCGACGAGATCAAGCCCGGGCGGACCTCCCTGGGAGAACACTACAAGATCGTCTCGGTCTACCTGGCCGGGACGGGCACCTATCAGCAATGCGCGGTGTTCTGCCGGCGCCTGCGTGAGGCTCTGCCTGATATGGGGGCTCATTCCTTCGCCCTGGCCGCCGACATCACCAAACGGGACCAGCCGGCTACCTTCGGCTTCGATCTTCGCTGGTATGCGGCCAAGTAAGATATGGTGGAAAATTAGGTCCGCCATTTGCTCCCCCCCGAATTGAATCCTACGCTTCCGTTGGTATGACGCTCACAAAGACACAACGGATCTACGTCGGCATCCTGGCCCTGGCCATCGGCGCCTTCGGCGTCGACCGCCTGGTCCTGGGCGGTGGCCCGGACGAGGCCCAAGCTACTGCGCCGCATCGACCCCCGGCCCTATCGGCAGGGCCCGCCCCCACGGGCCCGACCGGCCAAGCCGGCCAGGTCCTTGGGCTTCTGGCCGCCCTCAGCGGCGAGGGCGTCGACCTCAGTAATCTCCGAAACGCCTTCCAGCCCTCCGCGGCCTGGAGCGCCGAGCTGTTCCCACCGGCCCCCGCGGCGCCGGCCACCTCGGTGTCGGTGGCCCCGGCGGCAGCCACGCCGGCCAAGTCACAGGCGCTGATGCAGTTCGCGCAGGACCACCACGTGATGAGCATCATTCGGACCAATGGGGGCGGCTCGGCCCTAATCGACGGCCGATTGATCAACGTCGGCAATAAGCTCAACGGCTTCACGCTGATTGAGCTGACCGATACGGCGGCGATCTTCGCCTCCGACGCCGGTCGTGTTGAGCTGAAGCTCCAGTAGCGCCAGCCGCTAACGCCATCTTCACCCGCCGGCCGAGTACCCCACCTTCATTTCACCGCCATTTAAGGCGCCCCGACGCAACCCTGCTTGTGATCAGTTCTTACGGGCGCAAAATGTCTCGGGCAACCTGGGGCTGCTCGTTAAGTAGCCCCCCAAAGGTGACGATGCTAGTACCTGAGGGACCTTCCGGGTCCGTGAGGGCAACGTACCAATCAGGAGAAGATAAGATGCGTCGAACAACTCGCAATTCTCGCGGCTTCAGTTTGTTGGAGCTGGTTATCGTCGTGGTGATTTTGGGCATTATCGCAGCCATCGCGATTCCCCGAATGAGCCGGGGTTCCGAAGGCGCCGCCGATGGCGCGCTCAAGGCCAACCTGGCCGTCCTGCGCAACGCGATCGATCTGTTCATCGCCGAGCACGATGGCAAGATTCCGGCCGCCGGCGACATCACCAACGCCCTAACCCAGTACTCGGACAAGGCGGGCACGGCGTTCTCGGCCACCAAGGACACCACCCACTACTTCGGCCCGTACGTCCGTTCGGTTCCCCCGCTGCCTGTGGGCGCCAAGAAGGGCAAGACCGGTATCGACGCCGCCGACGGCGCCGCCATCGGCTGGATCTACACCGCTGCGGACGGCTCGATCAAGGCCAACACCACCGGCTCGGAAGAAGACGCCGCCGGCACGCTCTACAGCGCTTACTAGTCCGTGCCGCCGGGCCGACTGCTGAAGGCCTGGCCTGATATGTATGCTCGCGCGGGCGCCGGCGTGTGACCACACCCGGCGCCCGCGCTTCACTGACTGGCCGCCGCACATGCACGGCAACCCATCGGAGGCAGCGCGTCATGGAGATGCGCCGACAACCAGATCTCCCCCCCGCCCGCCGTGCGTTTACGCTCATTGAGTTGGTGCTCGTGATGGCGATCGTGGCCGTCCTGGCCGCCATTGCCACTCCCCGCTTCGCCGCCGCCACCACCCGCTACCGCGCCGAGGCCGCCGCCCGGAGAGTCCGAGACGACCTCGCCCGCGCCCGAACCTACGCCAAAATCACCGGCGCCAGCTACACCGTCACTTTCGATGCCGCGGCCGCGACGTACAGCTTTCCCGTGCCGCCGGCCAAGTACAACGTTCCGGCCCAACCGGGGGCGGGCCTGCCGGGCGATCCGGTCACCGTCAGCATCGGCGGCGAGCCCTACAACGCCGCGATCACCGCCGTCGACTTCGCCAGCGCCGCGGCCGTCACTTTCAACGGCTACGGAGCGCCCAGCAGCGGCGGCACGGTAACCGTCCAAGTGGGTGACACCACCCAGACCGTCACGCTCGACGGACAGACCGGGGAGGTCACCGTTCCATGAGCCGCCCCCCTGTCCTGAGCCGCCGCGCCTTTACGCTGATGGAGATCACCGTCAGCCTGGCGGTGATGTCGATCCTGATCACGGGCTTGGGCTCGGCCATGTTCGTGGCGCTGAAGGTCGTGCCCACCGCCGACAATGCCGCCCTGCAGACCCTCCGCGGCGCCGACATCGCCCAGCAGATCGCCACCGACCTGCGCTACGCAACGGCCTTCCAGGCCGCCGGCGCCACCGCCCTGTCGGTAACCGTGCCCGACCGAACCGGCGACGGCGCCCCCGATACGATTGCCTACAGTTGGTCGGCGGCCGAGGGCGACCCGGTAACCCGGAGCATCAACGGCGGCGCGGCCGTAACGGTGCTGGACGACGTTCGCACCTTCAGCCTGGACTACGACTCGGAAACGGTCGACGAGGAACAGCCCGGCGGCGGGGAAAGCGGCCAAGTGACGCTGGGTCACCACAGCAGCCTGTTTGGGTCGGGCATGACCGTCAACGACAGCACCTGGATAGGCCAATACGTCTTGCCAAGCCTGCCCGCCAACGCCACGGGCTGGCGAATCACCAGCATCATGTTCTGGGGGATGATGGCCGGGCTCCCTGACGGGCAGATGAACGTGCAGATCCAAGGAGCGGACGCATCGAGCTTGCCGGACGGTCAAGTGCTGGCCGAACAGACCGTCGACGAGAGCGGGCTGGGCCAGTTCACCTTCTCCTCCGTCCACGTGACCTTCAGCGGCGCACCCACGCTGGCGACCGACGAGGCCATCTGTTTGGTCTTCGCCGGCGCGAGCGGCACGAACGCGGCCAACGTGTGGATCAGCCAGGACACCCTCAGCTCCTCGGGGCAGATGAAGCTCCTGGTCAGCATGGATGGCGGCCAAAGCTGGGCCCTGCCGCCCGTGCTGCCCATAGCCATGATGGTCTACGGCGTCTACACCGCCGACGACATTCCCACCACCGTCACGCGGCAGTTCGTGCACCGGACCACGGTGCTGGTCCAGAGCGGCCCGGAGGAAGCCTCCAGCATTCGCACCAGCGTGGGGCTGCCCAACCAGCCGGAGGTCGTTGGCCCATGACCCGTTCCCGCCGAGCCTTTACGCTAATCGAGGCGGCCGTCGCGGTGGCCATTGTGGCGATCGCGTTGGCGGCGACCATGACGGCCATCGGCGCGTCGCGGGTAGATCAGTACCGGGCCGGGCGGCTGCGTCAGGCCCATGCGCTGGCCGAAGACCTGATGGCCGAGATCCTCCGCCAGCCTTACCAGGAATACCTGGGCACCCCCCTGGGCACCGACGGCGGCACCGAATGGTTCTCCGGCCGGTCCAATTACGATGATGTCGACGACTACAACGGCTGGGCCGGCTCGCCGCCGGAGGACGCCGCCGGTAATGAACTGACCCCCTTCAGCCGGTACACCCGCCGCGCGATGGTGGACTACTCCTCGCCGGCCAATCCGGAGCAAACCCTCCCGGTCGACATGGGCATCAAGCGCGTGGTCGTGCAGGTCGAGTTCGACGGAAACAACCTCGTCACGCTGACGGCCATCCGGGCGCGCGGGCGAGACAACCTGGAGGCCCCGTAGCTGCCATGACGAGGGCGCGACGACAATCTCGCGGCACGATCTACGTGCCGGTCCTGGCCGCAACGATGCTAATCGGCGTAATCGCCATCGCCGCCGCCCTGGCCACGCGCGTCCATCTGAAGCGCAGCAAAGCCGAGATGGATTGGGCCGGCGCCCAGTGGAACGCCGCCAGCGCCATCGAGGGCGGCTGCTACATGGTCGACAACTACCCCGACTGGCGCGACGGGCCGGTTATGCCGGGTAACTACACCGTCGCTTTCATCATCGGCAACGGGCAGGCGTCGGTCACGCTGGTCGACCCCGTCGACGGCGACATTGCCAACGACGACAGCCACGACGTCCTGATCGTCGGTACGGGGATGGAAGGCTCGAGCCAACACCAGACCACCGTTCGCCTCGAGGCCATCAACCAGCCGCTGGACGCGCTCAACACAGCCCTGCACGCCGGCGGCGATATCCAGGTCGCCAGCGGCGCGACCCTGACCGTACAGAACGCGGTGTTGTCGACGAATGGGAATGTCGATGTCGACGGCTTCGTGATGGGCGACATCGAGGCTGCCACCCAGACCGGTTCCGGATTTGTTTCCGGAGAGGTCACGCTGGGGGTCGACCCCAAGGACGCGCCGGGCTCGGCCGTGGTAGACGACTACGTCTCGCTGGCCACAACAATCTCGCCGGCCGGAAGCACCATCGAGAAGTTCGCGCTGGGTCCGGCGGCCAACCCCTGGGGGGCTGCCAACGCCGACGGCGTCTACTATGTCAACACCAACGGCGGCAACCTGACGATCAAGGGCTGCCGGATCTGGGGAACGCTGATCGTGCGCACCAACGGCGGCACGGTCACCATCGATCAGGCCGTCCTGATGGAGAACTTCCGATCAGACTATCCGGTCCTCATCGTGGACGGGAACCTCATCGTCAAGACCGACAACACCCAACTGGCTGAAGCCGACTGGTCGGCCAACTTCAACCCCACGGGGTGCCCCTACCAGGGAAACGACGACACCGACCAGGCGGACCCATACCCCAACGAGATCGTCGGCCTGGTTCATGTGACCGGATCATTTGAAACTCAGCAGACACCGATGATTCGCGGGGTGGTAGTCTGCGAGGGGGATGCTCTCTTCAGCGGCAGCAATACGACCATCGAAAGTGATACGTCGATCTACGAGAATCCCCCGGAAGGCTACAGCAACTGGATCATGCAGATCGCGCCGGGCTCGTGGGCCCAGAGCATCGACTACTAGTGGCGGACCCCGGCGGCGCCCAGCACCTTCGACAGTTCCTTCATCAGCGCTTCGCGGTCCACAGGCTTTGAGAAGCACGCCTCGGCGCCGGCCTCACGGGCCTGGTCGTCGAGCTCATCGGTTAGAAAGCCGCTGACGACAATCACCGCAACGTGTTGCGTCTCAGATCGCCCCTTGATGCGGCGGCAAACCTCAAAGCCATCCATCCCCGGCATGCGAAGGTCTACAATTACGGCGTCAGGCCGCG
>CAYRZU010000048.1:0-28464 GCA_964428895.1 uncultured Planctomycetaceae bacterium
ACCCCCGACAGCGCCGCTCCCCCCCCCCCGAATCCAAACGCCCGTGGGCCCACCAAGCCTGCGGGCGTTTGTCATTGATCGGCCTGGATGAGTCGTTGCTCGGCCGGCCCGGCGGACGTATTATGTCGATTTCCTCGACGGAGCGTTGGACAACTATGGCACTATCGGCAGGACAATCTGAGACGATCGTCATTCTCGATTTCGGCAGTCAGTACGCCCAACTGATCGCCCGCCGCGTCCGCGAAAATGGCGTCTACAGCTTGCTGGCCCACCCGGACGTCTCGGCCGACGAACTGGCCAAGCTCAACCTCAAGGGCTTGATCTTCACCGGAGGCCCGTCCAGCGTCTATGAAGATGGCGCTCCGCGCTGCCGACCCGAGATCCTCGAGCTGGGCGTGCCGGTCCTGGGTATTTGCTACGGCATGCAATTGGCCAGCCAGATGCTCGGCGCCGACATCCACTCCGCCGAATCGCGCGAATATGGCCGGACCCAACTAACCGTCAGCCAGCCCGACCAATTGCTGAAGAACCTGCCCGCCGAGACGACGGTCTGGATGAGTCACGGCGATCAGGTCAAAGACCTGGGCGAGGACTTTGTCCCCCTGGCGACCACGCCGACCTGCCCCGTCGCGGCCGTCCGCCACAAAACGCAGCCGTTCTTCGGTGTGCAGTTCCACCCCGAGGTCACCCACACCCCCCACGGCGGAGAGATCTTCAGCAACTTCCTGTACGACATCTGCGGCTGCTCGGGCCTGTGGCAAATGGGGTCGTTCGTGGACGCTACCGTTGAAGCCCTGCGCGGGCAGGTGGGCCCCGACGAGCGGGTGATTTGCGGGCTGTCGGGCGGGGTCGATTCATCCGTGGTGGCCGCCCTGCTGCATAAGGCCATCGGCGACCGGTTGGCCTGCATCTTCGTCGATAACGGCCTGCTGCGAATGAACGAGGTCGCGTTGGTCGAGTCGACCTTCGCCGATCATTTCAAGATCAACCTGACCACGGTGCGGGCGGCCGATCTGTTCCTCGACAAGCTCGCCGGGGTCACCGACCCGCAGGAGAAGCGCCGCATCATCGGCCATACCTTCATTGATTGCTTCAAGGAGGCGGCCGCCAAGATCCCCAACGCCCGGTACCTCGCCCAGGGCACGTTGTACCCGGACGTGATCGAGTCCGGCCATTCGCTGGCGGGAGAGGCCGCCAACATCAAGCTGCACCATAACGTCGGCGGCCTACCCGCCGAGCTCGGCTTTGATCTGATCGAACCGCTCCGGGACCTGTTCAAGGACGAGGTCCGCCAGGCCGGCGAGCTACTGGGCCTACCCGAGCAGGTCGTGTGGCGGCACCCCTTCCCCGGCCCGGGCCTGGCCGTTCGCTGTCTCGGCGACTTGACCCATGATCGCCTGGACCTGCTCCGCAAGGCCGACAACATTCTGCTGGAAGAGATCACGGCAGCGGGCCTGTACCGCAAGACGGCCCAGACCTTCGCCGTGCTCTTGCCCGTTAAGAGCGTTGGCGTGATGGGCGACGGCCGGACCTACGAGCACGTGGTGGCCATCCGCTCGGTCGACACCAGCGACTTCATGACGGCCGACTGGTCCCGCATCCCCTATGACGTGCTGGCCAATATCGCCAATCGGATCATCAACGAGGTCAAAGGCGTTAACCGCGTGGTGTACGACATCTCCTCCAAGCCCCCGGCCACCATCGAGTGGGAGTAGGCGCCTAATCGGCCTTGGCCGCTGCGGTGGACGCTCGCGCCAGGTGGGGGAAGTATTCTTGCAGGGGCCGAACGGTCCAGACCGGCGTGACCGGATCGGGCGAGACGCCCTTCCACAAGTCATCCATCGCGCGGACGGCCGCCTCGGCGGCGGCCATGGTGGTGATCAATGGCACGTTGTGGAGAATGGCCAGGGCGCGGATCTTGCCTTCGTCGGTAGCCGGGCCGCGACCCGTGGGGGTGTTGATCAGTAGCTGCACGTCGCCGTTGGTAATCAGGTCCGCCACGTTGGGCCGGCCTTCAGCCAGCTTCTGCACCCGCTGGGCGTCGATGCCGGCTTCGGCCAGCACGCGATGCGTACCGGACGTGGCCACCAGTTTGTAGCCGATCTTAACCAGCGGGCGAACCACGTCGGCGATCCGGCCCTTATCCTCGTTGCAGACCGACACGAACACGAGACCCTCCACCGGAAGCGGCAGGCTGGTGGCCATTTGGCTCTTGCCGAACGCGATGCCGAAGGACAGGTCGATGCCCATCACCTCGCCCGTCGACCGCATCTCCGGGCCGAGGATCACGTCCACGCCCGGGAACTTGGCAAACGGAAAGACCACCGCCTTGAGCGACGTCTGTTCAGGCCGCGGCGGCTCGGTGACGTTCATTTCGGCCAGACTGTGACCGGCCATGACTTTGGTAGCCACATTGACCCACGAGACACCGGTGGCCTTGGAGACGAACGGTACGGTCCGCGACGCTCGCGGGTTGACCTCGATGATGTAGACCTCGCCGTCCTTGACCGCGAACTGTACGTTCATCAGGCCCCGGACCTCGAGGCGTTCGGCCAACACTCGGCCTTGACGTTCGATCTCTGCGACGACCTCGTCCGGCAGCGAGTGAGGGGGCAAGGCGCAGGAGGAGTCGCCGGAGTGGATGCCCGCCTGCTCGATATGCTCCATCACGCCGCAGATCACTGCCCGCGGGGCGTCCTCGCACTTCCCGCCCGGGCCCGGGCCGAAATCCGACACACAGTCGACATCCACCTCAATCGCGCCGGACAGGAACTTGTCGATCAGAATCGGATGGTCGCGGCCGACGGTCGATGCGTCGACCGCCTTGCCCATGTAGACGTCCAACTGCTCGGCATCGGAGACGATTTCCATCGCCCGTCCGCCCAACACGTAGCTGGGCCGAACCAGAACCGGATAGCCGATCTGCTCGGCAATCCGCCGGGCCTCGTTCACCGTAAAGGCCGTCCCGCTAGACGGGCTCTTGAGCTGTAGCTCGTCCAGCACCTTGGAGAACTGCTTGCGGTCCTCGGCCAGATCGATGGAGTTGGGGCTGGTGCCGATGATGGGCACGCCGGCCGCTTCCAGGCCGTGGGCCAGGTTCAGCGGCGTTTGCCCGCCGAGCTGAACGATCACGCCGTGGACCAGCCCGCCCGGCTCGCCGAAGGGCCTGCCGTTGAGCCGTTCGCACAGGTTCAGCGCGTCTTCCAGCGTCAACGGCTCGAAGAACAGCATGTCGGAGGTGTCGTAGTCGGTGGAAACGGTCTCCGGGTTGGAGTTGACCATCACCGATTCGTAGCCCATCTCCTTGGCTGCGAAGGCCGCATGCACACAGCAGTAGTCAAACTCAATGCCCTGTCCGATGCGGTTAGGCCCGCCGCCCAGAATGATGATCTTGGGAGTCTCGGACAGGCGGATTTCGTCGTCGACGAACCGCGTCACGGTCCTATCTTCATTCACCCGGCCGATGGAGACCTCGTAGGAGGAGTAGTAGTACGGCGTGGACGCCCCGAACTCCGCTGCGCACGTATCGACCAGCTTGTAGACCGGTTCGATGCCCATGGCCTTGCGACATTGGCGGACCTGATCCGGCGAAACGCGCCAGGCGGCCGCCAGTTGCACATCGGAATAGCCCCATCGCTTGGCCTGGGCCATCAGATCACGGAAGCGTTCCATTCGTTCGGCGTTGGCGACGCTTTCGGTGTAGAGCTGGCTCTGGCGCCCGCCGGCCACCCACGCGGGAATCTTGCGCCGCGCGGTCAGGCCTTCATCGGCCAGGGCGACCAGATCGTCCTCGAAGTCGCACAGTTCCTTCAGTTGCGTCAGGTACCACGGGTCGATGCCGGTGACGGCCCGAATCTGCTCGATCGACCAGCCCATCTTCATCGCGTAGCGAAGGTAGTACAGGCGTCCCTGGGCGGGCACGGCCAGCTTGCGTCGCAGGCGGGTCTTCTCGACCGGGTAGAAGGTATCTTCCCCGGACATGTCGTCGGTGCCCATGTGCTCGCCCCGCATGCCCTTCAGCCATTTGTCGTTGGCGTCGAGGCCGAGGCCGAACCGCTTGACCTCCATCGAGCGGATGCCCTTCTGCAGCGACTCCTTGAAGGTCCGGCCGATGCTCATGCCCTCGCCGACCGACTTCATCTGCGTGGTCAGCGTCTCGTCGGCCTCGGGGAACTTCTCGAACGTCCATCGGGGAATCTTGGTCACCACATAATCGATGGTCGGCTCGAAGCAGGCGGGGGTCTGGCGGGTAATGTCGTTGGGCAACTCATCCAGCGTGTAGCCGGCCGCCAGCTTGGCGGCGATCTTAGCAATGGGGAAGCCCGTCGCCTTCGACGCCAAAGCCGAGCTGCGGCTGACGCGGGGATTCATCTCGACCACGATCATGCGACCGGTCTCGGGGTCGACCGCGAATTGGATGTTGCTGCCGCCGGTCTCCACGCCCACCGCGCGGATAATGGCCAGCGACGCGTCCCGCATGAGCTGGTATTCCTTGTCCGTCAGCGTCTGGGCCGGGGCGACGGTAATGGAATCGCCGGTGTGCACGCCCATGGGGTCGACGTTTTCGATGGAGCAGACGATCACGACGTTGTCGGCCTTGTCACGCATGACCTCCAACTCGTATTCCTTCCACCCGAGGACGGATTGCTCGATCAGGATTTCGTCGATGGGGCTGGCCCGCAGGCCGCGTGCGGCGATCTCCTCGAACTCATCAACGTTGAAGGCGAAGCCGCCGCCCGTGCCGCCCAGGGTGTAGGCCGGCCGAATGCAGACCGGCAGCTGGACTTCGTCGACGATCCGGCGGGCCTCGTCCATGGTGTGGGCAATGCCGCTGGCGGGCACGTCCAGGCCGATCGACTGGCAGATGTTCTTGAACTCGGTACGGTCCTCGGCCCGGTGGATGACTTCTCGGGTCGCGCCGATCATCTCCACGTTGTGGGCGGCCAGGATGCCCGCGTCGGCGACGGCGACCGCCACGTTCAGTGCGGTTTGCCCGCCCAGGGTCGGCAGCAGCGCGTCGGGCTTCTCGGCGATGATGATCCGCTCAACCGCCTCCGGGGTGATGGGCTCAATATAGGTCCGATCCGCCATTTGCGGGTCGGTCATAATGGTGGCGGGGTTGGAGTTGACCAGCACAATCCGATAGCCCTCCTCGTGAAGGGCCTTGCACGCCTGCGTGCCGGAATAGTCAAATTCACAGCCTTGGCCGATCACAATCGGCCCGGATCCGATGATCATGATGGTATGCAGATCATCACGCCGCGGCATAAGAATGCGCTCCTGAGGCGTCCGCCTCGCTCCAAAATTGCCGGACGTTACCGCGCCACTCGCCCGCACGCAAGAGGCTGCCCAATTTCGCCGATAATCCGTGGAACGCTTTGCGCTGGCGGGCGTTTGGCCGCGTCGGTACTATTTCGTTCTCTTTACGGGCCCCCACCGCGGCGGGGCCGATGATTACCGCACCATGGCCAAAGACTACTCGCTCCAAGTTGTCAACGAACTAACCGACGCGATCGCTCAGGCCGACCTCGAACGGCCCGAGCGACTTCAGCGCTATGAGCCCGGCCGCGAGCTGTCTTATGACATCGCCGGCGTGGCCCCCGCCCACAATGGGCGGATGACCGTGCGGGTCGAACGGTTCGTCGGCGGTGGGTTCGCCGGCCAAGTCTACCGCGTGGAATTGCTCGAGTTGGATGCCCCCGACGGCCCCATCGGCCATCTGAAGGTGGGCGAGCGTTACGCGATGAAGATTCTCATCCCGCCGAGCTCGTCGGCAGAGCGATTCCGCAACCTGCTCTACGCGGTCGGCTTTCAGTCGCCGTTTTCGCTGCAATGCAACCGAACCGCCGCCCGATCCGGAGCCCTGTGGCAGACGCTGATCCGCCGAGCGGCCAAGATGCGCTTCGGAACAGAAGAGGCCGTCACGGAGATTCACGCGACCTTCGTTGATTCAGCCTTGGGCAGTTGCGGCGAGATTAGCGAATGGATCGACGGGCGCGTCTGGCGGTTTGAGGTCGACGATCACCTGGCCCGACGCCGCTCGTGGAAACGCGGCGACCCCATCGACGACCAGGCCTCCAGGGAATACCTCGCCAAGAAGCAATTCATGGGCGACGTGGTGGATCTGCTGCACGAAATGGGCGCCCCGGAACTGGCGCGCCAGTATGAATGGTGGACGTGCAAGAGTCAGCCCAACTGCCTCAAACGCCTCGACGCCGGCGACGACCCCGCCGCCGGCCTGACGGCCGTCGATTTCCGGGCCGGCCTGGCCCTGCTGCCGCTGCTACCGATGAGCCCGCGCGACGTGGTGCTGATCGGCCAAGGGCTTTGCAGAGGCAGCCTGGTCCAGTTCGACCGCGGCAACCTCAAGAAGCTGGGCACCTTCATCGCCGATCACCGGGACAATTTCGCCGACCTGACCGAGGCCGTCGAAGAACTCAAGGTCACCGAGAAGCTCTACCACGACGGTCAGATCGACCTGACCCACAACTTGCCAAAGCTGCTGACCCGCCCCAAGCAATGGGGAACGGTTTTCGATGCGGCCGTGGAAAGCTGGGGCGTCCGCAATATCACCGACCAGCGCACCACCGAGTCGCTGCGGCGCAGCCGGTTCGGCACGTTCGTGTTCGGCCTGTTCAAGTTCCTTCCCGGCGCGTCGGCCATCGCGGGGCTGCTGGTTCTGCTAATGTGCCTATTCCGCTGGCAAATCACCTCGACCGAAGGTCTGGTCGGCGCGGGCCTGCTGCTGGTCGCCCCGCCGGTTGGGCGTTTCCTGGTCGGCCTAATCGGGCGAGCCGACCTCCGCCGCCATTACGGAAGCGTGCTGACCTGCCCGTTCTATCTGCTGCGGGCATTTCGCGCGCACATTTACGAGCGGACCATCGAATGGCACCGTGACGGGCGGGTTGACGAGCGCTACGCCCGAGGGCTGTTGCGGCATCCGTGGCTGTTCCTGTTTCACCTGCCGTTCTCGCTGCTCCCCGTGCCCTTCCTGCATCGCCTGCTGACCGACCCCCTCTACATCCTCGGCGTCTTTCAATACATCGCCATCCGCCCGTTGCGGCTCCTGTTCAATGCCCAGCTGCGCGAGAACTGGTTGCGTCAGATGCTCGAAGAGGGCCGACGCAAGCACATGATCACGGACGATGAGGCCACCGAGATCGAGGCCCACATCGCCGACCCCTTCATTCAGAAGTACATCAAGAGCCTGGCCGTCCACGTCTGCACGCTGCCGATTTCCCAGGTGGTGGCGTTGATCGCGGCCGTCATCTACAGCGTCAATCGCGGGCTGAACTTCGGCGAATCGATGGCCATGGTGGGCGTATTCATCGCGGCCGTTCAGGTCGTACCCATCTCGCCCGGCTCGTTGGTCCGCGGCCTGTACGTGCTGTACCTGGTCATTCGAAACCGGGATTTCAAGAGCTACAACATCGCCGTGTTCCTGGGCTTCTTCAAGTACGTCGGATACCTCGCCTTCCCGATCCAGATGGCTTACCGCTACCCCACGCTGTCGCGCTTCATGGCCGGCCACTGGGCGACAGGTGCGGTCAAGATCATCCCGGTGTTCGGCGAACACGGGGCTCTGGCTGAGCACGCCGTGTTCGACCTCTTCTTCAACTACTCCATGACGCTCCGCCGCCGTATTCGCGCCCGCGCCGAACGCCGCGGGAACCAAGGCTCACGCTATTGGGCCGCCCTGCCGGCGGCGATCATCGCAGCCGCGGTCTACTCCGCCATCGCGTGGTTGTATGTGGACCAAGGGCGGGCCCCCACGCAGAAGACGCTCTGGTATGCGACCATTCTCGTTCCCCTGTTCGGCGGTTGGCTGACCGCCCGTTGGGCCGGCGGCATGGCCACCGGGCGTCGAATCGTTCTGGCCACCATCGGCGGGCTGCTGGCCGGCGCCATGCAGGCAGGCGCGCACACCTACTTCCTACATCTGGTCCAGAGCGATCCTGCTCAGGCCGTCAATACGGCGGAGCTACTAGGGGCCTTCGGCCGCGGCGCCGCGTGGCGGATGTTCTCCTTCGCGATCTTCGCCACGCTGGGCGCCATCATCGCCGAGACCTTCGCCCCCGAGCCGCGTCTGTCGCCGGCGGCCTAGCCGGCCGGGATGAGCAGAAGCACCGTCAGCCGGACCACCACGTTCGCATAAACGCCCGCGATCAAATCGTCGGCCAACACCCCCCAGCCGTGCGGCAGGCGTTCGGCCAATCGGGCCGGCGGCGGCTTGATGATGTCGAAGATGCGAAACGCCACGAATCCCCCACACGCAATCGCCGCCACGCCGCCAAAGGTCATGCGCGGAATCACCGGCAGCCACAGCAGCGCCACGGCCTGACCCGCCCATTCGTCAATGGTGCAGTGGCCGGGGTCCTTCTTGCCCCAGGCTGCCTCGGCCTCGGGGCCATAGAGCACGCACACCACCGCCGACCACGCCGCCAACGCCCCCATCGCTACGGTCAAGGTCATCGCTGACGGCTGCCCGAACCACGCATAGAGCAGATAGATCGCCAGGACCGCCGCCGAACCCCACGTGCCCGGCGCCACGGGCAGGTACCCCGTGCCGAACCCCGACAGAACGAGTTTGCTGATGGTCTTCATGCGACTTCTATTCTTTCGGCCAGCCTACGGGTTGGCCATGAACTCCCCATGGGCCCGGCCGACGTAGATCAACCCGCTCAACACCGTCACCACCACCGCCAGCCAGACCAGAACGACCTTCGCCGTGATGGCCCAGGCATCGGTGGGCAGGAACATTAGCTGCAGCAGAATGGCGCCGATGGCGATCACTTGCAGGATGAACTTGATCTTGCCGGCGTAGGTGGCGGGGAACTTCACGCCGCGACTCTCGGAATGACTCCGCACGGCTGAGACGATGAACTCACGGCCCATGATCACCACCACCATCCACGGCTGAACGGCGCTGGCCATGCCCCCGGTCAGCCATTCGGGCAAGTCACGTTCGAAACGCGTCTCCAACAGCCCCAGCGCGAAGTTCGGGCCGGCAAGAATGGCGAATGCCCCCACGATCAGCACCTTGTCCACGAAGGGGTCAACGATCCGCCCGAAGGCGCTTTCTTCGTTGAGGCGCCGGGCCAGGAAGCCGTCCAGGAAGTCCGTCACGCCGGCCGCGGCGAACACCACGAACGCCGCGCCCAGCAGGCAATCGGCCGAACACCCCCAGCCATCCGGGTACAAGCTCAGCAGCACGAAGAACACGGCCGCCAGGGGCAATCGTGATGCGGTCAGGATATTCGGAAGTGACCAGTTCATAGCTGCGCAGCATCCCAAGCGACCCAGAAGCTCTTCCGCCCTCAATCCGGTTGAACGACCCAATCGTAGTCCGACCAGTCGACCACCTCACCGCCGACAAGCTGCCCTGCCTCGCGGGGGTCGGTCAGCAGGCAGACGCTGTCGATGTCCGGCGCTTGGCCGGCGTGGCGGCCGATGCAGACACCGTCATTATCGGCCCCATCAACCAGCACGTCAATTCGCCCACCGATGGCCGCGGCGTTGGCCTCGAAGACGATTCGCTGTTGAGCCAACATAATCCGCTCGGCGCGCTCGGCCTTGAGTTCGTCCGGCACGGTCCCATCCAGCTTGGCCGCCGGCGTCCCCTCTTCCGGAGAATAGGCGAACACACCCACGGCCCCGAACCGAAACGCCTCCACGAATGCCAGCAATTCCGCGAACTCGGCCTCGCCTTCGCCCGGGAAGCCCGTAATGAAGGTGGTGCGAATCGTCAGGTCCTTGATGCGAGCCCGAAGTGTTTCGAGCAGTGTTTCCGTCTGCTGCCGTGTGACGGGTCGGCCCATGCGCCGCAGGATCGGGTCGGAAATGTGCTGCAGCGGCATGTCCACGTAGGGGACGACATGCTCGCACTCGGCCATCGTGTCGATGAGTTCATCGGCCAAGGCCATGGGGTAGGCGTACATCAGGCGAATCCAGCCCACGCCGTCGACGGCGTTCAGTTCGCGCAGCAAGCAAGCCAGCATCGCCTGCCCGTCGGTGTCGCTGCCGTAACCGGTAGTGTCCTGGCCGATCAGGTTCAGCTCGAAGGCGCCGCTATCGACCAACTCCCGGGCCTCGGTCAAGACGTCTTGAGGCGCCTTGGAGCGGAACGGCCCGCGGATCGTCGGGATCGTGCAGAACGTGCACCGGTGCGAACAGCCTTCCGAAATGCGCAGGTAGGCGGTGTGGGGTAGGGTCAGGCGGAGTCGACCCGTGTCGTCGCCGACGGCCCCACTGGGCGGGGTGATGCTAGACGTCTGTCCCGACCCCAAAACGGCCGCCACAATGGCTTCGCGGTCGCAGACGCCCACGATCGCATCAATGCCTTCCGCCTCCTGATAGAGCGCCTCGCCGTCTCGATTGACCAAACAGCCGGCCACCACCACCCGGCGGGCCGAGCCGAGCTCCTTCTGGGCCAGTGCCTCATCGATAACGTCCAAGCTCTCATCCCGCGCCGCCGACAGGAACCCGCAGGTGTTGACCACGACCACGTCGGCCTCGTCCATCGGCGCGCCGACCAGGCAGCCGGCCTCCGCCAGATGGGCGGCGATCTTCTCGCTGTCCACCAAATTCTTCGGGCACCCTAGCGATACCAGGGCGACCCGACATGTCTCGGACGAACTCATGGCGACATCATACGCGGCGACCCCAAATGATGAACGGAAAACACGCGTGGGGTTCGTTATGATCTGAGCCGTATGTTCGATCTGAAACCGTTCAACATTGGACCCATCCGAATCGATCTGCCGTTGGTGCTGGCGCCGCTGGCCGGCTACAGCGATCAGCCGTTCCGCATGCTGTGTCGCAGCCTCGGAGCGCCCTATTGCGCCACCGAAATGCTGCTCGATAAGAGCCTGCTGCACAACGAGAAGCTCCGCCGCCGTCTGGTCCAGCTGTGTGATGACGACCACCCCCTGGCCGGCCAGCTCCACGGCAACCAGCCTCACGAGATGGCGGCCGCGGCAGTCGAGCTGGCCAAAATGGGCCTGGACGCGATTGATTTGAACTTCGCCTGTCCGGTCCGCAAGGCCATTTCCCGGCGGCGCGGAGGCCACCTGATGCGCGATCCAGATTTGGCGATCGCGCTGACCCAGGCCGTCATCGACGCGGTCGATCTGCCTGTCACCATCAAGCTGCGAAAGAGCTTCGAGGAAGAATACGGCCCCGATGATATGTGGCGCATCCTCGACGGCGCTTTCGACGCCGGCGCCGCCGCAGCCTGCGTTCACGCCCGAAGCGTCCGGCTCATGTATTCCGGCCCGGCCGACTGGGGCTTGCTGGCTGAGATCAAGCGCCGCTACCCCGAGCGCGTCATCATCGGCTCCGGCGACGTCCGCAACGCCGAGGCCGCGGTCCGCATGCTCAGCGAGACCGGGGTCGACGCCGCCCTGGCCGCCCGCGGCGCGTTGGGGAATCCGTGGCTGTTCCGCCAACTGCGCGACCTGGCCGAAAGCCGCCAGCCCTTCCAGCCGTCGCTGGCCGAACAGGCCGACACCATGCGGCGCCACTTCGACCACGCGGTGGCCATCTACGGCGCCAAGAAGGGCCCACGCATCATGCGAAAGTTCGGCATCCGCTACGCCCGCATGCACCCGCACCCCAAGGCTGTCCGAATGGCGTTCGTGGCGGTCAAGACCCCCCACCAATGGCACGACGTGCTCGACTGCCACTACACCGACTGATCGGCCGGGTTGAACCGCCCCCGCCGGTGGCGTACGATCAGTTGATATTCCGTGAAAGGGAGTCCGCCATGCGTAGCCGCCTGATCGCACTCACGCTGATCGTTCTCGCCGTCATTCCAGCGGTTGCCGCCGCCCAGGACGGCCCCGCCGGTGAAACTACCTACATGGCCGTCATCCTCGACGGCAAGAAGATCGGCTACGTTAGCCGCACGCGAACGGTCGAGGACGGCGTGGTGACCACGACCGAGACCTCCCGCATGACCATCAGCCGACTGGGCGTCGACCTGCCGGTGCTGGCATCGGTGGTCCTGCGCGAGACGGCCGACGGCCAGCCGCTGAGCTTCAAGACAACCACCAACGTCGCCGGTATGACGCAGGCCGCTGAGGGAACCGTCGCGGGCGGCCGAATAACCGGGACCACCGAAAGCGGCGGCATGACGCGCCAGGTCGACAAGCCCTGGCCCGAAGGCGCATTGCTATCCCATGGGCTGCGTCTGCTGCAGCAAGCCAAGGGCCTGGAGGCGGGCACGAGTTTCGACACGAGCATCTTCAGCCCCGACCAAATGACCGCCCTGCCACTATCGATCACCGTCGGGGAGGCCGAGGAGGTCGACCTGTTCGGCCGTGTGGTGGAGCTGACGGCCATTCAGACCACCATGGACGGCCCGATGGGCGCCATCTCCAGCACCGAATACGTTGATGCCGAATGCACGGCCTTGAAGTCCGTCACCCCCATGCTGGGCGTGAGCATGGAGATGATCGCCTGCGACAAGGCCTACGCCCTGGGCCCCAACGAAACCATCGACGTGATGATGAAGGCGACCGTCGATTCGCCCGTTCGCCTGTCGGACCAGGATCGTCAGCACCCACTGACCTACCACATATCTTTCGATGGCGACCTGACCGTCCCGGCCGATGACGGGCAGAGCGTGACCGTTGGCGATGACGGCGCCATTGCCGTCACGGTTCGCCCTGGCCGTACGGCCGGCCATGCGGGCCTGCCCTACCGCGGCAAGGACGCAGCCCTCCTGGCCGCCCTCGAGCCCACCCGTTTCGTGGAATCCGACAACGAAGACATCGCCGCCGCCGCCGGAAAGGCCATCGGTGGTACCGACGGCGCCTATGCCGCCGCCGCCAAGTTGGAGGCGTTCGTCAACGAACACATCGACGCCAAGAGCTTCGGGGTGGGATACGCCTCGGCCGCCGAGGTCTTCCGAAGCAAGCAAGGCGACTGCAGCGAACATGCCGTACTGCTGGCCGCGTTGTGCCGGTCGGTGGGCATTCCCACGGAGGTGGTGGTGGGGATCCTCTACGTCGACAGCCCCGTCTACGGCGACAAACCCCTGTTCGGCGGCCATGCCTGGGTGCGGTGCTATATCGATGGTCAGTGGGTCCATTTCGACGCCACGCCCCCCGACGGTTTCGATACCGGCCACATCATGCTCGGCGTGGGCGACAAGCCCGGCGACCTGCTGGGGCTTCTCAACGTGTTTGGCAACTTCCACATCATGCAAATCGACGGCCCGGACGGCCAGCCGATCACCACCACGGACGGGCCCTAGCGCCGCCCGCCCCACTGGAATGAGGCCGATGGATCGGTCCCAAGGACAACCTGATCTGGCTGCACGCATCGCGGGCGCCGCCTCGCCGGTGGTGTTGCTAACCGGCCCGGCCGCCGCCGGCAAGACCGGCGCGGCGCTAGACCTCTATCGCAGCGTGGCCGGGCCCTCCGGACAATCCCGGGCCGTCATCCTCGCCCCCAACGCCGCCGCGAGCGACGATCTCCGGCGCCGTCTCCTGGCCGATAGTGACACCGGCGTGGTCATCGCCCCGCGCGTGATGACCTTTACCACGCTGGCCCAGCACATTCTCTCCCGGATGAACACGGACGACCCAGCCGCCAGGCCGCTTTCTTCCTTCCAGCGCCATCTGATGCTGCGGGACATCATCGACCGCCTGCACGCCGACGGCGAGCTTCCCGGCTTCGAAGCCGTCATCGACACGCGCGGCATCGTCACCAGCGTCGACGACGCTATCGCCGAACTCAAACGCGCCGCGGTCGAGCCGGAGGCCCTGGCCGCAGCGATCGACACCGACCCGGCCAAACAGGCCCTGGTGGCGGTCTACCGGGCCTACCAGACCGAACTTCACCAACGCGGCGCTTACGACCTGGAAGGCCTGATGTGGCTGACTCGGGCCCACTTATCCGATCAGGCATCCCAAGACGGCGAGCGCGTCACGATGGGAGACGCCGATGTGATCGTCGTCGACGGCTTCACGGACTTCACGCCCACGCAACGGGAGATCCTCCGCTTGCTGGCAATCGGCCGCCAGCGGATGCTGATCACACTTCCCTACGTGGAAGATCGCCGCAGGCGATTGTGGCACTGGACGCGGCGAACCCTGTTGGCGCTGACCGAGACATTCGGAGACGGGCTATCGACTGTCTCCGCCGAGCCGGCCGACCGACCGGAGGCGGCGCCCCTGTGGGACGCTCTGTTCGAACACGACGCCACGCCCGTCGATCTGCCGAGCGGCGTGTCGGTCATTGCCGCCGCCGGGATCGACCAGGAAGTCGCCGCCGCAGCCGTCGCCGTCAAGCGACTGCTCGCCGGGGGCGCCTCGGCCGGACGCATCGCCGTGGTGGCTCGAAGCTTGGCCGAATACGCTCCCGTCATCAAACGAATCTTCGCCGACAGCGACATCCCCATCCGCCCGCCTGCCTGCGCCCTCACGGAGATCCCCCTTATCCGTCACCTGCTGGCCGCGGCCGCCCTCGGACCGGACTACCACAGCGAAACCGTTCTGGCCGTCATCGGCAACAGCTACTTCCGCCCGCAGGCGTTGGGCGATTTCGACGACCGCACCGTGGCGACCGCCAAGGCCCTGATCCGGCAAGCCAACGTCCTGAGCGGACGAAACGCCTACGCCCTCGCCGCCGAGCGATTGATCCGCCGGGCTGAGCAGCGTGTCGGTGCCGAATCCGATGATGACCAGTCCCTCGCTGCCAACGTGCTGCTGCGATCTGTCCACCGCCTGCAGGGCGCCGACCGGATGCTGCAGGCCCTGTTCGACCTGGGCGGAGAGGACCTGCCGAACCTGGCCGGTCGCCTCCAACTCGCCCGCGCCGCTTGCGACCAAACCGACCCGGACCACATCGCTCGCGACCTGCGAGCCCTGGCGGCCCTAGCCGCGGCCCTGACCGCCCCGGACGCCGGGAGGCCCGCCCACCAGTTGCGGGAAGCCCTCCGGGCCGTGCCCTGCCCAACCACCCGCACGGAATCCTTGGTCGACGTGCTGGACTGCCTCGACGCCCGCGCCTGTCGGTACGATCACGTCTTCCTGCTGGGTCTAACTGAGGGCCAGTTCCCTCGGCGATTCGTCGACGCGCCGCTGCTCGGCGAACGGAGCCGATCGGCCCTGGCGCTCCACGGCATGGACATCGACCGCCGCGACGACCTGACCGCGCGCGAAATGCTGCTGTTCTACTTGTCGGCCTCGCGCGCCGACCGGACGCTGACGATCGGCACGCTGGAGTCCGAGGCGGCCGGAAAGCCCTGCGCGCCGAGTTCGTTCCTAACCGCCCTGGCCCGCCCAATCGGCGGTTTGAACCGGATGCCGACGCGAGCATTCCGTCTGGGACAACTCGTGCCCCAGCCCGACCAACTGACCTCCCGGGCTGACGCGCTTGCTCGGGCGTGGGTCGACCTGTTCGACCCCCTGCGCGACACGCCCGGGCCCGCTCTGCTGTGGGCGACCCAGCACGCGCCGGCGGAGTTGGCCCGGTCCGCCGTCGGGGTGTGGGCGTCTCAACGACGATGGCAGACGGCGCCCTGCGACAACTTCGACGGCCGCATCACGGAGGAGACGCTCCTGGCCGGTCTGGCCGAACGGTACCCCGGCCAGACGGTCTTCTCGGCCTCGCAGTTGGAGCGATTCGCGGGCTGTCCGTGGCGGTACTTCGCCACCTACGTGTTGGCGCTGGAAGATTCGGACAGCCGGCAACGCCACCTCGACGCTGCACTGCGGGGCAAGATCTGTCACGAAATCCTGTTCGAGTTGTTCACGCGCCTGGCGGACGACCATGGCCGGCCGCTGAAACTGTCGGCCGTCAGCCCGGACGAGCTGACCGCGGCGCTGAAGACCGCCACCGAGGATGTCTCCCAGAGCAACCAACGCCGGTTCTCGCCGCCGTATCCTACGCTCTGGCAGATCCAGATCGACCGCCTGGAAGATCAAATTCGCCGGTACGTGCTGACCTGTCAGGCTGACCCGGTTTGGCCCGGAACGTCAGTCCGTTTCGAACTGGCGTTCGGGATGGGCGAGGGGACGTCCGACGAGGTCCAGGACGCCGCCAGCTTGGCCGGGCCCGTCCGAATTGAAACGCCCGCCGGCGAGATTCGCCTGCGGGGCCGCATCGACCGCGTCGACCGGATCGATGCCGCCGACGCCGGCGGTCTATTGGTAGTTGACTACAAGACCGGCGCCCTGCCGACCAAGAAGGCCCTCACCGAAGGCCTGGCCGTCCAGATCCCCCTGTACGCCATCGCCGCCCAACAACTCCTGGGCGAACACTGCATCGGCGGCGTCTACCAACGTATCGCCGACAAGCCCGGCTCGCTCGTGGCCGCCGAACTCAAACCCAAGGGAGGCGCCCTGCAGGCCGACCCCGATTACGACGACACGCTCACAGCCGCACGCGAATCGGTCGGCTGGATCGTCTCGGCCATGGCGGCCGGGCGGTTCGACGCCCTACCCACCCACGACTGCCCCCGCCGCTGTGGGTTCCGGGAAATCTGCCAGTACAGCAAACGCCGCGCGGCGCTGAAGACCGTCGAAGGAGGCGCCTCATGAGTCGCCTCCAACTGACCGACGCCCAACACGCCGCGGCCGTTGAGTCCGTCGAGCAGAACACCGTTCTGACCAGTGGCGCCGGCTGCGGCAAGACGGCTGTCCTGGCCCGCCGGTTCGCCGAACTGCTGCGCGACCGCGCCGGGCGCGACGACGGCCTCAACTGCCTGGTGGCCGTCACCTTCACCGACAAGGCAGCCGTGCAGATGCGCCAGCGGTTGGCGTCGTTGTTGGACGAACTGGCCGGAGAGGCCACCGACGATGAGGCCGAGCAATTGCGGGCCTGGATCGACCAGCTCCCCGAGGCCCGCATCTCCACCATTCACAGCTTCTGCACGGGCCTGCTCCGCAGCCACGCGATTTCGGCCGGCGTGGACCCGGCCTTTGCGGTGCTGGCCGATCCGCTCGTGACCGGCCAGATGATCGATGAGGCCGTTTACCGCGCCGTGGTGACGGCCGTTGAGGATGGCGACCCGCGCGTGGCCGATCTGCTGGGCCGGACCTCCTTCGAAAGCGTCCTCGACGCGGTGGGCCAACTGGTTAACCGGCGGATCGATTTCGATCCGGCCGACTACGCCGATGACGCGATGATCCTGACGCGTTGGCGGGAGCAGCTCCACACCGACCGGCGGGCCGCTCAGGAGCGGCTGCTGGCAGACACGACCTTGGCGGCCGAACTCGACGCCCTGGGCGACATCCCTTGCAGCGACCCGGCCGACAAGCTCGCCGAATGGCGTCAGGGACAGCTTGAGTTGGCTCGGAAGGTGCTGGCCGGCCCGGCCCCCTGGACGCCCGAGGCATTCAAGCAGCTCGCCACCAAGCCCGGTGGCAAAGGTAAGGCCGACTTCTGGGGCGGCACGCAGGTCGTCAAGGACCTTCGCGCTCGGCTACGATCGTTGTCGGAGACGTTCGACGCCTTCACCGTCTTCGCCCACGAGCTCAATGAACTGGACACGGCCGCCGCGGCTCACCTGGCCGCCCTGGTCGCCCTGGCCGGCCATGCCGAGACGCTCTACGCCCAGGCCAAGCGGGCGCGCGGAGCTCTCGACTTCGTGGACTTGCTCGCCCATACGGATCGCTTGCTATCCGAACGGCCGGAACTCCGCCAGCAACTGGCGGCCGGGCTGGATCAGTTGCTGGTCGATGAGTGTCAGGACACCGACCGACTGCAAATGGAACTGCTGTGGTCGTTGGTGGCCGGGGACGATTCGCCCGCCCCCGCCCCGGGGCGACTATTCATGGTCGGTGACGCCAAGCAAAGCATCTATCGTTTCCGCGGGGCCGACGCGGGCGTCTTCCAGGATGTGGCGGGACGCCTAGGCGATGACCGTCATCTGTCGCTGGATCGGTCCTTCCGGACGCACCGCGCGGGGGTGGCGTTCGTCAATCATCTGTTCGATCCGCTCCTGGCCGACTACGAACCCATCGAAGCCCACCGCGCCGACGCGCCGCCGGCGGCGCCGGTGGAAGTGTTGCTGGCGGGCATCGAGGATGGCGGCAGCGAGATGAAGGCGCCGGAGGCCACCGCCATCCAGGCCGCGGTAACGGCCGGTCGCATCCGTGAGTTGATCGACAGCGGTGAACCGGCGGTGTGGAATCGCGAGGCGAACACCTATCGGCCCGCGCGGTACAGCGACGTGGCGATCCTGTTCGTTCGCATGACCACCAGTGCCGACTACGAACGCGAACTGGCGGCGCTGGATATCCCCTACTACGTGGTGGCCGGGGCGGGGTTCTTCCATCAGCAGGAAGTGTTCGACATTCTCAACGCCCTTCGAGCGATCGATGATCCGTTCAACGACATCGCCCTGATCGGCGTGCTGCGAAGCAGCTTGGTCGGCCTGGACGACAATGCCCTGATGCACCTGGCCCAGACCCACACACCCCCTTACCTGCCGGGCTTGCCGTCGGAGGAGCTAGCCGAACATCTCGGCCCAGCCGCAACCCACACGCTCACTCAAGCGGCCCAGGCGCTCGGCCGCCTCCACGCCTGCAAGGACACCATGGGGTTGGATGAACTGGTCGCGCGGGTGGTCGAAGCCTTCAGTTACGAACCCACGCTGCTGTCGCAGGCGCAGGGCACGCGGAAGGTGGGCAATGTACGCTTGCTCGCATCGCACGCGCGGTCGGCCGGAGCCGAAGGTATGAGCCTGGCCGACTTCATCACGCAAATGGACAAGCTCACGCTGACCGACGCCCGCTACGAACAGGCCGCCACCGCCGGCGAGGCCGACAACGTGGTGCGGCTGATGACGATCCACAAAGCCAAGGGGCTGGAGTTCCCGGTGGTGGTCGTGCCGGACCTGAACGCCGGGTCGCGCGGGCCAACCGGGCGTCTGCTGTGGCGGCCGGATTGGGGCTGGACCTTCAAGGCTGCGGCCGATCCCGAGGGGCGCGATGACGATGGCGATACCGACGCGCCGCACTCCGTAACACTTGCGCGAGCCACCGAGAGAGAAGACGACCGGGCCGAGACGCTACGCAAGTACTACGTCGCTCTGACGCGTCATCAGGACCGGTTGATCCTGGTTGGGGCCGACTGGCGCCGCAAGGATGGTCTCCCGGCCGCGTCGAGCAGTTTTCTTCGAACGTTGGATGACCGGCTCGGCCTGCTGGCCGCCGTCGACGCGGGGCGCGACGCGATTGACTATGCCTGGGACGGCCAGACCTACACCGCCCGCGTCGAGCGGCGCGTGGGCGCCTCAAACACGCGACGGCAACGGCGGTCGCTGGGGCGGACCTTGCTGACCGACTCAGCCGATGGGCCTGACTTCGCGCGGCGCGTGCTGGCATTGACGGGCGCGGGCGGGGACTTGCCGCTGGTGGGCCCGCTGCCGGCCTCGGCGGGTCGAGCGGAACTGGCGGTCACAGCCCTGTGCGACTTCCTGAACTGCCCCATGCTCTATCGCTGGCGCCATGAACTTCGCGTGCCGTCGTCGATTCTGCCGGCATCCAGCCCCCAGCGACCTGCAGGCCTGAACGTAGATGCCGCTACGACCGGAACGTTCTTCCACCGATGCATGGAGTTGCTGGACTTCGCCGGGCCCCAATCGGCGGGACGATTAGCCAGTCAGGCCGCTGCCGAAATGGGGCTACCCCCCGAGAAGACGGCTATCTTGACTGACGAGCTGACGGAAATGCTGGCTACCTTCACGGGCCACGATCTCCACCAAATCATCGCCACGTCACTGCAGACCTTCCGCGAACTGGATTTTGTCATTTCGGCCGGACCGGCCACATTGCGGGGACAGATCGACTTGTTGGTCCAAGGCGACGACGGGGCGTGGCGGATCGTAGACTACAAGTCTGACCGAATCGGCGAGAGCCCGACGGCCTCCGAGATAGCCGAACACAGCCGCCATCACGAACTGCAAATGCGAATCTATGCGGCCGCGGCGGCGCGTCACCTGGGAACGCCGCCTGCGGAAGCGACGCTCTACTACCTCCGTCCCGGTGTTGCTCACACGATTCCTCTGGATGCTGCTTCAATCGCATCGATCGAGACCGAACTCAGTGCCCTTGCTGAGGGTCTTATCGTCACGCAGCGTTCCGGCGCGTTTGCCGCCGAGCCCAAGGGCGTTTGCGACTACTGCCCCTACCGGGCCCTCTGTGCGCATAGAAGCGCGGCGGATTAGGGCATCCGCCGCGCAGAGTTCCACTCTCACACCATCCCTTGTATCCCTTGCATCCCTGCAAGAAGAAAGGGAACACCGATTACGCCGGTTGGATGGAGTAGGTCTTGCCCGCCTCGGTTTCGAAGCATCGGGCGCCGCCGAGGCCGTCGCCGGTCGTCACTTCCTTGCCGCTCTCGTCCGTGACCTTCAGGTCGCCATCCCAGGGGCTGACGACATGGCAGTCGGCGCCGGCTTCGGAAAGAATCGTGAACGGTTGAATTTGGCCGTCCTTGCGAGCGGCGCTGACCAGGAAGGCGCCTTCGGCTCGGAGGGTCTTGAACTCACCGTCGATCTGGCTGGGCCAACTCGGGAACACGCGGATGCGACCGTCCCAGCTCTGCAACATCGTTTCCATGATCGGGCCGATAATGCCCATGCCCTCGGTGTAGCAGCCAATGTAGCTGTGGGAGTGGACGTCCATCGCCCGCAGCACGCCGTTGGGCTGACGCCACTTGGCGATCCGCTTCCGTAAACTTTCCAGGCTGACCTCGGCGTTGTAGACGTCGTTATGGAGCGAGATCATCCACCACCACGGCAGCATGTTGGTCGCCCCGCGATAAGCCGCGAAAGCCGGCTCGTCGGACTTCTCGGTGGGGATGCTGCCCACGTCGTAGCACATGAACTCCGGGGGCGAGCAGTTGTAGCGGCGGATCTTCTCGGCGTCCCAGCCGAGGGAGTCGAAATCGTCGATCTGCACCAGGTTGTCCAGCCGGTCGCGCCAGTCGTCGACGTGCTCGGTCTCGCCAAGGACCTCGGCCGCCTTGATGGCTGACTGCAGACAGTAGCGGGCGTGGCGGAGGACCTGTGGCTTGTCGGTGTAGTCCTCGGCCTTACCGGTAAAGAATGCCTCGCCCTGAATTGACGGGAAGGCGTGGTACTTGCCGTCGTCCCACTTTTCCAGGAAGTCAGTATAGAACAACGCACAGTCGCGGATGACGGTGTAGCCCTCCTCGCGCAGCCAGTCGGCGTCGAGGGTGTACAGGTAGTGCCACCAGTAATGGTTGCACACCCAGCCGGACATGTAGGCCATGCGGCAGAGCGAACCGGTGCCGTAGGTGTCCTCGTGCACGGGGAACGGATAGCCGCCCAGTTGGACGAACGTGCCGCGACAACCCCAGTAGTCGCGGGCGAGCTTGCGGCCGATCTCGACCATGTGGTTCATGCCGGGGAAGAACGAATCCCCAAGCTCCACGTGGTTGGCCATATTGTCCCCCCAGAATCCCTGCTGGTAATTGAAGTTCATGTGGTAGTCGCCGTGCCAGAGCGAGTAGTCCTGGACCGTGCTCGGCAAGGCCAGACCCGGGGCCACCACGCCGCGCTTAAACGCGCAGCGGCGGGCGTGGAGAATGTGATACCACACGTCTTCGACTTCCGGCGCTTCGGGGATCGAGATCGACGAACGGCCCCAGAATTCATCGGCGGCCGCCTTCTGCTCGGTACGCCAGGTCTCACAGGCGGCGTCGCAGTTATCGCCGACCTTCTCCATGATGCGCTTCAGCTCGGCTTCGGCCCCGCCTTCATCGGACGCAGTCGGCACGGCCAGGGCGATCCAACCGGTCAGCCCCTCGTCTTCCTTATCTTCCGGGCGGACGTGCAGCATGGCCTCGCCGGTATCGAGCATGTCCAGAGGCTCGACCTGGTACTGATCGGTGAACGGGGCCATCATGAACTTAAACCCCTCGCCGGGGAAGTCGAGGCTCGGCGCGAAGTTCTGCTGCACGACCCAACGGCCGTGAACGTCGCGGGTGATGGGCTTATCCAGCGGGGTGGATTTCCCCTCGGCGACCTGGCCGAAGTAGTGGTTGTAGCGGGCGCGAGCGAAGAGACGCGCGTGGTAGCTCTCCACGGTGGGGTCCGGCCAGCGCCAGACCTTGAACCACACCGCCGGGCGACACGAGCCGGTATCGTCGTTCCAGTTGTCGATGTCCCACTTGACGCACAGCACGTTGTCTTCGGGGGCCACGAAGCAAACCACGCGGATGACCCAATTGCCCCGCCAGGTGGCCTCGATCTCCAGCTCACCGGTTTCGATGGTCTGCCGCTGGGTGAACTTGACCGGGGTCTGGTCGTTGGGAATGCGCATCCGCAGTTCCCCGACCGGCTTGGGACAGGGATACGCCCGTTTGGCGTAGGCGGGCCAGCCTTCGGTGATTTCCTTCATGCGGCGCGGATCTTTGACGGTCTTGGTGGCTTCACCCTCGCCGAAGACATAGCCATGAGACACCCACCCTTCCTCGCGGATGCCGTGGGCGATCTCGTCGATGTGGGCGGGCACGGGACAATCGGAGGTGTCCAGCCGTCGGTCCCACACGTCGTTCTTGCCGAAGCGCCAGACAATGTGGTCCACGTCCATGTAGACACTGACCGACAGATCGCCGTTGCCCAGCATCAGGCCGTCCTCGGCCGTTAGAACGGGATAGTCCAACTCGATGGTATGCATCAGGGGATCCTCTCCAATCGCCGAAAGGCGAATCAGCTGTCAGCGGCGGGGGAAATCGCGGGAGGTTACTTGCGTTTGGTCCGCTTGCGAACGGCGGCGTCTTTGGCCTTGGTCTTGGTGGCGTTGAGTTTCTTGAAGGCGACGAGTTTCTTGGCCATCGCGGGGTCTTCGACGCCCAGAATCTCGGCGGCGAAGATGGCGGCGTTGATGGCCCCGGCGGCGCCGATGGCCATGCAGCCAACGGGAATGCCCGGCGGCATCTGCATGGTGGATAGCGCCGCGTCCACGCCGATCAACGGCCCGGAAGCAATCGGGATGCCGATCACGGGCAGGATGCTGTGCGCCGACAGCACGCCCGACAGGGCCGCGCTCATGCCGGCCGCCGCGATGATCACTTTCAGCCCGCGGTCGGCGGCGCCAACGGCGTAGTCCCGCGCCGCGTCCGGCGTGCGGTGGGCCGAGATCACGCGGACCTCGTGGGCGATGCCGAAATCGTCCAGTTGTCTGAGGCAACGCTCGACAATCTGCAGGTCGCTGTCGGAGCCCATCACCACGCCCACGATGGGCTTGCGGGTCTTGCGGGCCGGGGTCGCTCGGCTTGCCGTCTTCTTCGCTGTCTTCTTGACCGTCTTTGCCATGGGGGATATCCAACCTCTATCTGAAATCAAAAGCCACTTTGACCGCCTTGTGGGCGCTCTTGTGCATCGCCACATCGAAGGCGCTACGGTAATCGTTCAGGGGGAAGGTGTGCGTCAGCAACCCGTGTGTGTTGATCTTGCCTTGGGACATCATCTCATGGACCAATTGGTACGTGCCGGTTTCCTGCCCCCCGAAGTGCTCCCGTTGCCGCCCGTACGCCCCGATGACGGTGAGCTCCCGGAACCAGATGGAGGTAAGGTCCACGTCGGTATCGCGGTCTGTGCCCATCAACACCAGTTGCCCGCGCGACCGGGTCCACTTAAGGCACTCGGCCAGCGAGTGGCCCGTGCCGGTGCACTCGAACACCACGTCGTAGCCGCCCATGAGCATGTAGTTGCCGAACCGCGCCCGATGGACCTTGCCGCCGGTGCGCTCGGCGATGGTATGGAAACGGTCCTTGTCGCGATGGCCCAGCCGAAGGAACTCATCGCCCCCCATCTGGGCGATCAGATCCGCCACGTACTTGCGTCGGCCGACCACGTCGATCCGTCCGGTGTAACCGGTCGCTCGCAGGCCGGCGATCACGCTCAGGCCAATGGCGCCGGGCCCGTAGACAAGGACCTTCTCGGCCTCGCTGACGTCGGCTCGCAGCGCCGCATGCAGGCCGCACGCAAGCGAGTCGGTCAGCACCGCTTGCTCATCGGTCAGGTGGTCGGGCACGGGCACGAGCTGCGAGAGGTGCGCCACGAACTGCTCGCCGTAGCTGCCGCCGGTGACCGG
Organism: uncultured Planctomycetaceae bacterium; assembly: GCA_964428895.1. GTDB lineage: Bacteria > Planctomycetota > Phycisphaerae > SM23-33 > SM23-33 > HyVt-337. Next base: position 24,081 of record CAYRZU010000048.1, read on the forward strand.
GTTGTAACCCATCGCGGTGGTCGGGGGTAGCTTGGCCGTACCGCGCCCTTCGATGGCGAAGTTCCGACACGAGCCGAATTGCCCGGCCTGGCAGGCGTCACACAGCGGGAAGATGCCACGGGCCACGCACGGTAAGGTGGGCTCGACACAGACGCGCCGCCCGAGCCAACTCTCGTCGACTTCGTGGCCGACTTCTTCCACGACGGCCACGTTCTCATGGCCCAGCAGCATCGGCTGCGTGCTGAAGGCTTGGAGAATCGAATTCATGGGCTGCTTCTGGCCGAGGATGCTCAGGTCCGTTCCGCAGATGCCGCCCATCACCGTCCGCAGGCGCACCCATTGCCCTGTCGGCAGAGACGGCGTACGCACTTCCTGCAGCGACAGGCCAGCCATTTTCGACGTGAGGCAGCCCCGCCAAAAACGCTTCAGCCATCGGCAGGTCAGCCATCCCAACGGATTCACCTTGTAGACCAGTGCCTTCATGCTCATAGGAATACCCCGAGACAGGGGCGATTGCCAATTGCCAATTGGCAATTTCCGATTGGTCCTGGGTCATCGGCTAACCACGAAGATCGCCAGATCCGCGTTGAGGTTGGGATCGTCGGCGACGTCGAGGCCGGCTTCGGTGTCCAGGAATTGGCGAACATGCACCGTAATGCCGTGGGCCTGGCAGAACTCTTCAAAGTCGGTGATCGACAGGAACCGTAGGTTGGGGGTGTTGTACCACTGGTGGCTGAGCACCCCGGCCACGGGGGCGCGGCCTTGGTCCGCGAGCATGGTCCGCAGCTTGTGGTAGCCGAAATTGGGGAAGGTGACGATGCACTTTCGGCCAATGCGAAGCATCTGGTCCATCACGCCCTCAACATCGTGGACCACCTGCAACGTCCGGCTGAGCACAACCAAGTCGAACTGCTTGTCGCCGAAGATGGTCAGATCGCGCTCCAGGTCGGCGTGAACGACATCCAACCCCGCGCGAACGGAAGCCACGATGGCCTGCTCGTCGATCTCCACGCCCATGAGCCGTTGGTGGCCCCGCCGTTTCAGTTGAGTCAGCAACCCCCCCGTGCCACAGCCGAGGTCCAACACGCTCGCGCCGGGGTCGACCAAGTCCACGACGTGGTCGTAGTCCAACCGGTCCGCGGCGAAGATACTACCCCGCCCGTGCCGATGGACGTCATTGGTGCTGCCGTTCTCGTCGCCGCGCAGGTTGGCCAGGAAGCCCCGAATCAGTTCGCCGTAGACGGCCACGTCGTCTTCGAGCAGGAAGGCGTCGTGCCCGCAATTGCTGGAGACGTTGCAGTAGCTAACAGGCTTTTCCTCGGCGAGCAGGCTCTGAACGACCAGACGCGATTGACGCGGCGGGAACAGCCAATCGCTGGTAAAGCTGATCACCAGCCACCGACCAGTGGATTCGGCCAGCACCTCGGTCAGTTCGGCTACGGTCGAGCCCAGGTCGAACAGGTCGATGGCCATGGTGATCGCCAGGTAGCTGTTGGCGTCGAACCGGTCGACGAACTTGGCGCCCTGGTAGCCCAGGTAGCTCCCGACGGAGAACTCCTTCTCGAAGGCCACGGGCAGGTCGCGGGGTTCGTAGCGAGTGGCGTCGAACTTCTCCTCCATGGATTCGCGCGACAGGTAGGTGACGTGGGCGATCATCCTCGCCAGCGCCAATCCCACCATGGGACCTTGCCCTTTGTCATAGTATTGGCCGCCGGCGTGGTTGGGGTCGTGAAGAATTGCGTTTCGCCCGACGATGTCGAACGCCAGCGATTGACTCGACACACGCGGACTCGTCGCCAGCGGCACGAGCCCTCTCACGCGGTCGGGGTGGCGGATGGCCCAACTGATGGCCATCTGCCCGCCCATCGAGCCGCCCACCACCGCCAGCAGACGCTTGATGCCGAGATGGTCGACCAGCATCCGTTGGGCCTCGACCATGTCGTTGATGGTGATGGTGGGGAAATCGGCCCCGTAGGGCCTGTCGGTATCCGGGTTGATGGCGCCCGGCCCGGTCGTGCCGCGACAGCCGCCCAGGATGTTCGGACAAATCACGAAGTATCGGTCGGTGTCGATGGGCTTGCCGGGCCCCACGCAGACGTCCCACCAGCCGGGGGCGTCGTCCGCGTTATGGGCGGCCACGTGGGAATCGCCCGACAGCGCGTGGCAGATCAGAACGGCGTTGTCCTTGGCGGCGTTGAGTTGGCCGTAGGTCTCGTAGGCGACCGTCACCGGCAGCTCACCGCCCAGTTCGAGCTGAACGGGCTGCTCGAAGGTGACGGACTGAACGTGCTTCAGTGGCTCGGCCGAACGAAGGCTATCGGTGCTGTCAAAGGCATCGGTCACGGGTGCGTGCCCCTTCAGTCCACGTCAGCAATAGGCCTCCCACAAGGCCTGGTCCAGGTCGGCTTTGAGGTCGGCGATATCTTCGATGCCGACACTGAGGCGAATGTACTGCGGGCGAACACCGGCTGCCAGTTGATCTTCATCCGATAGCTGCTGGTGCGTGGTCGAAGCCGGGTGGATCACCAGTGTCTTGGCGTCGCCGATATTGGCCAGGTGGCTGATCAGCTTAACGCTGTTGATGAATTTGATGCAGTTGTCCTTGCCGCCTTTGATATCGAAGCCGATGATCGCCCCCCACGCGTCGTGCAGGTACTTCCGGGCCATGGCGTGGAAAGGATGGTCGGGCAAGGACGGGTGGTTGACCGACTCAACGGAGGGGTGCTCGGCCAGCCAGCCGGCCAGAATCCGGGCGTTCTCCATGTGTCGGGGCAACCGCAGGTGGAGCGTTTCCAACCCTAGCAGGAAGGTCCACGCCGCGAAGGGGCTCATGCAGCCGCCCATGTCCCGAAGAATGTGAGTGCGGATATGAACGATGAAAGCCTTGTTGCCCACCACGTCGGTAAAGACCGCCCCGTGGTACGAGGCGTCCGGCTTGGCAAACTGGGGCCAACGGTCGGCGTCGGCGGCCCACTCGAAGTTTCCGCTGTCGACGATGGCCCCGCCAACGTGCACGCCGTGGCCGCCCAGGTACTTGGTGGTGGAGTAGACCACCATGTCCGCCCCGTGCTCGATCGGCCGAAGGACCGCAGGCGTCAGCACGGTGTTGTCGACGATCAGCGGCACGCCGGCGGCGTGAGCGGCGTCGGCGACGACGCGAAAATCGGGCACATCGTTCTTGGGGTTGCCCATCGATTCGATGTAGACGAAGCGCGTCTTGTCATCGGCGAGCTCGGCGATCTGTTCGGGCCGATCCACATCGAAGAACCGCACCTCGATGCCGAGCTTGCTGAGGGTCTGACTAAACAGCGTCCACGTGCCGCCGTAGAGGCTCCTCGATGAAATGAAGTTCTCGCCGGCGCCGGCCAACGTCATCACCGCCGCCGAGATCGCGGCCATGCCGCTGGCGAAGGTCAGCGCCCCCACCCCGCCGTCCAGCGCCGCCAGGCGCCGCTCCAGAACGTCGCAGGTGGGGTTCATCAGGCGCGAGTAGATGTTGCCCGCCTCCTTCAGCGCAAACAGATCCGCCGCGTGCTCGGTATCGCGGAACATGAAGCTGGACGTGGCGTAGATCGGAACCGCCCGGGAGAGGCTGGACTCATCCGGCGTGTGGCCGGCATGAACGGCCTTGGTCCCCAAGCGATAATCGTCGTGTTTGCTCATGGCATGTCCTTGGTTGGTGCAGTTCAACATTATTGGCACGCAATTGGGCGGAAACGAGAGAAAAGCCGCCTCGCTTTCGGGCCAATCCCCATCGCCGCCATGCGGGTAGGTTGGCCGGCGTCGCCCGTCTTGACCGGACCCAACGCGAAGACTACAGTGAAGGTTCGCCGATAGACATATGGTGGCACGCGCTCGTAGCTCAGGTGGATAGAGCATCGGTTTCCTAAACCGAAGGTCGTGGGTTCGAGTCCCGCCGAGCGTATTTCCCCGAGGCCCTCGCAACGGGGCACTGTCCACATGAAGGAGCATCAACCATGGCCAATCCTGCGCTCCTGTTCCGATGCGGTCTGACGGTTTCCCTGGCGATTCTCCTGGCCGGCGGGTCCGGCTGTGGCGTGGTGGAAGAGCTCGGCATGGCCAAGCCCGCTGCTTCCCTCAAGGACGTCAACTTCCTGTCGGCCACGCTCGAGGCGGCGAGCCTCGCCTTCGACGTTGAGATCGAGAACCCCTACTCCGTCGACCTGCCCCTGTCGGACCTGGATTACTCCCTGGCCTCGGCCGGCCGAGAACTGCTGTCCGGTGTGGCCGAACTCAAAGAGAACATCCCAGCCAAGAGCTCCAGACTCATCTCCATTCCCGTGGATGTGAATTTCATGGAGTTCATCAAGTGTTCAACGTCAGCGACTTTGGGAATAGGTGTGCGTGAACGCTAAGTCACAGT
>CAYRZU010000049.1:0-28077 GCA_964428895.1 uncultured Planctomycetaceae bacterium
ATTGAAAGTGACTTGGAGGCGCAGCTCCGCACAGACATCCGGGCCTGGGGTTCTGGGTGAAGGGAGAACAGATCATGCATTCGCGGTCGTCAATACTGTTATCAACGGTTGTCGCCGTATGTCTTCTGACCACCATGGCGTCGGGGCAGGGCGTGTCGTTTCAAACCGTGGGCCTCAACAGCAAGACCTTCTCGGTGTCCGGGAACGGGCAGGTATTCGTCGGCATTACACCGGACGATAAGGCCGGTTACTGGCAGGACGGGATCGGCTGGCAGGATTTCGGGTTCGGCGGGTACGCCTACGACGCCAACTATGACGGGTCTGTGATTGTCGGGTTCACCGGGTCGTCCAGCAGCCAAATCGGCGGCAACGACGCATACCGGTGGTCTTCGGCTGGCGGGATGACTTACCTACCGGATCCGGCCAACCTGGGCTTGGCGGTTTCGCGCAATGGCACGACCGTGGTCGGTGTCCATGGCGGTGGGAGTAGCGATCGGCATCCGTTCGTCTACGATCCCGTCAGTGGAACGATTGACTTGTCAGGCATCTCGGGCGTGCCGAGCGTCAGCTACGCACGGGCCGTGTCCCATGACGGCGCCATTATCGGCGGGGACGGGTTCCTCTGGACCCGCGGGCAGGCGACCGCTCAGTCTATGAACATGTCGGTTAGAGGGATGTCAAACTACGGCGACGTCGTCGTGGGGTATCGGGGCGTCAGCAACGGATCGGCCCTGGTCCGCTGGACCGCAGCCACCGGTGAAGTGGAACTGCCCCAGTTGGCCTACGAGGGAACGTCGGGTAACTACCATTACGCCCTCGGCTGCACCAGCGATGGCGGGCTCATTGCCGGCTACCACGCGCCGTATTCGGGCTACAACCGGGCCCTTATCTGGGACGAAGCGGACGGCATTCGCTATCTCCAGGACGACCTGGAAGGCATCTACGGCATGGACCTGGGCGACTGGCGCCTCGAGACGGCCTACGTCTCTGACAACGGTCTGGTCTTCACCGGTCGCGCCAAAGATATCTATACCGGCCAGCAAGAGGCCTACGTGGTCGCGTTGCCCGAGCCGGCCACCCTCGGCCTGCTCGCCGCAGGCGGCCTGGCGCTACTTCAGCGCAAACGACGCAAGCGAAGCTAACCGCCGAGGTCATCAATTCAGAACGCGACGGGCGGCATTCCACAAGGAACGCCGCCCGTTCTCGTGTCCGAGGCCCATCATCCTGTAACAACCTGTCGATCCTGCAAGTTTCAGTTGACTCGGCGGTAGGGCGGGGTGGTCGAGCAACTGGACATGGCCGTAGGATTGGGGGAGTGGTTGGCGGCGGGGCTGACGGGTGTTTCGGCGCCCCAAAAGTGTTCGGGATTGTTCGGGGCGCCTACGGGGCGCGCGGGGCGCTACCCCCGACAGATCGCGGGGCGCGCACACCTGAGTGTCGGGTGTGTGTTCGGGGGGACGGCCGGAATTGGGATCGGGGAACTGGGAATTAGGGCAGGGGTGCGGGTTGAGGGAGAGCAAAAGTCAGAGCCGGCCGTCCGATTCGGCGATCACCCCCCTCAACCCTCGCCCCGCAAACCTTTTCTGACCGCTTGACGCCGATGAGGTCCGGCCGTAACTTTTACCCCAGAACTCACGGAATGGGTTCCACCTCGATAGCGACGGCCCGCCAAGGGCCGGGCTAGAATGGATTGAGAAACCTGGCCGGCATGAGGCCGGCTCGACCTGAGCATCTGGGATTAGCTTGAAAGGAGCTTCACCATGGAAATGCTGGGAATGCCACTCGCAATCTTGCTGGTCTTCTACCTGTACCTGCTGGTTCGCTTTCAACACGTTAAGCGGCCGGGGCTGTTCCTGATCGGCGTGGCCGGTCTGGCGCTGGCTTTCGTTTCCAACTTCTTCTTGGTCCACCATAGTGTAGCTGTTGTGGCCCATGTCCTCTTCTCGGTCAGCGCGCTGGTGGCGTTTGTTGGGGCCGTCGGCGCCTGCTTTGGCGGCGAACTGCCGGGCCAGTTGGCCAAGATGGCCGACGACCTGGATAAGTCCGGCCAAGCCCAATAGGGAATCGCATGGATCTCTACGAAGCCATTCGTGACCGATTCAGCGTCCGAGCCTACCAGGACACGCCGGTTGAGCCCGACAAGCTCCGGCGTGTCCTGGAGGCCGGGCGGTCGGCGCCGTCGGGCAATAACGGCCAGCCCTGGAAGTTCGTGGTGGTCCAGGACGCCGCCCGCCGCCGCGCCGTCTGCAAGGCGGCCAAGGATCAGGCGTTCGTGGCTCAGGCTCCGGTGGTGGTCGGTGTGGTCGGCTTGGCCCCCGAGAAGATCATGAGCTGCGAGATCCCGGGCGACCCGGTTGATTGCGCCATTGCCATCGACCACATGACCTTGGCGGCGGTAGCTGAGGGGCTCGGCACGTGCTGGGTCGGCGCTTTCATCCAGGCCGAGGCCAAGAAGGTACTCGGCGTGCCGGATGATCTGCATGTGATCGAGTTGCTGGCGCTGGGGTACCCGGCGGTCGAGCCTCACGAAAAGAAGCGAAAGAGCTTCGACGAGGTCGTCTGCTGGGAGCAATTCAGCTAGGGCGATCTCGCGCGGCCAGGCGTTGGCGTTGGTAGGAGGTCGCCGGTTCGGCCGGCGACGGGGGTATGCATATGACTGCGATTCTCGCAAAGGGCGTGGTGAATCTCGCGCGGTTCGGCCGATGGACGTATTATCGGCTCGGACAACTAGTTGCGCTTCGGCACAAAGGAACGCCATGACGAAGTCAGGCAACCAGGGCGGGAAGCCTCCACATTCATCCGGCACGAAGATTCGGACGATGCTGATCCTCAAGGGCCCCAAGCTGGAAGGTCAGGGCATCATTGAGTTGCTGGCCAGCCAGTTCGACCTTCAGGTCGTTGCCGACAGCGATGAAGCGATGGCCGTCATTCGTGGCGGGCAGGTTGATGCGGTGGTGGCAGAGACGGCCGACTTCCTGCCGCTCGAGCGAGGGATCGTTACGCAGCAGGCGGGGGCCATTCTCGACCAGATCGCCGACGGCGTGTGCCTGGCCGGTCCGGACGGGGAGATCGTTTGGGCCAACCGCCAACTGCAGGAACTGCCCGACCAATCGCGGGAGGGCCTGCGGGTGCTGTGTGTGCAGGCGTTCAACGAATTCCGCAAGGGCCGCGGCGATGATGTCCGCGGCAAGCGCTACTCGCTAATGCCGGCGGATGGTTCCTACAGCGAAGTGCTCTGTTCGCCGGTGCGAGATGAGCAAGGGGGACTTAAGCACGTTTCGGCGGTGGTGGTCGACGCGACCCGCCCCCGGCAGCAGCAGCGCAAGATCAACGCCATCGACCAGGCCGGCCGCGAACTGGTGCGGCTGGACTTTGAAGCGGTTTCGCAGAAGGACGCCTCCGAGCGGCTGACGCTGCTGGAGGAGCGGATCATCCGGTTCAGCCGCGATGTGCTGAACTACAAGCACTGGGCCCTGTTGCTGCTGGACGCCAAGACCAATCGCCTGGAGATGCTGGTCTGCGAGGGCCTCGATGATATTGCCAGCGAGTACGAGCTGTTCGCCAGCACCGAGGGCAACGGCATTACGGGCTATGTGGCCGCCACGGGTCGGAGCTATATCTGTGCGAATACGCGTAAGGACCCGCGCTACCTGCTGAGCCTGCCGCACCCCGGCAGCAGCCTGACCGTTCCGCTCCGCATGCACGACCGCGTGATTGGCGTGCTGCACGTGGAATCTGATAAGACCGACGCCTTCGGCGAAGAGGATCGCCAATTCGCCGATATCTTCGCCAACTACGTGGCGTTGGCGTTGAATGTGCTGAACCTGCTGGTGATCGAGCGGCACGCGACGCACTCGCGGCTTTCGGGAACGGTGACCAGCCAGCTGTCCGGGCCCATCAATGATGTGATTACCGAGGCCGGCGAGTTGATGGACGATTACATCGGTCACGATGACCTCCGCCAACGGCTGCAGCATATCGTGGACCGGGCCAGTGAGATTCGCGAGACCGTCAAGCAGTGGAGCCGGTCCGGCGAAACCGGGGTCCTGCCGACCGGCGAGAAGGCTCAGGCGGATCCGTTGCTGGCCGGCAAGAAGATCCTCGTTGTTGATGATGAAGTCGTTATCCGCGAGACGGTGTGCGATATCCTCGTGCCGTACGGGTGCGACGTAGACTTGGCTGCCGATGGCCTCGAGGCGACCGAGAGAATCGGCCAGGCGCACTACGATCTGGTGATTTCGGACATCAAGATGCCCGGGGCGACCGGCTATGAGGTGTTCGCGATCGCCAAGGCCGCATCCAATGAGACCGAGGTGATCCTGATCACGGCCTTCGGGTACGATCCCGGCCACAGCATTGTTAAAGCCAACCGGGAAGGCCTGGCCGCGGTTCTGATGAAGCCGTTCAAGGTCAACGATCTGCTGAAACAGGTCCGCCAGGCGCTGTCGAAGTAGGGGTAAATGGGGGCGATCTCGTCCGAATTCTCGGAGGTTCAGATATTCTACCGAGTCTGATTAAGGCCGGTGGTAAATCCGTCGATACACCCTCTAGCCTGACCCGCGTTGTTGCTCCGTAGCGGTCGGACTGAAGTGGTTTTCACACAGAAGCGCATCCTATGTTCTGATAGGACAGGCATAGGACCTAAGAGAGGCGAATAAGCCGTTGTTGTGGTCGTTCACGGGACGTCCGCACACGGCCAGTCAATCAAGTAGGACGTTCCGGAGGTCGGTTCCATGAAGCGCAAAGGTTTTACGCTCGTCGAAATTCTGATTGTTGTTGTGATCCTGGGCATTCTTGCCGCCATCGTCGTTCCGCAGTTCACGGAAGCATCCAACGAGGCCAAGGAAGCTGCGCTGGCCAGCGATTTGCAGACGGTCCGCAGCCAGCTGGAGCTTTACAAGATCCAGCATAAGGGCAAGTATCCGACCGACATCAGCACGCTGACCACCAAGACCGACGCCGACGGCAAGGCCGGTGGCAACTATGGTCCGTATCTGACCAAGTTCCCCAAAAACCCCTTCACCGGCACCAGCGATGTCGACACGGCCACCAAGGGTGGCGGGAACAAGGGCTGGTTCTATGCCTCTTCGACCGGCGAGTTCACCCCGGACGACGACGATCACAAGACGTGGTAACAGCATAATAGCCGTTGGGTTGCCCAACGGCGCCGGACGCGATCTCCCGACCGGGGCCGCTTAGGCGACCCCGGCCGGGAGCGGTCCATTCCGGCCGTTGGCGGTTTCGGGAATCGGTGGTGTCAGGATGAGACGACAAAGCGGATTCACACTGGCTGAGTCGTTGATGGCGATCACGTTATTGGCGGTGTGTATCACGGCCATCACGGGGCCGTTCGTAGCCGGGGCCCAGAATGACCAAGAAGACGCCCGCTCCGCTTTGGCGACCGCCTTGGCCTCGGAGATGATGGAAGAGGTCCTGGCGTCCGACTACGACGATCCCGATGGGGCCAGTGAGTTGGGCCCCGAGTCCGGGGAATCCAGCCGAGCCAAGTTCGACAACATCGACGATTACGACGGCTACGCCGAGTCGGAATGGCTGATTGCCAATCAGTTTGGCGAGGTCGCCACGGGGGCGGCCGCCGAGGGGCTCAGTCGCAGCGTCGATGTCGACTACGTTTACGTCAGCGGGCAAGGGGGTGCCGACCCGGCCACCTTTGTCCGCATTACCGTGGTGGTTAGCCATCACGATCGCCCCTTGGCTACGTTAGTGCGATTGCGTTACGCGCACAGCTAGCGCGAGACGATGCCATGAGACGGATGGCCGACAATTCGAGTCGCGGGGCCTTCACCTTGCTGGAGGTGATGCTGGCCATTGCCGTTATTGCCGTGATGGGGCTCAGTATCGCCGGTGTCTCGATGGCGCTATCGACGGCCTACGAGAATAGCCAAGACCAATACCAGTGCACCCAGGCCGGCCGGATTGTCATGTTGCGGCTGGAGCAGACCTTCCGCCAAGCGCACCTGATCACGGACGCCGCGGGTAGTTCGGTGATCTTGTGGTCGGACGCCAACGCCGACGGGGACATCAACATCAGCGAACTGACGGCCCTGATGTGGTCGAGCCGGTCGCAAACACTCATGCGTTACCGGATTCAGTTCCCGGAAAGCTGGTCCGAGTATCGCAAGGCCCTCTACGACACCAAACTCCCGCTGTCGGTCGCGACGTTCAAGAACATGGCGAGGTCCCCTTACTTTCGCCTCTATCGGGAGGAGACTCTCCTGGCCGAGCAGGTCGAGAACTTCGCCATTGGGCTTTCTCCGGCTGTCCCGCTGACGACGGCGGCATCGATCGAAATGACGATTACGAAGGACCAAGGGTCGCTGGCCCTTCGCAGCGGCGCTTCGTTGCGAGCCGATCAGACCCATCGCGTCCAACCAAGCGGAGGCGGCTACGTGCTAACCGATTAGCCCACCATGCGACGGATAAGGCCCAGACAATCGGGATTCGCTCTGCTGTTGGTGATGATGCTGGTGGTGTTTGCCTCCACGCTGGGGGCCAGTGTCCTGATGAGTTCGTCGGTGCGGGTGGCCAGTGCGGCCAATATGACGCAGGTCGCTCGCAGTCGCTACCTGGCCGAGGCGGGCATGGAGCACGCGACCTACCTGCTGCGGACCACGACGGGCACGCTCGCGACCTCGCCGACGGGCCCCTTCACGTTGGACGGCACGGGCGATGGCTATTGGTTCTGGGGGCAACCCACCGCAAAGTCCAATGAGTACGTTCTCAGCGGCCGCGGCAAGGCCGACGGGATCACCCAAGAGCTCTCGGCGACGGTTCGGCTCAATAATATCTATGAGCAGCGGCTCAAAGCCCTGGGCCCGGTCGCCTACTGGCGCATGAATGATTCAATGGGCTGGTCGTGTGCCGACGAGATGGCTAGCTACAACGGTATCTATGTGAACGGGCCCACCAAGGGGGTCGAGGGCGCCCTGATCGGAAGCGACGACAAATCCGTTCGCTTCGATGGGGCCAATGACTATGCGAATGTGGGCAAGGTGGGCTTGGCCGGAACCAAGCTGACCATTGTGGTGTGGGTCCGGCGGTCGTCGCCGACGACCAGTTCGGTCGACCGCATCATTTCCCGCGCCGTGCGCTTGGGCGGGCAGGAACTATGGTCCCTGGGCAGTTATCGCCGCAAGGGGCAGCGCTATTTGGAGTTTAACGTCCGGACCACCAAGCGCAGCCGCCGCCTGAGAGCCAAGGTCTCACCGTTGACGGTGGGTCAATGGTATCTGTGTGCGGGGGTCTACGACGGCAAGGAGATGAGGCTGTATGTGGACGGTCAACAAGTCGCCAAGACCAAGCAGAAGAATAGCCTCAAGACCAGCAAGACCGGCGACGCCTGGATCGGCGTACGGCCGACCACCAAGATCAAGTATGCCTGGTCCGGCGAGATTGATGACCTGGCGATCTTTACTAAGGCCTTATCCGCCGAAGACCTTCAGATGCTCTACGAGGCGCGGTATCCGGAGGTATCCTGGGAGGCCTGGAATGAATGATTCGGCTGTCCAGTTCAGGCGGGGGGGGCGCCCAGGCTTCACGTTGATGGAGTTGATCATCGTGGTGGGGTTGGCGGCGATTCTGGCGGCGGTGGCGGTTCCCATGATCACCGGGACGATTGAATCGCAAGCCACCGCGGCGGCTCAGACCATCGCAACGGACCTGCAATACGCACAGAATCGGTCCATAACGTCGCAGAGCCCGGTAACGGTAAAGTTCGACCAATCGAACAATTCCTATCAGCTAACCGACGCAAGTGGCCCACTGATTCATCCGATGAACAAGAATGACTACAAGGTTGTCTTCGCGTCGTCCGGGAACATGGAAGACGTGCAGATCACCTCAGCGAAGTTCGGCAGCAGCCCGTCCGTGACGTTCGATGTGATGGGTGCTCCGGCCGATGGAGGGACCGTCCGGATCCAAGCGGGATCCACGACGGTCGATATTCGTATTGCCGACGTCACCGGGCTGGTGACGGTGGAGTAGACGCAACGCAGAAGCAATGGAGGCGAACGTGGCAGGGCTCTTTCTTGGCAACCGGACGTGGCCGATCGCGCTGGACATGGGCACGGAATCCGTGCGCATGCTTCAATTGGCCGAGTCGGGCGAGGTCATGCGGGCCGTGGCCTGCGCGAAATGGCAGGTCCCGGAGTCGCTGGCCGATGATCCGGCGGCTCGGCGCGAGGCGATGGTCCAGTCGGTTCAGGAGATGCTCAAAGCCGGTCGTTTCCGTGGGCGACGGGTGGTCACGGCGCTGTCGTCAGACGTGTTGCACATCAAGAATGTCCGCCTTCCCCAGGTACCCCCCGAAGAGATGGACCTAGCTGCCCGGGCCGAGGCCGAAGAGCGGTTCGGGTTCCCCGTTCCAGGGAACTTGTTGAACACCATTCAGGCCGGGCAGGTTCGAAGCGGCAACGAGGTGCGGAACGAAGTGATTCTCATGGCCGTCCAGGAGCAGGTTGTGGACGAGCGGCTGGCCTTGCTGGAGGATATGGGCCTTGAGCCTGAGCACATCGAGGCCGAGCCGGTCGCGCTGTTCCGCGTGTTGGAGCGCTATCTGCGTCGGCGCTCAGACGAGGATGCCGTTAGCGTCGCGATTGACATCGGTGTCCGGGGTACCTGTGTGGTGGTGGCTCGGGGGCGGAATATTGTTTTCACCAAGTTCATTGCTATTGGCGGGCGTCGCATGACGGACGCGGTGGCCCGGCAGTTGAATCTGGAATACGACGACGCCCGCCAGATACGCCAGCGAGCGTCGGAATGGGAGTCGCAGTCGCCTGGGGGCCGACGTGATGGTGACCGGGACGGCACGCGGGATCGCACCTCGGTAGGGTGGACCGTCCGTGACGCCATGCGGACCGAGGTCGAAACGCTTTGCAGCGAGATTGCCCTGTGTTTGCGGTATTGCTCGGTGACCTTCCGAGGGCTACGTCCGGACCGAATCGCTCTGACCGGAGGCGAAGCGTGCGATCCGATGACGGTAGAAATGATCGGCGATCAGTTGAACATGGAGTGCGTGGCGAATCAGCCTTTGCGGAATATTGATACGTCCGCCGCGGACTTCGGGGCCGACCGCCGAGGGTTGATGACGGACTGGGCCTTGTGCTCCGGGATGGCGTTTAGGCATACCGGTTTCGCGCTCGAACGAACCAACAAAAGCAACCGACAGGGAGCTGACCGTGATGGCCGTCGACTTTCTGCCTGACTCCATACGCGTTCAACGCGCACGCCGGCGGAGTACGCTCCGCCAGGGCTGCCTGTTGGTGATCTGTGCGGTGGCGCTGGTGTCACTGGGACACCATCGCCATGGTCGTGTCAAGACGGCCCAAGCGGAACTGAACATGCTGAATGAGCGATCGTCAGCGATACAGCAGCAAGTCGCCTTGCGGACCGAAATCGAGACAGAACAGCAGGAACTCCTGTTGAAACAGCAAGTCGACCAGCATTTGGGCAGCCGCGTGGACGCCTTGGATATCCTGGGGGAACTGCAGTCGTTGACCCCCGAACGGGTGGTGTTGGCGTCCTTGACGATCCATGCGACGGAGATTCCGATCGCTTACGACTCGGGCGCCGGCGGCGTGCGAATCGCGGGCGACGGATCGGCCTCGGATGTGGCGTCGGCGCCGCGGACGAGTCGTCGGCTTCGATTGGTGCTGACGGGACTGGCGCCGTCCGATATCGACGTGGCGAACTTCATTGGGCAATTGGCGGCCAGCCGATTGTTCGAGGATGTCAACCTGGGCTATTCCAAGACGATCGAACACCAGAATCATGAAGCGCGCGAATTTCAAGCGAGTTGTTTTGTGCTGCGATAGGACGGCGGCGAATCCATGAAGGGCAAAGTAAGCAAACAGACGTTGGCGGTTCTGGGGATCGTGGTCGTTGCAATAGTTGCGGCGGGCCTGCTGGTATTCCTTCCGCAAGGTCGAAAGCTCAAGCACCTCGACCAGCGGACAGCGGCCCAGAAGCGGCGATTGGAGGCGGATGCCGATCGGGCGGCGGTCGTACCGGCGTTGCTGCGGGAGATCGAGGCGTCGAAACGACACTACAAGGACTTCGACCGCCGCCTGCCCGAGCAGAAGGAGTTGGGCGGATTCTTGCGGGATATCGCCAGCCACCTGACTGCCTGCGACCTGTCGAATCAGCTCATTGAGCCGGGCAATCCAACACGTTCGGAGCTGTTCCACACCTTGCCCATCATCATGCGGTTCCGAGGGTCGTATCTGGATATCGCCAGGTTCCTGCGAGAGCTGGAGCAGATGGAACGCTTGGCCCGGGTTGAAAGATTGAACATTGTGAACGATCCGAACGACCCGGAGCTCGAAGCCGAACTCCAAATCAACATCTACTTCATTGAAAGCTAAGTAGAGGTCATTGGGTGAGTGCATCGGAAAATGATTGGGCGAAGAAGCTGAGCCAAGAGCTCGGCCGGGACAAGAAGAAGACCTTCATCCTGGCGGCGTTGCTCCTGGTCGGCGTGATCGTGGGCGTGCGGACGCTCGGCAAGTCCGGCCCGGACGAGGCGTCCGCGGCGCCTGTGATGAGCGAGGGGGAGATGGTCATCGAATCGTTGATCCCTGAGCAAGTCGGCCTGCCGGCGACGGCGGAGTCCGCCGAGGCCGCCCGTCGGACCGACGACTACATCAAGGCGATCGATCACAATATCACACGGGACCTGTTCGTGTTCGATCCGGCCGGCTTCACGCCGCTGGCCCTTGAACAACCGAGGACGGACGAAGCCCCCACCGACGCCCCAGTTGAGACAACAGACTGGAGCGCCTTGATTAACGAGCAGATCGCCCGTTTGACCCTCCAGTCGACTATCAACTCGGATATGCCCCTGGTCATGATCAATGGACGGGTGCTCGGGGCCGGCGAGATGATCGATGGGTTCGAAGTCGTTGAAATTCGATCTGGAGAATGCATTTTGACAAAGAAAGGAGTCGAGGTCACTCTCAAGATGCAGCGGCAAGCGCCGTAACACGGCTTTTTAACACACCTTATAGTCCCTCTATCTGTCAATGAGCATCCGGGGGCTCCCTGGCCTATTCTCTGGCTTTATCTCCTTCAGATTCGTCGACAGCGGCGTCGATATACCCCTGCACGAGCAACCCTTGTGCCTACAGGACACCATAATGGCAAGGAGAATCGGCATGTCGCGAGGTCGAGGCCTGAACGCACTGATCGCAGTGTGGTGCGTTCTTACACTTACGGGGGCTTCGCCTTTGAGCGTTGCGCGCGGGCAGGAAGCGGCCGATCCAGGGGCCGCTGATACCGCATTGGAACAAATCACCACCGCCGCCGCCGACGCGCTGGCGGATTCGGGCGTCTCTGTGGAGGCCGTTGTCTCGCAAGTGGGCGACCTCCTGGGGGCCGCAATGACTGACGCCGGGGGCGACGTCAGTTCCGGCGATGATCCCGAATCCACGCTGGAGGTGACTCCGGACGCCGAGAGCGCCGAAGCGGTCGAGCCGACCGCCGAGCCGCTTTCGGACGATCTGGCCGGCTCGGAGTCGGCTGATACGCCGTCAGGAGGGGATGGTATTGTGCAGGCCACACGGCCCGGCGCGTTCATGGTGAACTTCCAGAATACGGATTTGCGTCTGGCGCTGCGATTGCTGAGTACGCAAGGGCGCCGGAACATTGTCGCCAGCAAGTCTGTCAGCGGAACGGTGACGGCCACCTTCTACGACGTGACGTTCGAAGAGGCGTTGGACGCAATCCTGAAGGCAACGGGCTTCGTCTTCCACGAGGCCGACAACTTCATCTACATCTACACTGTCGACGAACTCGAGAAAATCCAAAACGCCGGCCAGGAGCTGACGGTCCAGTGGTTCCGGCTGTCCTACATCACCGCCACGGACGCTCAGGTCCTGATTGCTCCGGCCCTCAGTTCAGCCGGTACGGTGGCGATCACGCCCGAGCCGGAACGCGGCATTGGCGCCGACATCACCCAAGCCGGCGGCAACGACTATGCGACCGAGGATGTCCTGGTGGTGAAAGACTACCCCGAGAATATCCAAGCGGTGGCGGACGTCCTGCGAGAGATTGATATCCGTCCCCCTCAGGTCCTGATCGAAGCGACCATCCTCAGCGCCCGATTGGATGAGACCAACAGCCTGGGCGTGAATTTTGCGGCGTTGACCGGCGACCTTAACTTTGAAGACATCGGCTCCGGCAGCACCGGGGTGGGCAACATGGCCACCGGGTCCGTGCCCGCCGCCAATGTCTCCGGCACGAGGGGCGCCGCCATTCGCACGGACTTCAAGACCATCGACAACGGCATGAGCATCGGCATTCTGACCAGCACGGTGGCCAGTTACATCAGTGCGTTAGAGGTCATTACGGATCTGACGGTGCTGGCCAATCCGAAGCTGCTGGTGGTCAACAAGCAGCGTGGCGAGGTACTCATCGGCAGTCGTGACGGCTACCGCACCACGGTTGTTTCCGAAGGCATCAGCCAGGAGAACATCGAGTTCCTGGAAACGGGAACGAAGCTGATCGTTCGTCCTTTCGTGGCCAATGACGGCTACATTCGAATGGAACTTCATCCGGAAGATTCCGACGGTTCGGTGACCGACGGCCTGCCTAGCGAGACGACCACCCAGGTGACGAGTAACGTGCTCATTCGGGACGGCCGAACGATCGTGGTGGGCGGCCTGTTCCGCGAAGAGGTCCAGAACACGCGGAATCAGATTCCGTGGTTCGGCAATATCAAGCATCTGGGGCCGCTGTTCGGGCGGTCGGACGATGTCACGGAGCGGCGCGAGGTCATTATTGTGATCACGCCGCACGTGATTCGCCACGAGGTCGATGAGGCCGTTGGCGAGCAGCTGATCGATGAGATCGAGCGTTTTCGCTTGGGCCAGCGTAAGGGCCTGCGATGGTGGGGACGCAATCGGTTGGCCCAGGGCGACCTGCGAGACGCTCGCCAGGCGCTGCGGATGGGCGATCTGGACAAGGCCCAATGGCACTTGGACTCAGCCTTGGCGCTGGACCCCCGGTTCGTGGAAGCGATCGACCTGAAGGAGCAGTTGACCGAGGAGGCCTACTGGGCCGACGAAGGTCGCGTTAGCTCCATCAAGTACACGATCAAGCGGATGATGATGGAAGAGCTGAACTTGCCGCCTGAGCGTGTGATTCCGTCTCGCAAACCTCTTGACGCCAAGGGCCTGGGCGAGGACGTGCGCGACAGCTTCGACATTCGTCCGCGGACACGCGATCCGCTGGACGTTGAGGTGGGTCGAATCCCTCAGGATACGTCTACGCCAGAGGTTAAGACCACCCCGAAACAAACCGATGACAATGATGGAGTGCTGCGGCTCTCGCCGTCGGCGCTCCCGGAGCAGGTAAACTGACGTGCGTCGTCATAACGTCAGCCTGCAACGAGTGATAACAGTGAGACAATCAATTAGACATCTTATGAATGTCAGCGTCATGGTCAGCCTGGTCGCGCTATCGAGCGGTTGTGGCAGCATGTTCGAGGACGCCAGCGTCGAAGCCCAAGAAGGCTGGCAGGACGTTCGCGCCGAAGCGGCCAGCCGCGAGGCCGCCGAGCACTTCCGCGTAGGCCACTTGGACAAAGCTCTAACCAAGGCGACCGAGGCCGTTCAACTCAGCGATCGGAACGTCAACGCCCGCATCATTCTGGCGAAGATCCACATCGAGCAAGGCCGTTACCAGGCCGCCGCCGATGAAGTCGACCGTGTTCTGGGTTGGAACATCAACAACCCCGAGGCCCGTTTCCTTCAGGGCGTCGCCCACGAGAAGCTCGGCCTGCTGGAGTACGCGCTGCAAGACTACAAGCAAGCGTTCGAACTTGATGAGAGCAACTTCAGCGCCGTCCTGGGCGCATCGGAAGTCCTCGTGGCGATGGACCGGCCGGACGACGCGCTGACCTATCTGAGTCGGCACCTTGATCTGGCCGACAACGACCCGGCCGCCTACGAGTTGGCCGGACGATTGGCCATGATGCAGGGCCAATACGACGACGCGGCCGATCACTACCGGCGGGCCTGCGACGTCGACATGGACAATCTGGACTATCTCAAGGCGCTCGGGTTGGCCCAGGTCTACGCCGGGCGACACACGCAAGCCATCCGGACCTTGCAGGCAGTCATGGAGCAAGATGACGATGTGCCAACCTGGGTCTATGCGACCTTGGGCGACAGTTACGTGGAACTAGGCAGGCCCGCCCGGGCGGCCGAGTGCTATCAGAAACTCTGTGAGTTGGCCCCAGAGTCGGCTACCAGTTGGCTGTCTCTGGCCAAGGCCCGGATTTCGTTGGGCGAGCTCGGCGGGGCGACGGGCGCCTGCCGCCGGGCGATCGATGTCGACGCGGACAACGCCGACGCCAAGAGCCTGCTGGGATACTTGTTGCTGAAGGATGGCAAGATCGATCAGGCCGTGGCCGTCCTGGCGCCTGCCGTAGAAGCCCACCCCAATGACGCCATGCTGCAGTGCGTTTTGGGCCGCGTCTATGATGCGGCCGGCCGACAGCAGCGGGCGCGGGTCTGCTACAACCAGGCTGTCCGATTGGATCCGGACAACCAGGTGGCTTGGGCGTTGCTGCGTGGCGCCCTGATCGCTGATTCATCGACGCCGTAAGGCGACGTTTCGGCGGGTCTGGAGGGCCCGCCGGCTGCACCGGAGGAAGCTGTGACGACGTCCAAGAAGTTCTCGATGATCCGCACCATCGTGGCAGCCACCGCGACCGGATGCCTGCTGTACGTCGGCTTGGCGATTGCGGTGCGCCGGGTGGAACTCTCGGACTGGCTGAACACCCTTCTGCCGCCGGTGGTGGCCGGCATGCTGGTGGGGGTGCTGTTGGTGCTGTTTCATCGTCGCGAGGCCCGCAAGTCCCTAGCCAAGATCGCGCGGCAAGTCCGTGACATGGCCGGCCGGCAGGAACTGGGGTTGGTGATGCTGGATACCACCGACGAACTCGGGGAGGTCGCCAGCAGCCTCAATGAGTTTCTCTCCACGGCCAAGGAGCAAATGGATACGCTTCAGGCCGAAACGCGCGAACTTCAGATTCAGGCCCGCATCGCCGAGGCCGAGAAGCACCACACCGAAGCCATCATCTTCTCGATTTCCGATGCGGTGATCGTAACCAATCGGTTCGACGAATTGATCCTGGCCAACGAAGCCGCCGAGAAGCTGTTGGGCTTCACGCTTAGCAGCGCTATGCGGAAGAATACCGACCGGATTTGCTCCGACGGCATGCTGGTCCGCCTGATCCGCGAGACCCGCAACCACGCCAAGACCGTGACCCGGCGCGTGGTCGAGCACACCATGGACCACAAGGGAGAGGATCGGACCTTTGCGATCACCCTCAGCTGTGTCATGGGTAACGGCGAGGAGGTCTCCGGCGTGGTGGCCGTCCTGCACGACGTGACGCGAGAGAAGGAAATCGCCCGAATGAAGAGCGAGTTCGTCTCCAACGTGTCCCACGAACTCAAGACCCCGCTGTCGAGCATCAAAGCCTACATGGAGATGCTGGTTGACGGCGAGGCCCACGACGAAACGATGCGGCAGGAATTCTACGAGATCATTTCCACAGAAACGAATCGCTTGCACCGGATGATCGAGAACATCCTGAACATCTCGCGGATCGAGGCCGGTGTGGTGAAGGTGGTCAAAGAGCCGTTGAGCTTGACCGCGGTCGTCACTCAGGCGTTGGATGTGGCCTTGCCGCAGGCGAGCAACAAAGACATCCAGGTCCACCAGAACCTGGCCCCCGTGTATTACCAGGTCGAAGCCGACCACGACATGATCTATCAGGCGGTGCTCAACCTGCTGTCCAACGCGATCAAGTACACGCCGCAGGGAGGCGAGGTCTCCGTGAGCATTTCCTTGGATGATCGGCGGAACGTGGTCATTTGCGAAGTCAGTGATACCGGCATGGGCATCCCGGCCGACGATCTGCCGCGCATCTTCGACAAGTTCTTCCGCGTCAAAGCCAACAAGAAGGCGGCCAAAGGGACGGGGTTGGGATTGGCGGTGGTCAAGGAGATCATCGAGTCCGTTCATGAAGGACAGTTATCCGTTACCAGTGAGGAAGGCTCCGGCAGTACGTTCAGCTTTGAACTGCCGGTCATTGCATAAGTGTCGTAGTCGTTACGCGCCGTTGAGCCTGTAACGCCGGAGGACGTAGCCGTGGCTAAGAAGATTCTTGCCGTCGACGATGAAGCCCACATTCTGCATGTCGTAACCATGAAGCTCTCCAACGCGGGCTTCGATACCGTCACGGCGCAGGACGGGGATGAAGCCCTGGAGGCGTTCATGGCGGAGCGTCCGGATCTGGTCATTACGGACCTCCAGATGCCCCACATGACAGGGCTGGAGTTTGCAACGGCCTTACGGCAGGAACACAACATTCATGACGTTCCGGTGATCATGCTGACGGCCCGGGGATTTGACCTGGACCCGTCGGAAATGGAAGCGGCCGGTATTTCGGATGTGCTGGAGAAGCCCTTCTCGCCTCGGGATGTCCTGGCGCGAGTCGAGGCCCTGCTGGCCGATCATGCCGATGCAACGCCCATGGAGACGTAATCGTGACCCAGGCAGCATCATCTCTGGAGACACAACAGCGGCTCAACGCTCTATTCGTGGCGTTGCATCGTCGCATGTTGGACGTCGGGCTCAGTCTGAGCCTGGTCGACACGACCGGCCAGATGGCGATGACCGCGGCTCCTGACGACCCCTTGGCGTCCGTGCTCTTCGCCGAAGGCGGCCTGTGCCAATCCCTGCAAGAACAAGCCGCTCGGCGAGTGTTGGAGGACGGCCAGCCCCTGACGATTGTCTCGCCCGGCGACCCGGTGGTCCTGGCGGCGCCGGTGTTCGAACGTCGCCGGCTGGTGGCGGCCGTCGTCGCCTGCTATTGGCCTCTGGACATGGCGGACGAAGAGGCCCTTCACCGCGCCTGTGACAAATGGGGCCTCGACTTCACATCGGTTGCGCCATCGGCGGACGGGCCCGCTCTCCACTCGATAGATCAGGCCGACCACTTGTTGCGTGTTCTTCAGCAGTCCGTCGATTCAGAACTGTCGCTGACGGTGGCCAATGACGACGTCAGCAAGCTGAGTTTGAACCTGGCGACGACGTATGAGGAACTGAGCCTCATCTATCACATCAGCGGCACCATGAAGCTGACTGAGCATCCCGGCTCATTCATCCAACGCGAGATCTGCCAGGGCTTGCTGGACGTGCTGAGCATCAGTACGGCGTCGGCGATTGTGTTCGGCAATGCTCACGCCGCCGATCCGGACGACATCTACCATGCCGGGTCGCCGTTGATCAGCGATACGGACCTGAAGGCCATGGTGGAGGACGCGTTCGAGCCCCTGCAGGCCGAACCCCATCGCGTGGTGGATAACGGTACGCCCGGACGGGTGAAGTCCGGGCCCATCCAACGCTACGCGATTGTCCCTATGTTGAGCGATGAAACGGTCATCGGGGCGGTGGCGGTGTTCAACAAGCAGGCCGGGGAATTCGACAGCGTTGACGTCAAGCTCATGCGGGCGGTGGCAGACCAAGCCGCGGTGTTCCTGACGAACCATCGGCTGTACACCGAACTCCGCGAGTTGTTGATCGGCGTATTGGACGCGCTGACCGCATCGATTGACGCCAAGGACCCCTACACATGCGGCCACTCCCGGCGGGTGGCGCGGATTTCGCGCCGATTGGCCGAGGCATCTGGCATCGAGGCGGATCGGGTGGAGCGCATCTACCTGGCCGGTCTGCTCCATGACGTCGGCAAGATTGGCGTGCCCGAGGCGATTCTGTGCAAGCCCGGGCGCCTGACCGACGCGGAGTACAAGGTCATCCAGCAGCATCCGGTTACATCGGCCAAGATTCTCAGCGGCATCCGCCAACTGGAGGACGTTGTCGTCGGCATGTTGCACCACCACGAGCGAGTGGACGGGAAGGGCTATCCGGACGGCCTGGCGGGCCAGGCCTTTCCGCTGGAGGCCCGGATCATCGGCTTGGCTGACGCCTTCGACGCGTTGACGTCGGACCGTGTCTACCGAAAGGCGCCGTCCCTGCCGGAGGTGATCGAGGAGATCCGCCGGAACAGCGGCACCCAGTTCGACGCGGGCCTGGTAGACCTGCTCCTGTCGATGGACTTGGAGGCCTTCCTGGTCGAGTTGAGAGCTTCCGATAACGGGCGGGCTATGGACATGCCTGAGGAGGCCATCCGGTGAGCGTGACGGCGGAAACATACGGGCGAGCGGTGGTCTTCAACATCAAGGGAGATCTGACCGAGGATATCCTGGCCTCGTTGACGGAGGCGGTCGATCACCACTTGGAGAGCGACTCCGTCATTGATGTGATTCTGAACATGGAAGAATCACCGTTCCTGGACTCCGCTGCTCTGGAACACCTATTGGACGTCCAAGACCGACTGGTTGAAAGGCTGGGCGCGGTCAAGCTGGTTAACTGCGATGAGAACGTGCGGAAGATCATCGAAATGACCCGCCTGGACATGGATTTTGAGACCTACGACGACATCGCCACGGCGGTGAAGGTGTCGCAGACATAATTAAGACAATTGGGATGGTGGTGACGTGACACCGCAAATAGGCCAACGAATTCCGCTGGGGCAGTTGCTGATCAACCACGGGGCGATCACCCCGGAGCAACTGGATGAAGCGCTGCTTCATCAGAAGACCTCCGGCACGAACATGCTGTTGGGGGAGGTCCTCCAGAAGCTGAACTTCTGCACGGACGAGCAGGTCATGGAGGCCCTTGCCGCCGGCCAAGGGGTGCCGTTCGTGCATGTCTCTCCCCACGTAACGGATCCCAAGGCGCTGGAGTGCGTTCCCCGGGAGTTCCTTGAGAAGCACGCGGTCCTGCCGCTGTTCATGGTGCGCAATCGCCTAACCTTGGCGATGAGCGAGCCGTCGAACGTCTTCCTGATCGAGGAAGTGTCCCGGCTGGCCGACTGTGAAGTGCTGGTGGTGTGTTCGCCCGCCCAGGACATCAAGGCCACGTTGGAGAATCACCTGCCGGCTGCGAATGTCTTCGTGATCGACGATCTCCTCGACGAGACCGACGCCGAGGACATGTCGGTCGTCGAGCACAAGATCGAGGATATTGCGGATATCGAGGCGGTCGCCGAGGGGTCGCCCGTTATCAAGCTGGTTAACTATGTGATCTACAGCGCGGTTCGCGACGGCGCATCGGACATTCACATCGAACCGGATGAAGGCGCGCTCCGCATTCGCTTCCGTGTCGATGGTGCCTTGTTCGAGAAACTCCGCCCCCCGGCAACGATGGGCCCGGCCATTGCCAGTCGTATCAAGATTATGGCCGACTTGGACATTGCCGAACGGCGTCTCCCTCAAGACGGCGGCATCCACGTGCTCATGGGTGGTCGGCCCGTGGACCTGCGTGTCAGCACATTGCCCGGCCAGCACGGCGAGAAGGTTGTGATCCGGGTGATCGACAACAAGTCGGTGCTGATCAACCTGGAGAAGCTTGGCTTCTCTTACGACATGCTCAAGCACTGGCGAAAGGCCATCACCGTTCCGAACGGCATCGTGCTGGTGACGGGCCCGACCGGCAGCGGCAAGAGCACCACGCTCTACGGCTCGTTAAAGGAACTCAACGACGACGCCGTGAATATCTGCACGGTCGAGGATCCCATTGAGTTCAATCTGAAGCACGTCAATCAGTTCCAGGTGAACGACAAGATTGGCTTCACCTTCGCCGGGGCGTTGCGGTCTTTGCTTCGGCAGGATCCGGATATCGTCATGCTGGGTGAAATTCGTGACGAAGAGACGGGCCGAATCGCGGTTCAAGCGGCCCTGACCGGTCACCTCGTGCTCAGCACCCTTCACACCAATAGCGCTGCCGGGGCGGTGACGCGATTGGTCAACATCGGGCTCGAGCCTTACCTGGTCGCCGCGGCCGTGGAAGCGGTGTTGGCCCAGCGGCTGGTCCGCAAGATTTGCCCCGACTGCAAAGAGCCCTACGACCCACCGGCCAATCTTCGCCGAGCGGTGGAGGCCCTTGCCGGGGAGGTCGATACGTTCTATCAAGGCGCCGGGTGCAGCAAGTGTCGCAACAGCGGCTACAACGGGCGGCTGGGCATCTACGAACTGCTGATTCCCACCGAAGAGTTCCGCGACCGAATGCTGACGACCGATTCGCCGTCGGAGCTTCAGCGAGCGGCGGAAGAAGCGGGGATGATTACCCTTCGCCATGACGGGATGGAGAAGATCCGCACCGGTATCACCACGATTGAGGAAATCATCCGGGCAACGGCCGGCTAGAAGAGGATGACCATGACGATCGAACAGATGTTTGACCTGGTGGTGGATCGAAACGCGTCGGACGTGTTGTTCGTCCCCGGTTCGTCGCCGATTCTGTTCATTGGCGGGCGAATGCAGCAGATGGACCACCCCCCCCTGAACGGCCAGGACGTCGAAGATACGTTCTTCCCTCTTCTGAACGAGGCCATGCGGGCCCGGCTAGATACCGAAGGGGACGTGGACTTTTCGGTAGGCCGGCCGAACCTGGGCCGATTTCGAATCAACCTACATCGGCAGCGGGGCACGGTGGGAGCGGCCGTCCGACACGTGCCGCACGAGATTCCGTCGTTTAGGGACCTGAAACTGCCCGACGCCATTCTTCAATTGGCGGACCTGCCCAATGGGCTGGTCCTGGTGACCGGCGGCACGGGCACGGGCAAGAGCACCACCCTGGCGGCCATGCTGGACTACATCAACCAGAACTACGCCCACCATATCATCACGCTGGAAGATCCGATCGAGTTCATGTTCACGCACAAGAAGTCGGTGGTCGAACAGCGAGAAATTGGTCAGGACTGCCCGTCCTTCGGCAAGGCCCTGCGGCACGTGGTTCGGCAGCGACCGGATGTGATCATGGTCGGCGAGATGCGCGACTTGGAGACGATTTCCGCGGCCCTGACGGCGGCGGAGACCGGCCATTTGGTCTTCGCGTCGCTGCACACGTCCAGCGCCGATGAGGCGGTCAATCGCATCGTGGATGTCTTCGAAGGCAACCAGCAACTTCAGGTGCGGGTGCAGTTGGCCGATACACTGCGGGGCGCCATATGTCAGGCCTTGTTCCATGACGAAACCGACGGTGCCCAGGTGCCCGCGGTGGAAATCATGATGGCTACGCCCGCGGTTCGCCGGTCAATCCGCGACCGCCAGACCCGTCTGATTCGCGGGATGATGGAAACCGGCGCCGCACAAGGCATGCGTCTGATGGAAGCGGCCATCAGTCAATTGGTCCACAGCGGCCGCGTCAGCCGGGCCGATGCGCTATCGCAGGCCCGTGACCCGGTGACGCTGCAGAAGATGATCGCTTAGAGAGAACGATGACACGGTTCGCCTATCAAATCCGAAATGAGCTTGGGCAAGTCGAGAGCGGCGTGATAGACGCCTACGACGCTACCGAGGCCGGCAGCCAGCTCCGCCAGCAGGGGAAGATGGTCATGTCCCTGGAGGCCGAGTCCGAGGCCGGGGCTCCGGGACCCAAGCTCAAGAAGATTCGGTCGGACGACCTGATCTTCTTTGCCAATCAACTGGCGGTGATGGTGGATACGGGCGTGCCGCTGTCGGAGGCGCTGGACGCGATCGCCGATTCGAGCGATCACACCGGCCTGCAGGCGATGGTGCGAGAGATATCCGAGGACGTCAAGGGAGGCGTGGAGTTTTCGCGGGCATTGGAGAACTACCCCAAGGTCTTCAACGACTTGTTCATCTCGTTAATCCGCGCATCGGAGGCGTCAGGCACGATGGGGCCGATGCTTCAACGGGCCAGCGCGTATCTCGTTCAGGTGCGGGACACACGGAAGCAAGTAAAGGGCGCAATGATCTACCCGGTCTGCATGCTGGGGTTCTGCATCCTGGTCATTGTCGGCCTGCTGGTCTTCGTGCTGCCGAAGTTCGAGAACATCTACTCCGGAAAGGGCAAGCTCCTGCCCGGGCCCACGCGCGCACTGATGAGCCTCAGCAACGGCATGGTGACCTATTGGCCCTTCATTCTGGTGGGATTGGGGGCGGTCGTGGGCGGCTTGATCTATTACTTACGCACGCCGGGCGGCAGACTGATGCGGGACAAGGTGCTGCTGTCTGTGCCCGTGTTCGGGCCGATGGTTCGGAAGGCGTGTATGGCCCGATCGCTACGGACGATGTCCACCATGGTTACCACGGGGGTGGCGATGTTGGACGGGCTGGAGATCACCGCACGGGTGGCGGGCAATGCGATGTACCGCCAACTGTGGCTGGACATGGCCGATCACGTTCGTGAGGGTGGAACCTTATCCGACCGGCTATTTGCATGCCCGTTGATTCCTCGAACCATCGCTCAGATGATCGATGCGGGCGAACGCACCGGCCAGTTGGGCAACGTAATGGACCGCATCGCGAATTTCTGTGAGGACGACCTGAAGATCGCGCTCAAGGCCGCCACCGGCATGATCGAGCCGGTCATGGTCATCGTGATGGGGTTGATCGTGGGCGGCATCGCGATGGCGTTGCTGCTGCCGATCTTCAAGATGTCCAGCACCATGGCCGGCGGCTAGCGCGCTGCAGCCACTGGTCCGCGTCACGCCAAGTAGCTAGAATGCCACCATGGCCAAGCGCGATTATTATGCCGTCCTAGGGGTCGGTCGCGATGCATCCGCCGGGCAGATCAAGAGCGCCTATCGCAAGCTCGCCCGGCAGTACCATCCCGACGTCAACAAGGCGCCGGACGCCCAGGGCAAGTTCACCGAGGCCTCCGAAGCCTACGAAGTGCTCTCTGATCCAAAGAAGCGGGAGGCCTACGATCGTTACGGCCACGCCGGGCCGATGGGCGGTTCCGGCCAGGGGGGGTGGGGTCCGGGCGTGGACTTCGCCGATATCTTTGGCGGCGGCGGGGGAGGCGGCATGGGGGGCTTTGGCGGGATGAGCCTCGACGACATTCTGGAAATGCTCGGCGGCGGGCGTGCCACGCGGAAGAGCCGCCGCCGACCCTCCCCCAGCAAGGGCGCGGACCTGGAGTACCCCATTACCTTGGATTTCCTGCAGGCGGCCCGGGGAGTCCGAACGACGGTTCGAATTCGCCGGGAGGGACCCGCCGACGAGACCATCGAGGTCAAGATTCCCTCGGGCGTGGGCGAAGGTCAGCGCATTCGCGTTCGTGGGAAGGGCCAACTCGGCCCCGGCGGACAGGGAGACCTCTATATTGTGATTCATGTCGAGCCCCATCCGTACTTCACTCGCCAGGGCAACGATGTGTATGTGGACGTACCGATCAGCATGACCGAGGCGGCGTTGGGGGCCAAGGTCGATGTCCCCACAATCGACGGCATGACGACGGTAACGATTCCGCCCGGCACGAGCGGCGGGCAGAAGTTGCGGTTGAAGGGGCGAGGCCTTTCGGCCGGCGAGGGCCGGGGCGACCAATACGTTCGCCTGAAGGTTGTCGTGCCGAAGGAACTCTCCGCTAGGGGCCGGGAGTTGTTGGAGCAACTTCAGCAGACCGAGACCGCCGACCCGAGGGCCACCGCGCCATGGCGCACCTAGACAAAGACATGTGCCGCCGTCGCCGGGAGATGAACCTGGCGTTGGTGATCGCTTTCCTGGTGATCATTTGCTTTGGTCTGGGGGCTCTGGCGGCGCTGGCCCTGCGCGGGGCGGAGGCCTTTGATAACAACCCCGATCAGCAGCGTATGCTGGCGCGGCTGGCGTGGCTGTCCGTGGCGATGCTGCTGGGGACGATGGTGTTGTTGGTTTGGGCCGTGATGCGGTTCGCCCGCGGTCGCGTGTTTCGTGAGGACCAAGAGGCCCGGCGACCCAAGGAGGAACACATTGACGCCTGGGCCGAGGCCGGCAGACGGTTTCAACTGGCGCCGGATGATGAACCGGAAGAGCCGGACGCGCAGGATGATTAACTAGGGCAGCGGAGTGATCTGACGGAATAGCTGTCGCCTGGGGGGCGTTAGCTGCACCGAGATACCATCGGGGGAGATCGCCGTGGTGTCTTCCATCATCTGCTGGCGGCTGGCGTAGATTGGTTGCAGATCGGCCCGTGAGGTCTGCCAGGTGGTCGTTCGACGGGGCGTCAGGGCCAGCAAACCGTCTTCGGACAGATGCTCCAATACCACCGGTTGCGACCACGCGAACGCGATAACCGCCGCCAGGGCGGCGGCGATAATGAGGCCGGCCGCCCCAAGCCGATGCCCGGGCCGTTGGAGAAGCATCGAGGCCGCTAGCAGCAGGCCCGCCGCGACGGCGACCAGGATGATTCGACGCCGGTGCGAATTCGACCACGCGGGGATAGTCCGTAACCGATCATATTCGGCGGGGTGAATGAACGCGCCCGGATTGACCGCCGCTTCCGGCCAAGCGATGGCGGCTGTGGTTACGATCGGGTCGCTGGCGGATTGGCCCTCGAAAGAGAACTCAGCTTGGTATTGCTGCCGGGCCGCCAGGGCGGCCAGCCGGATCGGCTGCGAGAGGTCACCACGCGGGGCAACGGTAATCGGATAGATAAAGGCAGGCCCACCGAACTGCCAGCGAAGGCGGATCTCAGTGAGGGTGTGGTCGGTGTCATTACTGATGGCCAGTGTCGCCGGGCGGAACGGCGCGGCGGCGTGGGCGTTATCGGCCGGCGAGAGCGCAAGGCCAACATCTGCCGCGGCGACAGATGTGGCCGCCGCGATCAGCAACCCGCCCAGAAGGATGGTCCTCAATCGCCGCATGGGGTCGGTGGTTCCTAAGGTTGGCCCAGCCGGTCGGCGATGAGCTGTTTGGCGCGGAGGACTTCCGCGACGGACCACGCCTGTCCGATGCAGCCTTCCGGCCGATGGGGGGCGTCGCCGTCGAAGACCTCGCTGATCGATCCAAGGCCGGCCTGGCCGAGATGCCAATCGAAGGCCTCCAACCATTGGGTCGCCAGCGTGGCCGCGTCCGGGCCGGGGTGGGTCTTGAGGTAGGCTTCGATGAACGGGCCGATCAGCCACGGCCAGACGGTGCCCTGGTGGTAGGCTGTATCGCGCGTGTGTCGCCCGCCGGCATATTGGCCCCGGTAGCCGGGGTGGGTGGGCGAGAGCGTCCGTAGGCCATACGGCGTGAGCAGCTCGCGGCGGACGATATCGACCACCGCTTGTTGCTGCTCAAGCGGCAGGGGGCTATAGGGCAGCGAGACGGCGAAAATCTGATTGGGGCGGATGGCGTCATCGAAGCCGTCGTCAGTGATAACGTCGTACAGGCAATTCTTGTTGGGGTTCCAGAAATGCGCCAGGAAGGTGGGCCCAATCAGCTCGGCCAGTTCATGATGGGCTGCGGCCAGGCGGTCGTCCACGCCGTGGCAGCGGCGGGCCATGATCCGATGGGCCGCATACCACAGGGCGTTGATTTCGACGGCCTTGCCATAGCGGGGGGTGATGGCCTGATCGTTATCGGCGGCGTCCATCCAGGTTAGTTGTGTTT
The DNA here is from genome assembly GCA_964428895.1 of uncultured Planctomycetaceae bacterium. GTDB lineage: Bacteria > Planctomycetota > Phycisphaerae > SM23-33 > SM23-33 > HyVt-337. The sequence continues at coordinate 25,473 of CAYRZU010000049.1, forward strand.
TCGGCGAGCCGCCCGTCAGCAGGCCGTTGCCGTCGGCGTGAATACCGAACCGCGTGCCGTCGTGGTAGGCCTGCAGGATCGAGGCGATGGCCGGCATGAGCGTGTCTTGCCAGAACGGTTGATCGTCGGTGGCGGCCAGGTAGCGTTCGGCGGCGATGACGAACCACAACGAGGCGTCGATGCTGTTGTAGCCGGCGCCGTCGGCGCGTTCGTCGAAGCAGTTGGGCACGAGCCCGTCTTGAATCCAGGCGGCGAAGGTCTTGAAGACCTGCTTGGCGATATCGAATCGTTTCGTGTTGAGTAGCAGGCCCGGCAGAGCAACGAAGGTGTCTCGGCCCCAGTCGGCGAACCAGTGAAAGCCGGCGATGATCGTGGCCGATGGTTCGGCGTTGGCGAAGTCTCGGCGGGGGACGAACGTGTCGGTGGCGACGGCCAGGCGGCGTGTGGTGTCGTCGGCGGCGCCGACGGAGTCAGCCAGGTTGGCCAGCCGGTCCTGGCGGCGGCGCAGGGTGGCGTCGAACAGCACGTGGCCGGGCTCGCCGAGACTGGCGATGAGGTGGCAGGTCTGGCCGTCCTGCAGGTCGCAGGTAAAGTTCCCGGGGGCGTAGGCGTCTTCAGGTTCGTCGTGGCCACGGGCGGCGTCGGCGCGATAGTGGAAGGCGTACCACCATTGCGGGTCGCCGTGAAAGGCGGCCTCGGGGCTGGTCACGTGCAGGTTGTGACGGATGGTGGCAATATCGTGGATGATAGCGCCCCCCTCGGTGAGGTCGTAGGCTAGGTGGTGGTCGTGGCCGGGGGGGCGGACGTGGTGGAAATCTCGCATGGTGGCGAAAGGCCTCAAATGCAGCGTTCCGGCGCCACCGGCGAGCGTGTAGCGGAGACAGACGGCGTTGGCGGCCTCGGCCAGGAGGACTTCCTTGGTCAGCGTCCAATCGCCGAAGCGGAAGACGAAGCGGGGGGCAACATCGTTGGTGAACGTTTCGAGGTGGACCCACCCGGCCGGGGAGAATGCGCCGGCGAACTCATTCGTGCCGAGTTGGCAGCGGTGGCCGTCAACGTCGAGCTGCTCGATGACGGTCGAGAGGGCGTTGATCTTGCCGACCGGCGGGTGGGTGGCGGCGATCAGCAGCCCGTGATAGCGGCGCGTGTTGCAGCCGATCACGGACGACGACGCATAGGCGCCCAGACTGTTGCTGACGAGCCATTCTCGCCCCAGCAAGTCATCGATCGCGGCGGCTTGGCAGTCGACGACCTGGGGGGCAGGTAAGATGCTGGCGGATGATTGAGCCATCACTTCAAGCTTATCGACCATCGCCTCACAGAACAATGAGTCCTGGAGGCCGAGGTCGCCGATCTACTTCTGCCAGATCGGATTGGTCCACGCGCATCGGCCGGCGGCGTCGGTCACGACGGCTCGGATGTAGGCCCAGCCCTTGGGTGCGGGGATGCTGTAGCTGGCGACGGATTTGCCGGCCTTGGCCCGCTTGCGGTATCCGCAGCCGGGGCCGGATTTGATCGTGATGTGCTCGGCGGCGGAGCAGCGGACCTTGGCGCGACCGTCCTCGATGCGGAAATCGTGGATCTTCGGGCCGTTGGTGGCGTAGCAGGCGCCGGTGCGGATGGCCTTGAGGACGTTGGCCACGGTGGGGGTCCTCATCTTCAGCCAGGTCCAGCCGCCGAAGGCATCGGTGGCACCGTCGCGGCCGCCGGAGTGGCTGTCGTCAACGGCCACCGCGGGCAAGCGCCAGCCGTTGTCGAGGGCGTAGGCCCATTCGTTTTCGCTGCAGCCTCGGCCGGCACCCTCGTCGCAGATGGTGTTCCAGACTTCCACGGCCGAGACGTCGACGAGGTCCTTGAAGTCGTGGTAGTCTAGGCCCGTCCAGAACGGGTGGGCCTGGATGCACAAGCCGCCGGCCTGTTGGATCTGCCGGATCTGGGTCAGGGCGGGGTTCTTGGTGCGGACCTTCTTGAACCGAAAACTCTCGTGGGCATTCAGGCAGACGATGTGGTTGAGCCGGCCCTTGATGGTCGGCACGGGCGGGTGGATCTCAGCCCCGCTGATGACGAGCATGTCCTTGCGGGTCAGGCCCTTCATGGCGTGTAGGTAGTTGTGGTCGGTCAGGGCGATGATGTCGTAGCCCGCCTTCCTGTAATTGGCGATGGTGTCCTCGGGGCTCAGGCCGCCGTCGGACTTGTTGGTATGGGTGTGGAGGTTGGCGCGGTACCAGTTGCCGGTGAGCTTGAAGGGATTCACGAAGTTAGCCATGGGGTCGGGCTTTCTGCTTGGGGATCGAGTGATTGCAGTGATCTGAAAATGATAGCAGCCGTGCGGACGAAGGCAAGCGGCTGACCGGTCGGTCTTGACGAATCTGCGGGCGGCTAAAGTCGGGCCGCAGGTCACGCTTCACGTATCCATCCGCCATAAGAAAAGCCGGCCCGTTGGGACCGGCTTTCCTTATATCGGAGCGACTGGACACAGTTAGAACGTTTCTTGACGCAGACAATTGGCAGTGGCGGCCTAGGGCTGTGGAACTGCGGTTCCTTCTATGGGCGGCAGCTATTCCGCAAAGCACTTTTTTTTCTCTCATTAACCTCTTTCTGTAGC